>JAHBXY010000180.1 GCA_019636275.1 Planctomycetota bacterium | reverse complement strand
GGCGGCGACGACCTGGGCGCCTGGGGCGCGCTCCTGGCCCGACGGCGCGGGGCGCTCGGGCCGCAGGTCGGGCCGGGGTGGCTCCTGCCGCGGGCGTGACGGCCTGGGCGGCGTAGGATCTGCGCCATGAAGCCCGTCCGCCTCGCCCTGCTCGCCCCGCTCGCCCCGGTCCTCGGCCTGACCCTGGCGCTGACCCTCGCCCTGGCCGGGCCCGCCGCCGCCCAGGCCCCCTACGGCCTCACGGCCCCGCCGCCGCCCGGCCTCGACCGCGCCGCCGCGCAGCGCGAGACGCGGGCGCTCCTCGAGGCGCTGATCCGGGTCGACACGCGCAACCCGCCGGGCAACGAGCGGGCGGCCGCCGAGGTGATCGCCGCCGCCCTCGCGGGCGTCGAGGGCGTCACCGTGCACGTGCTCGACGCCGGCGACGGCCGCGCCAACCTCGTCGCGCGCCTGGCGGCGACGCGCCCGACGGCGCGGCCGGTGGTCGTCATGGGCCACATGGACACGGTGGGCGTCCAGGAGGACCGCTGGAGCACGCCGCCGCTCGAGCCGACCGAGCGGGACGGCTACCTCTACGGGCGCGGCGCGATCGACGACAAGGGCATGCTCGCCGCGGCGGTCGTCGCCCTGCGCCACCTGGCCGCGCGGCGCGACGCGCTGGCGCGCGACGTCGTGCTCCTGGCGACCGCGGCCGAGGAGGGCGGCCCGCCCGTCGGCGTCGACCTCGTCCTCGAGCGGCACCGCGACCTCCTCGGCGACCCCGAGTTCGCGCTCAACGAGGGCGGGCGCGTGCGCCTGCGCGACGGGCGCGTGGAGGTCGTCGGCATCCAGACGACCGAGAAGGTCCCCTACAACGTGCGCCTCACGGCCACGGGCCCGAGCGGCCACGGCTCGGTCCCGCTGCCCGACAACGCGCTCGCGGCCCTGGCCCGCGCCTGCGCGCGCCTGCACGCCTGGCGCGCGCCGGTGCGCCTGAACGAGACGACGCGCCTGTCGTTCCGCGGCCTGGCGGCGGTCGAGGCCGACCCGGCCACGCGCCAGGCCATGCTCGACGTGGCCGGCGACGACCCCGCCCGCGCGGCCGCCGCGGCCGACCTGCTCTCGCGCGACCCGGGCCACGCGGCCGTCCTGCGCAGCGCGGCGGCCCTGACGCTCCTCCAGGGCGGGATCCGCAGCAACGTGATCCCGTCCGAGGGCGGCGCGACCTTCAACCTGCGCGTGCTCCCGGGCGACGACCCGGCGGCCCTGCTCGCGGCCATGCAGGAGGCGGCGGGCGAGCCGACCGTCACGCTCGCCCTCGACCGCCCGCCGGCGGCGCCCCCCGCGCCGTCCCCGGTCGACTCGGCGCTCTACCGGGCGCTGGCCGACGCGGCGACGACGATGGCCCCGGGCGCCGTCGTCGTGCCCAGCATGTCGACCGGCGCGACCGACGGCGCGGCCCTGCGGGCGGCCGGGATCCCGACCTACGGGATCCTGCCCTTCCCGCTCGAGGCCGAGGACTCCCGGCGCATGCACGGCGACGACGAGCGCGTGCCGCTCCCGGCGCTCGGCTGGGGCGCCGAGCTGCTCTACCGGACGCTGCAGGGCGTCGCGGCGCGCTGAGCGGTGTGATCGACGGCTCGCCTCACGCGCTGCTCCGGTCGAAGGCTGATCACCAGCGAAACGTGGTAGCGCCTATCTCGTCGGTGGCTCCGAGGTCAGCGTCGGCCGAGCCGGCGCAGCGTCGAGAAGACGGCCACGAGCACCCACGCGGAGCCGCTCCCGGCCAGCGGCAGGTAGACGAGCGACAGCGCGAGCGACTCGAGATCGGCGAGCTCGACCGCCGCGGCGGCCGTCCAGCAGCCGGTGGCCGCCAGGGCCGCGCAGACGGGCAGCCGAAACGACGGCGCGCCGTCGACCGGGGGGCTCACGCCGCGCGCGCGGCCCGCTCGTGCACGGCGTGGACGTGGTCGGCCATGGCGTCGACGAGGAGCGGGAAGGCGCCCTCGGGCAGGCAGTGGCCGAGGCCGGGGACCACGACGAGGCGCGCGCCGGGGATCGCCCTGGCCGTCGCGCGGCCGGCCTCGACCGGGACCAGAGGGTCGGCCTCGCCGTGCACGACGAGCGTCGGCGCGCGCAGCCGCCCCAGCGCCGAGGTCCGCGGCGGGGCGGAGAGGATCGCGGCCATCTGCCGGGCGAAGCCCCGCGGCGCGTGGCAGCGGTCGTACGAGCGCGCGGCCAGCGCGCGCAGGAGGTCCTCGTCGACCGGGTAGCCGGGCCCGGAGATCGCGCGCCCGAGGAGCACCCCGCACTCGATCGCCTCGTCGCGCGTGCGCGGCGCCTGCCGGCTGAGCAGGGCGCGCACCGCCCCGTACTGGCCCACGTAGCGGCCGCCCGGCGTCGACATGAGCGACGTGAGCGACAGGACCCGGTCGGGCCGGCCCAGGGCCAGCGTCTGGGCGATCATGCCGCCCATGGAGATCCCGACCACGTGGGCGGCCGGCAGGCCCAGATGCTCGAGGAGGCCCACCGCGTCGCCCGCCATGTCGTCGAGCCGGTAGGGGCTCGTCACCGGCATGCCCAGGAGCGCCCGGACCACGAGCCAGCGCAGGCGCGGCACGCCGAGGTGCTCGAGCTGGGTCGAGAGGCCCGCGTCGCGGTTGTCGAAGCGGATCACCCGCAGCCCGCGCGCGGCCAGCAGGTCGACGAACGGGTCGGGCCAGTGGATGAGCTGCGCCCCCACGCCCATGATCAGGAGCACCGGCGGCCCATCCTCGGGGCCGGTGACCTCGTACTCCAGCTCGACCTCGGGGGAGACGCGCGCGCGGGGCATGCGGCCAGTCTGGGCCGCGCCGCGAGGATCGTCAAGCGCGCGCCCCCGCCCGCGGCCCGCGCGCCGTTGGGCGACCGTGGGTTTCGGCGACGCCCACGCGGCGCTCCCTGGTGCGCCGGAGACAGGGCCTGCCTTCAAACGCGCAGACGGCTCGAACCCGGGTGGAATGGAACCGAACGCGAGGCGAGGGCGCGGAGGCCGAGGCGAGGGGGACCCGGCATCCGCGGCCGCAGCCGTCGACCACACGTGTTCCGGAAAGCAGACGGGGCCGCCCGTCCTGCCGGACGAGCGACCCCGCGCGCTGCGCTCGCGTCGGACTAGTAGCCGCCGCGCCCGCGGCCGCCGCCGCCGCCGCCGCCGTAGCCACCCCGGCCACCGCCGCCACCGCCGCCGTACCCGCCGCGGCCGCCGCCGCCGCCGCCGCCGTACCCGCCGCCGCCGCCGCCGCCGCTGCGCGGCTCACGGGGACGGGCCTCGTTGACCGTCAGGCTGCGGCCGTTCACCTGGCTGCCGTTCAGCGCCTCGATCGCCGCGTTGGCCTCGGTGTCGTTCGCCATCTCGACGAAGCCGAAGCCGCGCGGGCGGCCCGTGTCACGGTCCATGACGATGTTCGCCCGGGTGACCTGGCCGTACGGCTCGAAGAGGGCGCGGACGTCCTCCTCGGTGGCGGTGTAAGGGAGATTACCGACGTAGATGTTCATCCAGATCTCAGCTTGCCCGACGAGAGACACCAGAGACCGAGGCGCGAACCCGGGCACGGTTGCGTAGGCCTGACGCCGCCGAGGTGGGCACCCACCTCCGAGGGGTCGACGTTCATTCTAAAGACCCCCGCGCGGATTGGCGAGGTGCGGGACCGCCCTCCGCGCGCGAAGCGGCGTGGCCTCGGCGAGATGCGCGCCGGCGTCGACCGGCGCTCCGCGGCGCTCCCACGTCGCTCCGAGCGCGTGGGTCAACGCTGTCCCACGCTGGACGCCTCGGCGGCGCCATCGTCCGGGGCGCACAGGAGCACGAGCTCCAGCAGCTCGAACTCTCCCGGGCGGAGGTCGGGGTCGAGCCGAACGGCGGTGATGGGCACGTCGTCGAGGCGGACGTGCATCGTCGTCGCGTCATGCCCGATGCGCGTCCACGCGATGCGCTCCCAGTTGGCCCGGTCGCCGGTCGCCGACGACTTCCACGAGCGCGCGTGCGCGAACTCCTGCCCCGGCCCGCGCCAGAACACCTTCACGTGCGGGGCGGTGCCCGCGAGGTTCTTGTGCCGGTAGCGCAGGCGCAGCCCGCGCGCGCGCTGGCCCTCGGGCAGCGTGAACACCGCGCTCGGGCCGTCGCCGGTCAGGCGCGCCCTGTTCCCGCTCCACTCGAGCTCCCGGGTGGACGTGGGGACGAGCGGGAACGGCACCTCGCGCAGCGGCGGCGGGTCCTGCAGGGCGCGGAAGGCCCCAACCCCCGCGCGGCGGAGCATGGGCATGTAGTCGTCGAGCACGTCGTGATGCGGGTGGAGCCAGCCCGCGTGGCGCGCCACGAGCAGGTCCGCCGTGACGCCCTTCCGCATGTCCCGCTCGAACGCGCGCATGGCCTCCCGCATGTACCAGGCGTAGTTCACGCCCGACCGGGTGTTCGGCACGAGGAGGGCCAGCGCCCCGACGAGGAGCGCCGCGCGGCCGCCGGCCGCGAGCCGCGGCGGGCCGTAGAGCGTGAACGCCACGTAGGCGGCGCACCACAGCGGGGCCATGAGGAGCACGTAGCGCGGCTCGAACCCGTCGCGGCTGCTGCCGATCGCCAGGCCCAGGGCGCCCAGGCCGGCCATGAGCGCGACGAGGCCCCCGATCCGCTCCCGCTGGTCGGGGCGCTCGCGCCAGCCGTGCGCCAGGGCGACGCCGGCGGCCGCCAGCACGAGCCCCGCCGCCAGCCCCGTCAGCGGCCACAGCGCCTGCACGCCGGGCCCCAGCCCGAGCGTGGTCACCTTCGCCGCGGCCAGGACCTTCCCGGCGATCCCCGGGTTGCTCGGGTGGTAGGGGACCGGCTCGTAGCCCACGAAGTAGAGGCCGGCGAGCGCCGTCGAGGCCGCGGCGACGGCGATCGCCGCGTGCGCGCGCCGGCGCGTCCCCGGGACCAGCGCGCGCCGGTGCCGCAGGCCCACCCAGGCGGCCCAGGCGGCGAGCGGCGGCACGAGCCCCACGCCGTTGCCGCCGCACAGCGGCAGGAGCAGCGCGGCGACGCCGACCCCGACCGCGGTCCGGGTCGGGTCGTGGCTCGCGCGGAGGAGCGCGAGCAGGACGAGGCCGACGAGGAGCGTCGAGGCGTAGAACTGGACCTGCCAGCCCCAGAGCAGGTTGACCGCGTGCCCCAGGTGCAGGAGCGCCACCGGGACGAAGGCGTCCGTCAGGGCCGGCGCGCCGCGGGCGCGCTCGAGGCCGACGACCAGCGCGAGGGCCAGCGCGGCCGTGGCGAGCGCGTTGAAGATCATGGGGTAGCGGAAGTCGATCCCGGCCCCGTGCAGGGCCAGGAGCAGCAGGCGCGGCAGCGGGACCCGGTGCTCGTTGTGCTGCGACCACAGCCACTCGAGCGTGATCGGCTGCTCGCGCGTGAGCGTCGGCACCATGTCCCAGCCGTCCGTGTAGGGCACGTTGCTGCCGTAGCTCCGGATCAGCCACAGGGCGGCGAGCGTCGTCGCGGCCCACGCGAGCAGGACGACGGCGCGCGTGAGGTGGCGGCGCCGCCGGCCGCCTGCTCTGCCAGGGAACGGGACGGATCCGTCATCAGCGCGGCTCATGGTCCACCTCGGCCACGCGCTCGTAGACCGTGGTCCATCCGACGCGGTGCACGAGGCGCCAGCGGTCGGGGTGGGCCTGCACCGCCGGCGTGGCGTAGCGGCGCGTCAGGTCGAGGAAGGTCAGGTTGTCGATGACGACGTAGGAGACGGGCACCGCCTCGAGCAGGCGCTGGGCCCGGTCGGGGTCGGCCTCGAGGGGCGGAAAGACGGACGGCCGCCCGATCCGCAGCCAGGAGAGGTGCGGCGCGATGCTCGCGACGACGGCGTCCTCCGGGGCCCGGGCCCCGATCCAGTGGATCGCCTCGTCCCACGCCGCCCAGTCGGCGTCGTAGTAGAAGAGCCGGGGGCCCGCCCGGCCCTGGCCCTCGATGTAGGTCGGGCCCTCGTCATGGCGGTAGCGGAACGCGGCCTGGACCGAGTAGGCGACCATGAGCAGCGCCCCGGCGAGCGCCCCCGCGAGGACCGCGCGCCCCAGGCGCGGCCGGCCGCGCGCGGCCAGCGCCCCCTGGAGCCCGACCGCGCCCGTGACCAGGCCGATCGCCAGGAAGGGCTGCAGCGGCGACAGGTAGCGGACGAACTGGATCGGCCAGGGCGTGCTGCACACGAGGAGCGTCGCCCCGAGCGCGTAGAGCGGGCCGAGCGGCTGTCCGCGGCGCGCCACGAGCGCGAGGCCGCCGATCGCCACGAGGCCGAGCGCCGCGAGCGGGACCACGACCAGGTCGGCCAGGCCCCTCAGCCTGCGGTGCAGCGCCTGGGGGCGGGCCGCGAGCCGCCGCCAGTCGTTCTCGGTGGCGCTGACGGTCTCGCCCAGCGCGAGCGGCATGCGCGCCGCGTGCGCCACCAGGCGCGCCGCGAGGTCGCCCGCGGTGAGCCGCCCGAGCTCCGGCCGGAACGGGTCCAGGAGCGAGACGTTGTCCCGGTAGGTCACGTTGTTGAACTGGTAGGGCGCGCGCTGGTACTCGTAGGCCGGGGCGCGCCACTCATCGCCCGCCTGCACCCGCGCGACGTGCGCCTGCCAGGCGACCAGGGGCAGGAGGGCGACCGCGCCCCGGGCGAGCCCCTGGCGCCAGCGGCGCCGCAGGAGCGCCTCGCCGACCCACGCGGCGAGGAGCGCCGCCCCCGCCGTGCGCAGGAGCACCGCGGCGGCGCCGAGCGCGCCCGCGAGCGCGAGGTCCCGCGGCCGCTCGTGGCCGCGCGCCCGCTCGACCACGAGCACGAGCAGGACCCCGAGCAGGGCGTACGGCAGCTCGGCGAAGACCAGGTCCGAGAGGAACAGCCAGAGGGCGTGCAGGGTGGGGATGAGCGCGGCGGCCAGCGCCAGGCCCGGCGGGAGGAGCCGGCGGGCGAGGGCGAAGCAGGCGAGCGCGTAGAGCGCGTGCAGGGCGAAGTAGGTGACGCGCAGCCACGGGCCGACCGCCGCCGGGTCGGTGCTGCCCGCGAGCGCCTGATGCGCCGCGACGACGGCGGGCAGGAGCGGCGGGTACTGCACGGCCTCGGGCGCCCCGGGCTCGTTCAACAGCCGGTAGCCGTGCCCCTCGTGCAGGGAGGTGCCGAGGATGTAATAGACGCCGCCGTCGTACCGCAGGTCCAGCTCGCCGCTCAGGCGCGGCGCCCAGGTGAGGGCCACGGCCGCCAGCAGGACCAGCGCGCACAAGCGGTCGGCGCGACACCAGGCTCGCCGGTCGCCTGCAACGCCCGCCGCGGCGCCCTCTTGCATCGGCTCCATGATCGACCTACCTCCTCCCCGGCGTCGTCCGGTACTCGGTCACGAGCGCCCTGCCCCGCTCGTGGCGCCGCTCGAGCGCGGCGTGGGCCTCGAGCCACCGCCGCGGCGTGGGCGGGTCGTCGGGCAGGCGGTGGACCTCGACCACCATCACGCGGCGGTGCGCGGCGACGAGCCGCGCCAGGTCCTCCTCGGTGCGACCGCCGAGCTGGCCGACCCACGCGAACAGGCGCGGGCCGCGGGCCTCGCCGAGCGGCACGAGCGCGGCGCGCGCCACGCCGGCCACCCCCGACGGGATCGACTGCACGATCAGCAGGTCGTCGGGGCCGCAGCGGTGGGCGACGATGGCCCCGAGCTCGCGGTAGGGCGTCCCGTTGCGCGACCGGTGGGTGTGGAGCGAGCGGGTGGCCAGGGCGCAGCCGGCGACGACGACCAGGAGCGCGGCCGCGCGGAGCCGCCGGGGGAGGCGGCCCATGGCCAGGCCGACCAGGAGGACCGCCCCCGGCAGGGCCGCGATCCCGAACCGCGGGAAGGAGGACGCTTGCGTGCCCTTGAGCAGGTCGAACACGACGACGCCGAGCGGGGGGACCAGCGCCGCGGCCCACAGGAGGCCCCGCGGGCCCCCGACCGGGCGGCTCGGGCGCGGCAGGCGCCGCGCGAGCAGGGCCAGCGCGACGAGCGCCACGGCCTGCAGGACCTCGAACCGGCGCGGGATGAGGTCCCAGGTGCCGCGGAGGGACACCTGCCGCCAGAGGAGGAGCGCCGGCCAGTGCGGCTGGTAGAGGCCGTCGCGCTCGAGCCAGCCGCCGGTCACCCGCCAGGCCCCCAGGAGCTCCGGCAGCAGGGCGTACCACGGGGCCGCGACGAGCGCCGCGGCCGCCGCGCAGCCGAGCGCGGTGGCGCGGCCGGCCCGCCCGGGCCAGACGAGCAGCCAGCAGGCGAGGGGCGCCCAGAGGAAGAGGAAGAAGTAGTGCGTGAGGAGCCCCGCCGCCCCGGCGACCACCAGGCCGACCGCGGCGCCGCCCGACCCGCGCTCATGGAGCCGCAGCGCGCAGGCGATCGTCGCCACGGCGCAGAGGAGCAGCAGGCCGTACATGCGCCCCTCGGTGCCGTAGTAGACCGAGAGCGGCAGGACCGCGTAGAGCACACAGACGGGGACGACGGCCGCGCGGCCGCCGAGGCGCCGGGCGACCCAGGCGAGGAGGGGCAGCGCCGCGAGGGCCGCGAGCGCCGTGAAGGCGCGCACGGCCACGTCGCTCGTGCCGGCGACGCGCACCCAGGCGGCCAGGAGGAGGTAGTAGAGCGGCGGGCTCGTGTCCGAGCGCCGGACCGCGCCGAGGACGCGGTCCGGCCCGGCGTCCGGGTCGAGCTCGAGGTAGCGCGCGAACTCGGCCAGCGGCCGGGGCTCGGGCCCCTCGACGAAGTCGCCGCGCGCCGGGTCGGCCTGGTCGGCCGGGTGCTCGAGGCTGTGGCCGGTGGCCATGGCGAGCGAGAACAGCTCGTCGCCCCACAGCCCGTGCCGGTCGAGGAAGAGGGCGCGCGCCGCCCCCGCGACGAGCAGCAGCGCGAGGACGGGCGCGGCACGGCGGACGCGCGCGGCGAGCCGCGCCCGGCTCACGCGGCGACCTGCCGCGCCCCGGGCGCCTGCTGCTCCTGCTGCTCCACCCGGAGCGGCGCCGGGCCGTGGGAGGTCGTCCCCCGCGCCCCGCGCGCGACCGCCGCCGCGTAGGGCCCGCGCCCGAGCAGCCGCGCGCGCAGGAGGTCCCAGAGCACCCGCGCGTAGCCGCCGCCGACGCTCGCCAGGCGGAACGACGAGGCGCCCATGTCGGGGCCGCGACCGACCCAGGAGGCCGGCACCTCCTCGACGTCGAAGCCCATGAGGACCGGCAGGAGCCCCGTCTCCGCGTTGGCCGCGAAGCCCGGCTGCACCATGGGCAAGCGCTGCAGGACGTCGCGCCGCGCGAGCTTCATGTTGTTGGTCAGGTCGCGGAACCGGCAGCGCAGGAGCAGCCGCGCGAGCAGGTGGAAGGCGCGGTTGGCCACCAGCTTCGCCAGCGGGTAGTGGCGCACGACCGCCGCCCGCGAGAAGCGGCTGCCGACGACCACGTCGCGGCCGCGCGCCGCCGCGTCGAACAGGTCGCGCACCTCGGGCAGGAGGTGCTGGAAGTCGCAGTCGAGCGTCAGCACCCAGCGCCCGGTCGCCGCGCGGAACCCGTCCGCCAGCGCCCGGCCGACCCCGTTGGGGGGCTCGCGCAGGACCGGCCGCACCCGCGGGTCCTCGGCGGCGAGGCGGGTCATCACCTCGCGCGTGCCGTCGCTGCTCGAGTCGTCGACGAGGATGATCTCGTGCAGGTAGGGGTCGTACTGCGCCCGCAGGGCCTCGACCAGGGGGCCGATGTTCATCTCCTCGTTGCGGCACGGGACGACCACCGACACGGCGCCGCGGAGCGCCTCGTGGTCGGCCATCCGCGGGGCCGCGCGGCGCGCCTCCCGCGGCGGGCGCTGGGCGCGGACGACCACGCGGCGGGAGAGCGCCCGCAGGCCGGGGGCCTGCTCGAGGAGCGTCGAGAGGTGCCGCGCCGCAGCGCCGCGGCCCGGCACGAGGTCCTCGAAGCCCACGGCCACGCGCACGAAGCCGAGCTCCGAGAGCAGCTCGACCAGGTCCGCCCGCGGCGGGACGCGCCCCGACGACAGCGGCCGCCAGGGGTTCGGGTCGACCAGCAGGAGCTGGCCCCCCGGCGCCAGGAGCGTCTGGGCGAGGACCAGCAGGTCGGCGTCGCCGACCTCGAGGAGCCCGCGGGCGACCACGACGTCGAACGACCGCCCGGCGAGCGGGCCCGGCAGCTCGCCCAGGGCGAGGTGCTCGACCTCGGGCGGGAGCGCCGCCGGCCGCGGGGACCCCGCGTCCCCGGCGGGCGCGAGGCTCGCGGCGGTCAGCGGGCACTCGCCGCGGGTCGCCCGCCGCAGGGCGCGGGCGAAGCGGCCGTCCCCGCAGCCGAGCTCGAGGACACGGTCGCCCGGGACGACGTGCGCCAGGTGGCGCAGCCGCCGGGCCAGGTCGAGGAGGGCGTCGTCGCCCTCCTGGTCGTCGCGCCGCGCCCGCTCCGCGCAGGCCAGCGCGCGCTCGAGCGCGGCGTGGCTCACGCGGCCACCGTCGAGGGCAGGGCGGCGCGGTCCCGCCAGGCCTGCACGAGCTCGACGAAGATGTCGTCGAGCGAGCGCGTGACGCGCCACTGCGGGTAGTGGGCGCGGAAGCGGCCCAGGTCGCTGATGTAGCAGACGTGGTCGCCCTGCCGGGCGACGTCGACGTAGTTCGTGCGCGCGGGCTGGCCGGTGATCGCCTCGAGCCGCGCGAGCCCCTCCAGGATCGAGCACGAGTTCTCGCGCCCGCCGCCCAGGTTGTAGACCTCGCCGGGGCGCGGGGCCTCGTAGATGGCCTCGATCGCCAGGGCCACGTCGACGCTGTGCAGGTTGTCCCGCACCTGCTTGCCCTTGTAGCCGTAGATCTGGTAGGTGCGCCCGAGGACGTGGGACTTCGCCAGGTAGGCGAGGAAGCCGTGCAGCTCCACGGCCGAGTGGTCCGGGCCGGTCATGCAGCCGCAGCGGAGGCTCACGGTCTTCAGGCCGAAGTAGCGCCCGTACTCCTGGACCAGGACGTCGGCGGCGACCTTGCTGGCGCCGAAGAGCGAGTGCTTGGAGCGGTCGATGCGCATGTCCTCGCGCACGCCGTCGTGGTCCTCCGGCCGGGCGTAGTCCCAGCGCGTCGGCAGCTCGATCATCGGCAGCTCGTTGGGGGCGTCGCCGTAGACCTTGTTGGTCGACATGTGCACGAACACGGCGTCGGGGCTGTGCTGGCGCACGGCCTCGAGCACGTTGAGCGTCCCGGTCGCGTTCACGTCGAAGTCGTCGAAGGGCCGGCGGGCGGCGAGGTCGTGGCTGGGCTGGGCGGCGCAGTGGACCACGAGGTCGAACGGCCCCTCCTCGCGGAAGAGGCGGGCGACGGCGGCGCGGTCGCGCACGTCGAGCGGCACGTGCCGGTAGCGCCGCGTGCTCGTGAGGAGCAGGTCCCGCGTGCGCGTGGTGTCGCCCTCCGGGCCGAACAGGTCGGCGCGGAAGTTGTTGTCGGCGCCGACGACGCGCGTGGCGCGGCGGTCGAAGTGACGGACGAGCTCCGAGCCGATGAGCCCGCTCGAGCCGGTGATGAAGACCCTCATGATGCGCTCCTGCGGACGGGTTGACGGGCGGGCGCCTGGTAGACGACCCAGCCCGAGGGGAGGACGGTGGCCCGCGCCTCCCGGAGGCGGCGCGCGTAGTTCGCGTGCGCGTCCGAGCGGCGGTCGGGGTCGACGAAGCGGTAGCAGAAGACCTGCCAGGCGCGGCGGCGGGAGGTCGCCTCGTGGCCGCGGTACATGGCCGGGTTCTGCCAGTGGAGGTCCGCGCCGGGCAGCGGGCGGGCGCCGGCCCGGGCCCGCTCGAGCGCGCGGACGAGGTAGGGGGCGAGCGGCTCCAGCGGGGGCGTGATGCTGGCGGCCGCCGCGGCGGCGTCCTCGCGCATGAGGCGGTCGCGGAGGGCCTGCGACCAGGCGCGCGCCGCCGCCGGCGAGACGGAGCGCCCGTCCTCGCGGGCGGCCTCCTCGATGAGCGCCGGGTCGACGCCGATCCGCGTCGGGCAGCCGTCGAGCAGCACGACCTCGCCCGGGTGGTCGTCGAGGAACTCGCGCCGGACCGGCGCGATGCTCTGCACCGGGACGCCGGCGTAGAGGGTGAGCCGCAGGTGCTGGTCGGGCGTCGCGTAGAGGCGCGCGCCGGGGGCCAGGTCCGCCTGGCGCAGGTGCGCGAGCGCGAGGCCCAGGCCGCCGTCATCCGGCCGCGCGGCGGCGAGCGCGCGGGCGGTCCCGACGAGCGCCAGGGCGCCCAGCACGAGCGCCGGGATGACGCGCGGCAGGCCCGCGGCCCGGCCGGCGGCGCAGGCGAGGAGCGCCGCGAGCACGAGCGCCGGGCCGCCGAAGCCGAGCGTCAGGCGCCACAGGTAGAAGCTGGGCGCGGGCGCCAGGGCCACGAACGCGACGCCCGCGGCGACGATCCACAGGGCCAGGAGGGCGGCGGGCCTGGCCGCGCGCGCCGCGACGCGCGCGCCGCCCCAGGAGGCCCGGGCGAGGACGGGGGTCGCCGCCGCCGCCACGACGAGGTTCACGAGCCCCGGCCGCCCGAGGAGGTAGTCCCGGGCGTCCTCGAGCGTGAGGAGGTCGCGGGCGGCGGGGACGCGCGGCAGGGCGTCGAGCGCGCCGGTGAGGAGGAGCCAGGGGACGACGCCGAGCCCGGTGAGGGCGGCGACCAGGGCCAGCCGGCCGACGGCGCGCCGGCCGAGCGTCAGGGGCAGCCACAGCGCCGCGACGGCGCAGGCGGCGGCGGCGGTCATGGCGTGCGTGTGGAAGAGGAGGACGAGCGCGAGCGCCAGCAGGGCCGCGTCTCGCCGGCGGCCGCGCTGGCCGAGGCGCCAGATGGCCAGGCAGCAGGCGGTGCTCAGGAGGAGCGTGGCCGAGTAGTAGCGCGCCTGGGCGCCCACGCGCACGCAGGGCCCCGCGAACGCGGCCAGGGCGGCCGCGGCCAGGGCGGCGTCGGGCCCGAGCATGGCGCGGCCCGCCAACCACGCCGCGACGATGAACAGGGCGGAGAACACCAGCGCGGGGGCGCGCGCGGCGACCGTGCGGCGCTGGACCTCGGCCTCGTCGTGGCGCGGCCGCGGGACGGCGTCGGCGGCCGGCGCGGGGTCGGGAGAGACGCCGGCCAGGGCGAAGGACAGCGCCTGGGCGTAGAGGGGCAGCCAGCCGTGGTAGACGGCCAGGCCGCGGTCGGAGTAGCTCAGGTCGCGGAACTCGTACTCGAGGCTCTCCGGCCAGGGCCGGAGGAGCGTGTTCTCGTACAGCGGCTGGCCCGCGTAGACGCCGACCGGGACCCCGCGCTCGAGGATCGTCAGCGCGTTCAGGGCCGACTCCGCCTCGTCGAGCGAGAGCGGCGTCCGGGCCACGCCGTGGGCGCGCAACCCGAGCCCCGCCGCGACGACGGCGGCGAGCAGCGCGCCGCGGCGCCACCTGGCGCCGCGCGACGGAAGGCAGGACGCACGTCTCGACACCGCCACCTCCCTCCGTCCAGTCACGCGCGCGGCTGCCCGGCCGCGCAGGTCTTGAGCAGCGCCAGCAGCCGCGGGTAGTTCCGGGCCGCGTCGAACAGGGCCTCGGCGCGCGCCCGACCGGCGCGGCCCATGGCGCGCCGACGGGCGGGCGAGGCGAGCAGGGCGGCGAGCGCCTCGGCGAGCGCGCCCACGTCGCCGGGCGGCACGAGCAGCCCGGTCTCTCCGTGGACGACCTGCTCCGGGATCGCGCCCACGCGCGTCGCCACGACGGGCAGGCCCGCCGCCATCCCCTCGAGGACCACGAACGGCGTGCAGTCGCCGCGCGTGGGCAGGACCAGCGCGTCGGCGCGCTGGAAGAGCGCGACCAGGCGCGGGTCGCCCGCGGTCAGGCCGCGGTGGACGCGCACGCCGGCCTCGGGCACGACCGTCGGGTCGCGGGTGACGACGTCGAGCTCGCACCGGGGCGAGAGGCGCCGGACGGCCGCCAGCAGGTCGGGGCCGCCCTTGCGGGCGAAGTCGCCGCCGACGAACAGGAGGCGCAGGGGGCCGCCGTCCTCGAGGCGCTCCGGGCCCGGGCGCAGGGCCTCGAGGTCCGCGCCCGGCGGGATCACGACGACGCGCGCCGGGTCGACGCCGTAGTCGTCGATCACGCTGCGCCGCACCCACTCGCTGTGGCCGACGACGGCGCGGGCGGCCCGCAGCACGGCGGCGTTCCAGCCGCGCTTGAGCCGGGCGAGCAGGTCGTCGCCGTCGGGGCGGTGGTCGTAGCCGGCGCCGACCGTGTCCATGTTCAGCGGCGTGGCGTCGAGCGACACCACCGCCGGGACCCGTCGCATGATCGGCGCCGCGCACAGCGCCGTCACCTGCGTGTGGAACAGGACCGCGTCGAGCGGCCCCTCCCGCAGGCGCGCCAGGACCGCCGCGCGCCCGCGCAGCCCGCCGCGCAGCGACCAGTTGGCCCGCACCAGCGGGACGCGCTCCCAGGCGTCGTCGTCGCGGTAGCGGACCGGCAGCCAGGCGGGGGCCACGGCCGGGTCGCTGGCGACGGCGGCCGCGAGGTGGCGCTGGTGCGTCAGGTGGCCGAGCGACTGCTCGACCACGAACCCCAGCCGGAGGGTGGCCGCCGGCGCGGCGACGGCGCTCACGCCGGGGCCCGCCCGGCGCGGCGCAGCTGGCGCTGGAGGAGGCCCAGGTAGAAGCCCGACATGGTCAGCTGCCCGCCGAGGAGCGCGCCGACGGTGCCGAGGATCGCCAGCCGGAGCCCCTGCGGCTCGTCGAGGGCGCTCCAGCCGCCCAGGGCCAGGCCGGCGACCACCAGGGCGAGGCCGGCGGCGACGCAGGGCTCGAGGCGGAAGCCCTCGAGGCGCGTCAGGACGCGCTCGTCGGGCGGGTGGAGGCCAGCGGCGATCGCCTGGAGCCGCCCGAACAGGCCGAAGGCGACGGCCTGGGCGCCCAGGATGACCGCCGCCGCGCAGGCGAGGAGGGCGCCGGCGTCGAGCGTCAGCCCGCCCAGCGTGCGCGGCCCGGTCGAGAGCCAGGCGCCGCTGACCAGGCCGAGCGCCACCAGGGCCACGCCGGGGTACAGGTAGAGCCAGCGGGGGCTGTACTGCAGGTAGAGGCGCAGGCTGCGCCACCCGTCGCGGAACGTGCGCAGGTGCGAGGGCCGGCCGCGGCCGTCGGGCGAGAGCGTGACGGGGACCTCGGCCGTGCGCACGCCCGAGAGCGTGGCCTTGACGAGCATCTCCAGGGCGAACTCCATCCCGCGCGCCTCGAGGCCGAGGCGCGGGACGAGGTCCTTCCTGAAGGCGCGCTGGCCGCAGTAGACGTCGCCGAACGGGACGCGGAAGAGGGTCCGGGCGACGAGCGTGAGGGCCGGGTTGCCGAGCCAGCGGTGGAGCGGCTTCATCGCGCCGGGCAGGATCCCGCCGCGGAAGCGGTTGCCCATGACCAGCTCGGCGCCGGCGCGCAGCTCGTGGAGGAACGGCCGCAGGTCGGTGAAGTCGTAGCTGTCGTCGCTGTCGCCCATGAGGACGTACGTGCCGCGGGCGGCGTCGATCCCCGCCGCCAGCGCCGCGCCGTAGCCGCGCTCCGGGACGTGGATCACGCGGGCGCCCGCCTCGCGCGCGAGCTCCGGAGAGCCGTCGACGCTGCCGTTGTCGGCGACGAGCACCTCGCCCGTGACGCCGTGCTCCGCGAGGAAGCGGACGGCCTTGCGCACGCACGTGCCGACCGTCCGCGCCTCGTCGAGGCACGGCATGAGGATGGTGAGCTCGACCGACCCGCCCGCGGGCTCCGCCACGACGACCTCCTTGCCTGTGGCCGGCCGCCGAGCAAGGGAGGCGCCGCGCGCAGGTCCGCGCCCCGAGGCCCGGTCAGGGCGCCGGAGCGGGGAGATTCACGGGAGGGGGCGGGACTTTGCTGGCGCGGCCCCGCGGCAACGTCCGGCGTGGCGAGGGAGATACGAGCGGACGCGGAGGTCGGCGCTGGACGACGTCCGTCCGGCTACTCCAGGCGCTCGAGCCGGAACGACAGCGCGTCGTCGACGAGGTCCTTCGAGCAGCGCGCGACCAGCCGGCGCGGGTCGCCGCCGGCGTGCGTGCGCAGGAGACGCTTCACCCACTGCCAGGCCCACACGTAGTGCGTGAACATGGGCATCGAGCGCCCGTAGCGGCTCGGGGAGTAGAGGCGCCCGTAGTCGCCGTCGGGGTCGCGCAGCTCGGCGTGGACGACGGCGTCGACGGCGGGGCCGTGGTTGACGATCCGCGCCAGGTCGTCCTCGGACTGGTAGGCGTAGTGCCACCGGTCCTCGCCCGGCACGAGGAGCTCCGAGACCACGCAGCTGAAGCCCTCGTTGACCAGGTGCTCGACGACCGGCAGCCGCTCGGTGAACTCGTGGTTCGTCATGTCGAGCGACAGCCCCCAGCCCTCCCACACCTCCGGGCGGCTCTCGCGCACGACGTGCGTCAGCTCGTGGGCGATGAGCACGTCCAGGTACGCGCCGCGGCCGTGGCTCTCGTCGACGCCCAGGAACACGGTGTGGTCGCCCCGGTCGAAGCGCGCGTAGCCGTCCATGCAGGTGAAGGCGCCGAAGAGCAGCGCCCGCCCGCCCAGCGGCGCGCCGAAGAGCGCCTCCACGTCAGCCAGGCGGCGGCGCAGGCGCGCCTCCTCGCGCGCGGGGTCGAGGGCCAGCGCCTCGGCGCGGTAGGCCGGCCAGTTGAGGTCGGCGAGCGCCAGGTACAGGCGCCGCACGTCGATGAAGGTCGACGACAGCCAGCGCGAGAGCGGCGCGACGTACTCGGCCTCGAACGCCGCCAGCGACGGCCGCGCCTCCCACCGACGCAGGCAGTCGAGGAGCAGCGGCAGGTGGTTGTGGATCTGCACGCCGGACCTCCCCCTCCGTTATAAGCTCACAGCGGCCGTCGCTTGCGATGATGTCCACGTCACGGAGCGGGACCCTTGCTCCGATCCGCCGCTCCGATCCGCAGTGAGGCACCTGTCGCCCTCGCTCCGGCCGCTTCGCGGCCTCGCTCGGGGATGCGCGCGACCGCTCGATCTGCTCGCTTCGCTCTCACAGCGGCCGTCGCTTGTCATGATGTCCGCGTCATGGCGCGGGACCCTTGCTCCGATCCGCAGTGAGGCACCTGTCGCCCTCGCTCCGGCCGCTTCGCGGCCTTCGCTCGGGGATGCGCGCCACCGCTCGATCTGCTCGCTTCGCTCTCAGATCAAGCGGTGAGCGCGGTCAGCTCGAGCGGTGAGCGCGGTCAGCAACCGGAGGTCGCGGATCGGCTCACGGCTCAGGGCTGCGAGAACCCGAGCCGGTGCCCGTAGAGCTCCACCTGGTCGCCGTCGCCCAGCGCCACGCGCGTGGCGACCGGCTGGCCGTTGACGCGCACGCGCGGCGAGTCGCTCAGGTTGACGAGCAGGTAGCGGTCGGCCCCGCGCACGACCATGGCCACCTTGCGCGGCACGAGCCAGCCGTTGAGCGACAGGTCGCAGCCGGCGCCCTTGCCCACGAGGAAGGTCTCGGAGACGAACAGCCGCAGGTCGGCGTGGCCCTTCTTCGGCACGACCACGTAGCCCTTCACCCGGCCGGCCTCCTCCGCCGCGCGCCGGGCGACCTCGGGGGAGAGCTGCAGGGTCATCCCGCCCAGCCGCTCGTCGGCCTCGTCGCCGACGGGCGTCTCGGGCAGGGCGGCGAAGCCGCGGGCCGAGGTCGCCTCGACCTTCACCTGGAACTTGCCGACGACGATGACGTCGCCGTCGTTGAGGAGCGTGAGCCCTGCGACGCGCTTGCCGTTGAGGAACGTGCCGTTGGCCGTCCCGAGGTCGACGAGGGCCAGGAAGGCGTCGTTGCGCCGCACCTCCGCGTGGCGGCGCGACACGAGCATGCTGTCGAGGGGGAGCGCGCAGGCCGGGTCGCGCCCGATCGTCACCACGTCCTGGTCGAAGTCGTGCTCGGTCGTGCCGCCCTCGGGCGCGGTGACGATCAGGCGGAAGCGCGCCTCGTCGCCCGTGCGCGAGGCCGCCGGGTCGTCGCCGGCGAGCCCGCCGCCCTCGAGCCCGTCGAACGCCGCATCGAGGTCGTCGACGACGGCGTCGCCGGGCGGCGCCGCCCGCCGAGCGCCGGCCAGGCGCTCGGCGTGCGGCCCGAGCGCCTCCCCAGCCGACCGCGCGCCTGCCGCCGCGCG
>JAHBXY010000018.1 GCA_019636275.1 Planctomycetota bacterium | reverse complement strand
CTCCTCGGCCCGGCGGGCGCGGGCAAGACCGCCCTCCTGCGCGTGCTCCTGGGCCTCGACGCGCGCGCGCGCGGCGAGGTGACCGTCCTGGGCCTCGACCCGGGCCGCGACCCGCTCGGCGTGCGGCGCGCCGCCGGCTACGTCCCCGAGCGCCCGGCGCTCTACGCGTCGATGACCGCCTTCACGCTGGGGCGCTTCGTGGCCGACCTCTACCCCACGTGGGACGCGCGCCGCTACGTCGACCACCTGGCGCGGCTCGGCGTGCCGCCGCGGGTGCGCGCCGCCGACCTGCCCCCCGCCGAGGCGGCGCGCCTGGCCCTGGCCGTGGCGCTCGGCCACGGCCCGCGGCTGCTCGTCGTCGACGTCCCGCACGACCTCGACGCCCTCGGCCGTCACCAGCTCCTCCTGGGCCTCGAGGACGAGGCCGCCGCCGACCCGGGGCTGACCGTCCTCCTGGCCACGTCGCGCCCGCTCGAGGCCGAGCGCCTGGCCGGCCACGTCGTGGTCCTCGCCGCGGGCGAGGTGCGCCACGCGGGCCCGCTCCCGGCGCTCCGCGCCCGGCACCGGCGCCTGGAGGTCGGCCGCGCCGAGCACCCGCCCCTGCCCGACGGCGCCCGCGTGCGCCGCTGGCGCCCCGGCACCGCCCGGCGCCCGGGCGAGCTCCTGGTCGAGGTCGACCACGACGACGCCGCGGCCGGCCTGGCCGCGCTCCCGGGCGTGAGCGCCGTGCTGCCGGCGACGCTCGACGACGTGTTCCTGGCCCTCGTGTGCTCGACGGCTGCGGGCGACGAGGCTGGCCGCGGCGGCGCGCGCGCGGGCTCGAAGTAGGTCGCGACGTCGTCGCCCGCGCGCCCCGCCGCCGCGGCTCAGCCTCGTCGCCCTCGCCAAACGTGCTGCTCCGATCGCAGGACTCGTCGGCGAGCGTCGAAGGCTTCATGCACGCCGAGGTGTGCTCGACGGCTGCGGGCGACGATGCTGGCCGCGGCGGCGCGCGCGCGCCGCCTCGCCTCGGCCTCCGCGGCCCGCCTCGCGCGCTGCTCCTCACGGGGTCCGAGCCGGCCGGACCCCGGTCGGTGACGCGCCGGCCCCGAGGTCGTAAGCTCGACGCCCCGTGCTGGCGATCATCCGCAAGGACCTGAGCGAGCAGAGCCTCCTGTTGGCGCCCGGCTGCCTGCTGGCCCTGGCGGGGCTCGTCGTCCTGACCTCGCGCGGGCCGGTCCAGGCCGACGCCATGCTGCGGGCGTTCGACGCCTTCGTGCTCCTGTGCGCGGCGCCGCTGGCCCTCCTGCTCGTGCGGCAGCTCGTCGTGGTCGAGTACGTGCGCCGCGGCTTCGACGCGCTCGAGCCGCTGCCCGTCTCGCAGGCGGGCGTGCTCGCCGGCAAGGCGCTCGTCGGCCTGGCGCTCCTGGCCGGCGTCGCCCTGGCCGGGGCGACGATGACCGCGTCGGCCCTGCGGCTCGTGACCGACCAGCCGCCGGCGCCGGCCGCCCTGGCCGCGCGCGCGTTCGCCTTCCTGCTCGCCGTGCACGGCCTGGCGTTCCTCGCCGCCACGACCGGGCGGCATCGCCACACCGTGGTCCTGGCGGCCGCCGCCGCGCTGGGCCTCGCCGCGCGCCTGGGGCTCGCCGACCTCGAGCGCCTGGGGCCGGCGCGCCTGGCGCGCGGCGGCTTCTACGCGGCCGACGGCCCGTTCGACCCGCCCGCCGTCGAGGCCGCCGCGCTCGGCCTCGGCGCGCTGGCGCTGGGCTTCGTCCTCGGCTGCGCGCGCCGCGGCCGCCTGGCCCACGCCTGGTCGGGCCGCTGGTTCCAGCCGACGCGGCGCGCGCTAACTACAGGTCGTCGCCGGCGCCGTCGCTTCGACAGGGCCTGGACGCGGCGGCCGCCCGTGACGCTCGAGGGCGCGGCCGAGGTCCAGGGCGCTGACCAGGCGTGCGCGTCCCCGCGCCCGATCGGGCCGCGCGCGCGGCCGAGGTGGCGGCGCTGGCCGCGGCGCTCCGCGACCTCGCCGCCCGCTTTGCGGCGTATCCAGCGCCGCCGACGCGGGTGGAGAACCGGGCCCGGGCTCCCGCCGGCGACGACCCAGCGCCTCGACACGGGCGGCGCGCGCGGCCTCCTCGTGCGCACCCCTTCACCGACCCGGCCTGGGACGCGGGGCGTTCGGCGCCTTCCTCCTCGAGTGCGGGCAGGTCATGACGCGGCGCCGGGGGCGGCGCGCGACAGCCGCTGTGGCGCGCGCAGCGGGCCGCGCCGGGGCTCGCGCCGCAGGTGACTCAGCGAGGCCGCCTGGGCCCTCGAAGGCGCTCGGCGGCGCGCGCCGCCGCCAGCGCCTGGGGCGAGGTGGCCGAGCGCCTGGGTCCGAGCGCCGCGCGGGCCGTCGGCGCCTGGGCGCTCGGGCGCGTGGCGCGCGACCGCGGCGCCGACGTCGCCGAGCGCCTGGTGACCGACGCCCTGCGCGGGCGCGCCGACGCGACCTTGATCGAGGCGGCGCTCGCCGGCCCGGGGCCCGTCGCCGACCTGGCGCGCCTGCCGCGGCCGGTCGCGATCGAGGTCGAGGCCGAGGCCGACGGGTCCCTGCGCTTCTCGGTCGCGCCCGGCCGCGCGCCCGAGGCGGGCCTGCCCTGCGCCCTCCTGCACCGCGTCGACGGCGAGCGGGGGGCGCTGCGCCGCGACGAGGCCCTCGTCGGCGGGCCCCCCGGGCGCACGCTGGCGCGCTACCCGGCGGGCACCGTCGTGCGCTGGGCCGTGGCCCTGCCGGCCCCGTCTCGGGGGCGCTGGTCGTCGCCTGGCGCCGGCTCGTCGGCGAGGCGCCCCGAGGCGGCCCGTGAGCTGGCCGTCGCGCGCCGTCGTGGCCGAGGTCCGCGCCCGCGGCCGGTGGCCCTCGGCGCCGCCGCCCTCGGCCTGGCGGCCGGCGCGGCGGCGTGGCTCGGTGGGGCCTTGCCCGGGCTCGACCCGGCGCAGGCGGCCTGCCGCCTCCTCGCGCGCTGGCACCCAGCGCCGGGGCGCTCGCGGGGTGCTCCTGGCGCTGGCCCTGCGCGCCGCCGACGGCCTGCTCGCGCCCGGCCGCGGGGATCCGCTCGAGGCCCTCCCGGTGCGCCCGGGCGCGGCCCGCGCGGCGCGCCTCGCCGCGTGCGTCGCCGTCCTGGCCCTCGCGCCGCTCCTGCGGCATCTCGTCGGCCTGGCGCACGGGCTGGCGGTCGGCCCGTCGCTGCCCGCCGGGCGCTGGCTGGTCGTCGCCGCCCTCGACGCGGCGCAGGTCGTGGCCCTCCTCGGGGCCGCCGCCCTGGCGCGCCCGCTCGGCGTCCTGGCCTGGCCCGCGCTCGGCTCGGGAACGCTGGCGCTGGCGCACCTCGGGCGAGACGGGCGCCTCGCCGCGCACCTCGACCCGCTGCGGCTCGCCGAGGCGAGCGTCGACGCGCCGCGCGCCGCGGCCGTCCTGGCCGGCTGGATCGCGGCCGCCGGCCTGGCCGTCGCGCTCGGCGTGGCCTTGACGCGGCTCCTGCGCGGCGGGGCCGTCGCCCGGGCGCTCGACGCCGGGGGCGGGATCAACGCGCGCCTGGCGACGCTCGCGGGCGCCCTGCTCGTCGTCGCCGCCCCGCTCTCGGCGGGCGCCCGCCAGGCGGCGGTCGCCGAGGCCGACGACCTCGTCTCGGCGCGGACGCGGCGCTACCGCCTGGTCTATCCGGCCGACCTGGCCGCGCCGGCGCGGGCGCTCGTGGCCCGGGCCGACGCCCTGCACGACGCCGTCGCGCGCGCGCTCGGGGTGACGGTGACCGACGCCGACGCCCCGCTCGAGCTCGCGCTCGCCCCGCCCGGCGAGCCCGACGACTGCCGCGGCGTGGCGCTCGACGCGCACGCCGAGGCCGCCCTCGCCCACGCCACCGCGCACGCGCTGCTGGCCCGCGCCGCCGGGGCGCTCGACCCCGAGTCGACGTTCGTCCTCGAGGAGGGGCTCTGCGAGCACGCCGCGTGGCGCGCGCTGGGCGACGACCCGTTCGCGCCGCGCTTCGTCGCCGCCGTGCTGCACGTGCGGCGCCCGTTCGACCCCGACGAGCTCCACTCGCGGCGCGCCCTCGAGCGCGCGCGCGGGCCCGAGGCCGCCGGTCCCCTGGGCGAGGCGGTCGTCGAGGCGCTGCGTCGCCTCGCGGGCGACGACGCCCCGGCGCGGCTCGTGGCCGCGCTGGCCCGCCCCGGGCCGGCGCCGCGCTCGCTCGCGGCGGCGCGCGCCCGCTGGGCGGGCTGGCTGGAGGAGCTCGGCCTCACGCCCGAGGCGGCGCACCACGAGGCGCTCGTCGTGATCGAGGACACGGCCCCGGCCGACCCGCGGGCCGACCTCGACCTGCCGCGGCTGGCCCCCGCCTCGGAGATGCTCGACAGCCCCGACCTCAAGCTCGTGGCCATCCCGGACGCGCCCGTGCCGCAGGGCTGGGACGTCGTCTGCCGGGTGGCCCTCGCCGACGACGACGCCGCCGGCGAGGCCCGGCGCGCCGTGCGCCTCGGCCGCGACCCGAGCGGCTGCTGGGGCTTCAGCCGGCGTCACGGCCAGCTCACCTTGCGCCTGGGGCCGCCGCCGCGGGTCCAGCTCGGGCTGCGCCCGCGAGGGCCGGGGGCGTTCCGCACGACGATCTGGGAGGACTGGGTCCAGCTCCCGACCACGCCATGAGCGACGCCGCGAGCGACGACGCGAGCGACGACGCGAGCCCCGACGCGCGCGACGACCCGGCGCCGAACGACGGGCGGCGCGTCGAGCTGCAGGTCGAGCCGGCCGACCAGGCCGAGCGCCTCGACGCCTTCCTCGCCCGGCGCGTGCGCACGCTGCCGCGCACGCTGCTGCAGCGCCTGATCCGCGGCGGGCACGTGCGGCTCGACGGGCGCCCGGCGACGCGGCCGGCCCAGCGCGTCGGGCCGACGCGGCGGGTCGAGGTCTGCATCCCGCCGGCCGAGCCCGACGAGCCGCCGCTCGTCCTGCCGCCCGCGCGCGTGCTCCTGCGCGATGAGTGGCTGCTCGCGATCGACAAGCCGGCGGGCTACCCGGTCGTGGCCAACCTGGCGCGCGCCGGCGAGGACGTCGTGCGCGCCGCGCGCCGGCTCCTCGGCGACCCGGCGGCCTTCGTCGGGCCCTGCCATCGCCTCGACCGCGACACGAGCGGCGTGCTCCTCCTGGCCCTGCGCCCCGACGCCGCGGCGGCGATGGCCCGGGCCTTCGTGGACGGTGCCGTGCGCAAGACCTACGTGGCCCTCGTCGAGGCCGCGCCCGACCCGCCGCGCGGCGTCGTCGACCTGCCCATCCACGCGCCGGGCGACGGCCTGGCGCGCATCGACCCGCAGGGCCGGCCGGCGCGCACCCGCTACCGGACCGTGCGCGTGAGCGCCCAGGGCGCGCTCGTGCTCCTGCGGCCGCTCACCGGGCGCACGCACCAGCTCCGGCTGCACCTCGCCGCGCTCGGCCGCCCGATCCGCGGCGACCGCGTCCACGGCGGCGCGCCGGCGGAGCGGCTGTTCCTGCACGCCGCCTCGCTCCGCTTCGCGCACCCGGCCGACGGGCGGGCGCTCCGCCTGCGCGCCCCGACGCCCTGGGGCTGACCCGGCGCCGGGGGCCGG
This sequence comes from Planctomycetota bacterium, assembly GCA_019636275.1. Taxonomy (GTDB): domain Bacteria; phylum Planctomycetota; class J058; order J058; family J058; genus JAMLIC01. The sequence goes on along the minus strand of JAHBXY010000018.1, from coordinate 75,681 downwards.
CAGGGGTTGCGAGCGGGGCCCCGGTTCTCCAGACTAGGCGTCGGCCGCCGTCCGTCGCGCGACCCGGGCCGGCCTGGAGCACCGCTTGAGCACGCACCCGACCCCGTTCGAGACCCCCGGCCGCCGCGCCGCCCGCTCGGCGCTGGCGCAGGCCGACCTCGCCCGTCGCCTCGGGCGCCTGCCCGTCCCGCCCGAGGCCATCCCGCGGCTGGTGCGGTTCGTCGAGGACGAGGTGCACGCGGCGCTCGAGGCGCGCGCGGCCGAGGGCTTCACGGCCGCCGAGGTCGAGGCCGCCGGCGGCGATGCGGCGCTCGTCGAGGCGCTCGAGCGCCGGCGCGCCGAGCGCGAGCGGCTGGCCGGCCTGCGCCGCGCCGGCCTCGACAGGCTGGACCGCGCCGAGCTCGAGCAGGTCGTCGAGCAGGCCAGGAGGGGTTGAGCGTGGCGTTCCTGCAGTTCCTCAACGGCGGCCGCGACCAGCAGGTCGAGGAGCTCAACCCGCAGGCCTCGCTCGTCGTCGGCAGCGCCGGCGACGCGCACATCCGCGTCGGCGACCCCGGCGTCGAGGGGCGCCACTGCCAGGTCTATCCGGCGCAGGGCGCCTTCTGGCTCCAGGACCTGGGCGCCGGCAACACGATCCTGCACATGAAGCGCCTCAAGGGCACCACGGAGGGCCTGAAGGCGGGCGACATCTTCATCATCGGCCAGACCTTCGTGAAGTTCTGGACCGAGCGCCCGGTCGTCGGCGGGGGCGGCGCTGCCCCGGCCGCGGCCGCGGCAGGGGCCGACCCCGCGCTCGAGCGCGAGCTCGCGGCGGCGCGGTCGAAGGCCGAGGAGGCCGCCCGCGACCTCGAGCACGCGCGCGCCGAGGTCGAGCGGGCGCAGGGCGAGGCGGAGGCCGCGCGCGCCAAGGCCGAGGCGGCCGAGGCCGAGGTCGAGCGCGCGAAGGGCGAGCGCGAGCGCACCGACGAGCAGCGCCAGGAGGCCGAGCGGGCCCGCGACGAGCTCCAGCAGCGGATCGCCGGCCTCGAGGCCGAGGTGACGCAGGCGAAGGCCGACGCGGAGGCCGAGGCGGCGCGCGCGAAGGCCGAGGCCGAGGCGGAGGCGGCGCAGGCGAAGGCCGCGGCCGAGGCCGAGCTGGCCGCCGGCCGCGAGGCCCTCGAGCGCGAGCAGGCCGAGGGCAAGGCGGCGCTCGAGGCCACCCGGGCCGAGGTCGAGGCGCTGCGCGCCGAGGCGGCCCTGCGCGGCCGCGACCGGCTGGCGGCGCTCCGCGACGGCGGCGACCTCGCGGCGCTCGTCGACGGCCTGGCGCTGCCCGACGCCGTGCGGGCGCGCCTCGAGGCGGCGCTCGAGGACGCGGTCACCCGCGAGGCGCTGGCCCGCGCGGCGGGGCCGGTCGTGCCGCTGCGCGGCCTGCGCGTGCCCGGCTGCGACCGCGACCTCGAGGCGGAGCTCGGCGCGGCGCGCCGCCGGTCCGAGCACGTGGCGGCGGCCCGGGCGCTGGGCCTCCAGGACCTCGACGCGAGCGAGCTCGACCGGCTCCTCGAGGCGGCCAGGGGCTGATGGCGAAGAAGAAGAAGGGCTTCTTCGGCCTGTTCGGCAAGGGCAAGGACGAGTCCGACCAGGACACGCCGCCCGGCTCGGGCGACGGCGGCGAGCTGACGATGGCCCCCGGCTACGCGCCCCAGGGCGGCGGGGGCGACATGACCATGGCGCCCGGCTACGCGGGCAAGGGCGAGATCGGCCACGTGAGCTTCGGCACGGGCCGCCACGCGCGGCCGGCCCCCTCCGGGGAGTTCGACGAGGCCGCCGCCGGGCGCACGATCGCGCCCGACTACGCCGACGACGACGTGGGCGCGGGCGAGCTGACGATGGCGCCGGGCTACGCGGGCGCTGGCCCTCCCGGGCGCGGGCGGCCGCCAGCGGGCAAGCCGGCGGACCCGTTTGGCGATGTGGGCGGCGACCTGGGCGCGGGCGAGCTGACGATGGCGCCGGGCTACGCGGGAGCGGACCTGAGTCCGCCCAAGGGCGCGGCGCGGGGCGCGCCGGCCGCCGACCCGTTCGGGGATCTGGGCGGCGATCTGGGCGCAGGCGAGCTGACGATGGCGCCGGGCTACGCGGGGCCGGACCTGAGCCCGCCCAGGGGCGCGGCGCGCGGCGCGCCGGCCGCCGACCCGTTTGGCGACCTGGGCGGCGACCTGGGCGCAGGCGAGCTGACGATGGCGCCGGGTTACGCGGGGGCGGACCTGAGCCCGCCCAAGGGCGCGGCGCGCGGCGCGCCGGCCGCCGACCCGTTCGGTGATCTGGGCGCGAGCGACCTGACGATGGCCCCGGGCTACGCGGGCGCGCGCGGCGGCCCGCCTGACCCGTTCGCCGACCTGGCGGGCGAGCGCACGATGGCGCCGGGCTACGCGGGCGCGCCGCCGGCGGGGCCGCGGGGCGGGGTCCCGGACCCGTTCGGCGACCTGGGCGGCGACCTGGGCGCGGGCGACCTGACGATGGCGCCGGGCTACGCCGGCGCGCCGCCGGCCGGGCCGCGGGGCGGGGCTCCGGACCCGTTCGGCGATCTGGGCGGCGACCTCGGGGCGGGCGACCTGACGATGGCGCCGGGCTACGCGGGGGCGAAGCCGGCCCGCGGCGGTCCGGTCGCCGACCCGTTCGCTGATCTGAGCGGCGACCTGGGGGCGGGCGACCTGACGATGGCCCCGGGCTATGCCGGCGCGAAGCCGGCGCGCGGCGGCCCGGCGCGGCCGGGGGATCCGTTCGTGGCGCTCGACGCGGCCGACCTGGGGTCGAGCGGAGCGGACCCCTTCGCCGGCCTGGGCGGTCCCGGCGCGGCCCCGCCCCGGAAGCCCGCGCCGGCGGACCCGTTCGGTGGCGGCGCGTTCGACATCGAGCTCGACCCCGCGCCGGCGGGCGGGCCTGCGATCCCGGAGGACGCCTTCTCGTTCGAGCCGGCGGCCCCGGGCGGACCGCCGCCGCGGCCCGTCGCGCCGGTCGCCGCCGCGCTCGAGGGCGAGCCGTTCGACCCGTTCGGCCCGGCGCTCCTCGACGACCCCTTCGGGCAGGCGAACCCGCCGCCGGCCACGCCGATCGCGCCGGTCGCCACGCCGGCGGCGCCTGCCGTCGACGACGAAGACGACTTCCGGGGCGAGCGGACGATGGTCGACCTCACGACCGACGTCGACATGCTCGCCACCCTGGCCGCGACCGACGAGCTCCCGATCGAGCCGGCGCTCGAGGGCATGCTGGAGGTCGGCGAGGCCGTCGCGCCGCCGCCCGCGTCCCTGCCACCGCCGCCGGCGCCGCTCTCTCCGCTCCTCCCGCGGCCGGTCGCGCGGGCCCGGCCGCTGTTCCAGGCCGCCCGGCCCGACGCCGGCGGCATGCGCCACGTGGGCGCCGCCGCCGAGGTGGTCGTCGACGCGGCGCGCGGGCTCGTGTTCGCCCCGCGCGTCGACGGGGGCTGGACCGGGGTCCCGGCCGGCTTCGCGGTCCTGAGCGACGGGGCCGTCGTCGGCCGCGGCCGGGTCGAGGGCCGCGACGTCATCGTCGCCACGCCGCCGGCGGCGCAGGCGGGCGAGGTCCGCCTGCCGCCCTTCCCCGAGGGCGTGAAGGTCGACCGCGTGACGCGCGCGGTGCTCTGGCCGGCCGCGCTCGAGGACCGCCTCGCCTGGCGGCCGCCCGAGCTGCGGCGCACCGACGCAGGGCTGTCGTTCACCTTGCCGCCGGGCGCGCGCTTCGAGGACGACGGCGCCGTCGTCGTGCCGTCGGCGGCGGCCGCCGCCGTCGCCGGCGCCGACGAGCGCGACCCGGCGCACGGGGCCGCGCGGGCGCGGCTCGAGTACCTGGGCCTCGTCGAGGTCGTGTTCGAGGACGGCTGGTCGCGGCTGACGCTGCCCGCCGGGGCCGAGGTCGAGGGCGAGCGCCTGATCGTCCCGGCGCCGGCGCGGCGCGGCGCCGTGCCGGCGCTCCTGCAACCGGAGCGGCTCGCCGGCGGGCGCCTCGCGCTCCCGTTCCCGGCGGGCGCCTCGCGCGCGGGCGACGTCGTGTGGGTGCCGCCGGCGGCCGCGGCCCCCTGCGGGCTGGGCGAGCCCTGGGCCGACCGCGACGCGGCCGTCGTCGAGACGCGCCGCTACGCCGGCGTGGTCGAGGAGGTCCTCGACGACGGCTGGACCCGCCTCGAGCTCCCCGAGGGCGCGCGCGTCGAGCCGGGCGAGCCGGCGCGGGTGGTCCTGCCGGCGGAGTACGCCGGGCTCGGCGACCCCGCCGCGCTGTTCGAGCTCGACCGGCTGCCCGACGGGCGCCTGGCGTTCGACCTGCCGGCGGGGGCCGAGTACCGGCGCGCATTGCGCCGCCCGTTGGCCGCGCCGGTCAGCGGGCGGTCGTCGCGGAAAGGCGCGCGGCGGTCACGCCGCGCGCGCCGGTGGTCGATGAGTCGCCGGCCGTCAGGGCCGCGGCGCCGCCCGAGCCGGCGCGGGCGACGGAGGAGAAGCACCCGGAGCCGCCCTCGCGCAAGATGAAGGCGCTCGACCGGTTCCGCAAGGACAAGAAGCCGCAGAACGACACGATCACGTTCGACGGCGTCCTGCGGGGCGAGTCCGCCGCCAGCGGCGGCGCGGTGGCCGCGGACGTGCCCGGCGACGACGGCGCCCCCCGCGTCGCGATCGAGGAGCCGGTCGCGGTGGCCGCGTCGATCGCCGAGGCCGAGGCGGACGCGGAGGCCGAGGGCGAAGCGGCCAGGAGCGAGTCGTCGGCGAGCGAGCTGGCGAGCGACGACGCGCCGACGAGCGACGACGCGCCGACGAGCGACGACGCGCCGACGAGCGATGACGCGCCGACGAGCGATGACGCGCCGACGAGCGAGTCGTCGACGAGCGAGTCGTCGACCAGCGACGACGCGTCGGGCGACGCCAGCGACATGGGCCCGGTCGAGGGCGAGGCGGAGGTCCGCAAGACGGGCCGCCGCCGGCGCAAGAAGGGCAAGAAGGGCGAGGACGGCGACGCATGAGCCTGCCCCGGGTCCCGCTCCTGGTCGGCGTCGCGGCGACGCTCCTGCTCGCGGGGGCGGCCGCCCCCGCGCGCGCGCAGGAGTCGCCGCGGGGCTACATCGAGATGCCCGTGAGCGAGGACGGGACCTGGGTGCTGACGAGCCCGACGGGCTCCGGGCGCAACTGGGGCACGCCGACGTTCGTCCGGCACCTCGTGATGGTCGCCCGCGAGTGGCGGCGGCGGCACCCCAACGGGCCGTTCCTGCGCATAGGCGACATGTCGAAGCCCGACGGCAGCGACTTCCCGCCGCACAAGACGCACAAGGACGGGCTCACGGCGGACATCTTCACGTCGCCGCGGAACATCTGCCACGTCGACTACCCCGACCAGGACCTGACCCTCGAGCTGGCGCAGCTGTTCCACGACTACGGGGCGCGGCAGATCCTCTACAACCACCAGAAGGTGATCGACGGCGTGTCGGTGGCGCAGCGCTGGCCGAAGCACGACGATCACTTCCACATCGTGATCGACCCCAACCGGGTCCCGGCCGAGGGCGACCTCCTCGTGCTGCCCGAGGCCAGCGCGCGCGACGGCGCGGTGATCGCGGCGCCGCGGCTCTCGGCCGAGCGCACCGGCCTGCAGCTCGCATGGCGGATCCTCGGCCAGTCGCGGCTCAAGAGCTACCGGGTGCTCTTCGACGACCTGCGCGACGACGACGGCGTCCTGCACGACTCGGGGCCGCTGCGGGCGGCGCGGACCACCTACGACCTGCCGGTCGCGCTCGAGCACGGCAAGACCTACCGCTGGCGCGTCGAGCTCGACGTGGGCGGCGAGCAGCCGGTCGGCTTCGGCTGGCAGCGCCTGACGACCGACCTGACCCCGCCGGCGGTCGAGGCCCTCTCGCCGCGCGACGACGCGGGCGTCGACGCGCCGACCCTGGCGTGGCGCTACCAGAAGGCCGGCGTGGCCCAGGGCTCGTTCCGCATCGAGCTCGACAACGACGCCAACCACCGGCGGATCGCGGGCACGCTCGGGCCGTTCCAGGGCGCGGCGACGAGCTACACGCTGCGCGTGCCGCTCAAGCGCGGCAAGCGCTACTGGTGGCGGGTCGTGGTCACCTGCGCCAACGGCAACGAGGCCGCCTCCGAGTGGCACACGTTCAAGCACGAGCCGGGCGCCGGCGAGGCGACGCCCGGCGCGAGCGCTCCGGGCGCGAGCGCGCCGCGCGGCGGCGCGCCGGCGGCGCGGGCCGGGACCGTGAACGCCGACTCGCTCAACCTCCGCGCCGGCGCCGGGACCGACCACGACGTCGTCACCACCCTGCGGCGCGGCACCCTGGTGCGCGTCCTCGGCGACCCGACGGCCGACTGGCTGCACGTCGAGGCCGACGGTCGCGACGGTCAGCCGGTGCGCGGCTACGTGGCCAGGCGCTTCGTCGAGCTCGTCGACGACTGATCCCCGCCGGCCCCGCTGGACGGGAGCCGGAGGGCCACCAGGAGCACGTAGCAGGCGGCCACGCCCTCGAGGATCTCCTCGAGCGCCTGGCCCCAGAACACGGTGTCGAGCCACGTGCGGTCGATCACCTGGCTCGTGAGCAGGGTCACCGCCCAGACGACGGTGAGGACCGCCCAGGCGCGGCGGCGCGCGAGGTCCACCACCCCGCGGCGCAGGTTGCGCGCCAGGAAGGCGACGAGCACGACGGCGACGGCCGCGAGCAGGACCGCGACCACGACCTTGGCCTCGCCCGGGACGGCCGCGGAGCGGAAGAACTTGGGCTTGGCCACGTGCTCGGCCAGGAAGCGCGGCGCGTGCATCTCGTGCTCGCGGGCCGCGTAGACGAGGAACACCCAGGCGAGCAGGGCGTGGTCGACGCGCCCGGCCCGGTCGACCCACGCGCGGCGCGCGCAGACGAGCGACGCCGAGAGCAGGAGGACCAGCGTGGTCCCCTGCACCGGGCCGTCGTCGAGGACGAGCCAGCCCGTGCCGTCGAGCGCCGCGATCGGGGCCCACACGGCCAGGCCCACGGCGAGGGGCGCGAGCGCCTCGAGGAGCAGGCGCCGGCGCGTCGGCTCGACGGGCGTGATGGGCGGGCGGTCGCGCGGCGCCAGCGGCAGCCAGGCGAGGGCGGTCAGATAGGCCAGGCCCAGGCCCACGACCGCCAGGGTGCCGGCGCGCATGAACGGGCCGTCGAACTCGGGGCGGTGGAACGGCGGCGCGAGCAGGGCGAACGCCAGGAGCAGGGCCGCGGCCGCCGCCGTGGCGACCAGGCCCGGGGCCGCGAGCGGCCCCGGGAGGAGAGGGCGAACGGTCATGGCCAGGTCTCGGCCCGACCCCTGCCCCAGGGCCGCGCGACGCCGGGAGGTTACCACGCGCCGACCGGCGGCCCCTCCGGAAAGGGACGAGGCGCGGTCGCCGGAGCGACCGCGCCTCGTGTGACCTGGTCCGCGTCGACTAGCGGCGGGTGTAGACGATCTCCATGATCTTCACCTCGGGGCCGTCGCCCATGGCGCGCCACATCGTGAACACGTGGCGGTCGGCCGACAGGAGCTTGAGCTCGTCGCGGAGCTTGATCGACACGCCCTCGGGGCCGACCTGCTCGCAGCGGAAGGTGAACACCTTGCCGCAGGAGCTCACGGCGCCCTCGGAGAGCGAGATCCCGGTCGAGTAGGAGTCGAGCCAGGCGCCGACGTACTTGCCCTTGGCGAGGTCGAACCCGGTGAAGCCGTGGCCCTCGAACGCCTGGTTGGTGCCGGGCATCGTGCCGAAGAAGCGCTGCTCGACGAAGCGGCCGCCGAGGATCCAGCTGTTGACGCTGGTGCCCTGCGACGTCTGCGGGGCCTCGCCCGGCTTCGTCCAGAAGGTGCAGGCGGCGCTCCAGCTGCCGACCATCGCGTCGAGCTTGCGGTGCGCCTCGCCCGGGAGGCCGGCCGTCGCGCAGTCGTCGGTGCTCACGTTGCAGCTCGCCTTGGCGGCGGTGTCGCAGCCGGCCTTGGCGGCCGAGTCGCAGCCGGCCTTGGCCTGCGTATCGCAGCCGGCCTTGGCCTGGGTGTCACAGCCGGCCTTGGCCTGGGTGTCGCACGCCTGCTTGACGGTCTCGCCACAGCCGGCCTTGGGGGCCGAGTCGCAGCCGGCCTTGGGGGCCGAGTCGCAGCCGCCCTGGGCGGCCGGGGCCTGCGGGGCCTTCTTCTGGGCGCCGGCGTCCTGGGCGACGGTCGACGCGGGGATGAGCAGGGCGGCGCCGAGCAGGGCGCCGCTGACGAAGGTCGCGATCTCACGACGGGTCATGGAAGGATCTCCTGTGGTTTCGTGGGTCCGCGCGCGGGGCGCGCGCGAGCGGAGGAGCCTACCCGACCTGTCACCGGATGGCCATCGAATCGCCCGCCGGAGTTGATCCAGGTCAAGCGACGGTGCAGACGACGACGTACTGCCCGCCCAGCGGCAGGCGGTCGAGCCAGGCCTCGAGGGGTCGGAGGCGGCGCAGGGCGCGGGGGAAGTAGAACAGGAACCGCGTGAGGACCGGGGTCAGGCCTGCCCCGCGCAGGTGGCGGCGGGCCTCGCGGGCCGTGAGCGGGATCGCGTCGCGGTCGAAGGGGAGGCGGGCCATGACGAGGCGCGTCCCCGGGTTCCAGGGGTTGTTGTCGAACACGGCCGCCGCGCCGTCGGGCCGCAGGAGCGCGCGCACGTCGGCGGCGAAGGCGGGCCGGTCGGCGGGCGCGACGTGGTGGAGCACGCCGTTGACGTGGACGAGGTCGGCCTGCCCGAGCGCCTCCAGGTGCTCGGGCCCGCGCGCGACGCCGAAGCTCACGTCGCCGCCTGCCACGCGGGAGAGCGCCACGCCGACCGAGCGGATCGAGGCGTCGAGGCCGAGGACGCGCGCGCCGGGGAAGGCGTCGGCGAGGAGCGACGTCGCCTGCCCGGTGCCGCAGCCGAGGTCGACGACGAGGCGCGGCGGCGGGCGGCGGGCGCCGTCCCACCAGGCGCGGAGGAAGCGCACGCGCTCGCGCGCGAAGTGGGCCTTGCCCTCGCCCGTGACGGCCAGGCCGGCGTCGCACACGCGGTCGTAGTCGTCGGCGTGGAGGTCGAAGTCGTCCTGGTCGCCGCTCACGCGGCCTCCGGCGGGTCGTAGGCCGCCGCCGGCTTGCCCTCGTTGAGGCCGGCCTCGAGCAGGCCGAGGACGCGGTTCAGGACGCTCAGCGCCAGCGACGCGCTGCCGACGATGAGCAGGAACCCGCCCGTGATGGCGTACGTCCACCACGTGTCGACCTCGATGTGCCGCGTCGTCAGCCACTCGTAGGCCGTCCCCACGTTGAGCGCCAGGCCGAGGGCCACGCACAGGCCGCCGGCGAGGAGCGTCGCGTGGCTGCCGAGCAGCGGCCGCACGAGGGCGTGGACGAGGCCGGCCGGGGGCTGGGAGCGGCGCACGACCGCGCCGACGCGCTCGGCGACGACGCCGACCATGAGCAGGGTGAGCCCCAGCGCCGCGGCGACGAGGGCGGTGATCATCCGGAACAGGTACCAGCGCGGCAGGTGGGCGTGAGCCGGGTCGACGAACTTGGCCCAGGCGATCGTGGCGCCCAGGACGAGCGCCAGGGCCAGGAGGGCCAGGGCCGGCGGGCCGAACAGGCGCAGCGGTCGGTAGAGGAGGCAGACGTCGAGGATGCAGCGGAGGAAGCGCAGGCCGTCCTTGACGACCGAGAGCTTGGAGCGGCCGACGCGCTCCTCGTAGGGCATGTCGACCTCGCGCAGGGTCAGCCCGGGGTCGAACACGGCCGTGGCGGTCATCGCGGGCGTGAAGTGCATGCCGTCGGGGAGGGTGAAGATCCAGGGCAGGCACTCGCGGCGGATGACGCGCATGCCCGAGGCCGAGTCGCGGATCTCGGCGCGGGCGAGCGCGTTGATCAGCCCGCGGAAGAAGCGGTTGCCCAGGCGGCGGAGCGGGGGCATGCGCGACGTCGCCGTCATGCGGCAGCCGGTCGCGACGCTCGCGCCGTCGCGCGTGCAGGCCTGCACGAGCGGCACGAACCACAGCGGGTCGCAGGTGCCGTCGGCGTCGAGGAAGGCCACCAGGTCGCCGGTCGCCGCGCGGAAGCCGGTCTTCAGGGCCACGCCGTAGCCGCGGTTCGGCGCGTAGTCGACCAGGCGCACGGCCTGGCCGTCGACGAGCGGGCGCACGCGCTCGACGGTGCGGTCGGTGGAGCCGTCGGAGACGACGATGACCTCGACCTCGCGCACGTCGGTCTCGGCGACGATCGTCGCGCGCGCCGCCAGGCAGCGCTCGACGATGGGGACGATCGCGTCCTCCTCGTCGTAGGCGGGGATCACGATCGAGAGCTTCATCGCCGCACCGCCCGCGCGTAGGCGTCGAGCCACTCGCCGTCGGGGCGCATGGCCGCGGCCACGCGCGTCCAGGCCGGGCCGAGGTCGAGGGCCCCCGCGCGCGGGCGCAGGGCGATCACGGTCGCCGCGCCGTGCGCATCGAGGTCGTCGGGGGCGACGTCGTGGTCGGCGTTGCCGACGAACGTCTCCCCGAGCGAGAAGGCCCACAGCTGCCCCTCGACCCAGGGCAGGCCGACGACCGCCAGCGGCCCGCGGCAGCCCGCGTCGCGCAGGCCGCGCAGCCACGCCTCGCGGCCGCGGACGTCGGCGCCGGCGGGCCGGGCGGCCCGGCGCGCGAGCGCCTGCGCCGGGGCGAGGGCGAACGAGGCGCAGAGGAGGGTGACGACGGCGAGCCCGAGGCGCCGGACGCGCGGGTCGGGGCCGAGTCGGCGCAGGGCCTCGAGGACCAGGACCGCCGCGAGCGCGAGGGTCAGCGGGGCGAGGAGGACGCGCAGGTAGCGGTCCTCGACGTAGACGGGCAGGTAGCCGCCGGCGTAGACGGCGAAGGTCAGGGGGACCCAGGCGCAGGCCAGGCGCGCCGGTGGGTCGAGGCGAACGCCGGCGACGGCGGCGATGAGGGCGGCGAGCGAGGCGACCGGGAGCGTGAGGCCGAGGAGGTCCCAGCCGGCCGCGATCTCCCGCACCTTGCCTGCGTTCGTGCGCACGAGGTCGACCTGGTGGGCGCGCTCCGCCGGTGACGCCAGGGGCGACCAGCGCCGGTAGGGCAGGACCTCCGGGACCTCCCACACGGAGCCGTGCGGCGGCGGCGGGGTCCTGAGGCCGTCGAGCGGGTGGACCACCTCGCCCGGATGGACGCCCGGGCCGGCGGCGGCGTGGGCGATCCAGCCCACCGTCGACCAGGTCGGGCGCTCGTAGCGCCACGACAGGGCGCCCATCCAGGGCAGGGCCACGGCCAGCAGGCCCGCGAGCGCCAGTCCGCCCGCGCGCAGGGCGGGGCGGCCGAGCGCCGGCGCGCCCGTGACCCGGGCGCGGACGAGCAGGGTCAGGGGGAGGTGCAGGGCGACGAACGGCAGGGCGTAGGACTTCGCCAGGTAGGCCACCCCCCCGAGGGCGCCGGCGGCCGCGGCGCGGCGACCGCCGTCGGCCAGGCGCGGGTCGAGGCTCGCCGCGGCGTAGTGGAGCAGGCAGGCGCCCAGGACGACGTCGGGCGTGGTCTGGTTCGTCGCGACCTCGGCCAGGATCAGGGCGGCGGCGGCGACCACAAGGGCGCGCGGGTGGCCGGCGAGGCCGAGGCGGCTGGTCAGGCGGTGGAGCCCGACGACGCCCACGGCGGCCCAGGCCAGCAGGGCCAGGCGCGCGGCGAGGAGCGGCTCGACCCCGAGGGCCAGGAGGGGGGCGAGGCTCCACACCAGGAGCGGGCTCCAGTAGCCGGAGATCGACGGTTTGACGTCGCCCTGGGCCAGGTAGGAGGCGAGCCGCAGGTAGCAGAGCCCGTCGGGGTTGTGCTGCGCGCGGTGCTGCCAGGCGGCGGCGCCGCCGAGGAGCAGGAGGAGGGCCAGGGCCAGGAGGAGCCCGCCGCGGCCGCGCTCGTCGGGTGGCGGGTCCGGCGCCGCGGCGTCATCCAGCGCTCGCACCGGCTCGTCCGCCTCGTGGCTCACGCCGGCACACTACCGCGGCCGGTCGCCCTCCGGGCCTCCGGGCTCCTCGGCGGGGGGCGGGTCGTCCTGCCAGGTCGGCGCCAGGCGCGCGTGCTCCTCGGGCGTGATCCGCCGGCTGGCGGCCAGGTGCGTGACGACCCCGGCCGCGTTGACCGACGACTCGGTCTCGATCCCCACGAGCTGCCCGTCGACGGACACCTGCACGCGCGTCGTCTCGCGCGCGCGGCCCTCGAACGTGCCGAACGTCCTGACGCCGTCGACCTCGTCGTTCGCCCCGAGCGGGCGCATGACGATCGGCCGCGTGACCTGCCCGAACGGGTTCAGGTCCCGGAAGCTCCACGCCTCGGGCAGCCCCTGGTCGGCCAGCATGGGCAGGACGAACGCCGCGACGATCTTCGGCAGCAGCCGGTCGTCCCACGGGTGCTCGGTGGTCTTGCCCTGGTCGACCTGGCGCACGACGAGCGTGCCGTCGCGGACCTCCGCCTCGACGCGCTCGCCGGTGAGGGCGACCATCGACCGCATCCGGCCGTCGAGGCCCACGACGTAGCCGATGTCCACCTGGCCGGGCGCGAACTCGGGCTGGACGACGACGTCGAGCCGCAGGGCGTCGTCCTCGACGGCGATCCGGTAGGTCATCAGGAACCGCCGCTCGAAGCGCGGCGCCCCGTCGTCGTCGCGGAAGTGGCGCGTCATGATGAACGGGTGCAGCCCGACGACCCGCTCCAGCGCCCCCGTCTCCCGCGCCCGCGCGACGACGCGGGCGAAGACCGCGACGGCGGCATCGGAGGAGACGGGGCCCACGTCCTGGGCGCGTGCGTCGGCCAGCGCCGTCAGGCCGAGCGCGGCGACGACCATCCCGATACGGGCGAGCTTCACGCCGTCCTCCCGCTGGAGCCTAGCGCACCGGGGGGCGGGCGAGCACGGCCGGGCGTCCGGTGAGCAGCGCGTAAGACCAGGGGTCGGGGAGTGCCGGAACGTCCTCGAGCGCGACCACCTCCGGCGGCGGCTTCGGCCCCCGGCCTCGCAGCTCGCGCCCGGCCGCGTGTCCCAGCACGAGCACGAGCGACGCCGCGAGGGCCGAGAGCACGGCCCGCCGGCCGGGCCACAGCCGCCGCCGCCACGCCTCGGCCTCGACCAGCGCGACCGGCGCCAGGAGCGCGAGCGGCGCGATCGTGAACCGGTGCGGGTCGCTCGTCGCCCACACGCCCGCCGTGGCGAGCACGAACGCGGCGGCCCACCCGAGCAGCCAGCGCTCGTCCGCCAAGGCGGCGGCCGTCCGTTGGTCGCCCGCCGTCGCGGCGCCTGGCCGGCCGGGCAGCAACGCGAGCAGGGCCAGCGGGAGGACGAGCCAGGCGTTCTTCGGGAGCAGCAGGTGCTCGACCTGCCCGGCCACGTTCGCGGCGACCGCCACGAGCACGTCGACCGGCCCCGGCGCCGCCGGCGCCGCGCCGGCCCCCATGGCGTCCTCGAAGCGCCTCACCTCGAGCAGGAAGAGCTGGGGCGCGACGACCCCGGTCGCCGCCACGCCGGCCGCGTTCACGGCCGTGAGGGCGCCGGCCAGCGCGACGACCTCGCGCCAGCGCGTCTGACCTCGCCTCGCCCGGACGACCGCGCGCGCGAGGAGGAGCGGCGCGACCACCCACGCCTCCGGCCGCGCGAAACGCGCCAGCCCGCCGACCAGCCCCGCGGCCGCCGTCCGCGCCCGACCGCCGCGGTCGAGCGCCAGGTCCAGCCGCGCCGCGCCGAGGACCAGGAGCAGCCCCAGCGGCTCGGCCCACAGGTGGATCGACGCTCGGACGAGCGACGGCGCCCACGCGACCACCAGCCCCGCGCCCGCGGCGACGACGACCTGCCCGCGCGCGCCGAGGCCCCGTCGGCGGGCCAGCTCTGCCGCCACGCTCGCCGCCAGCGGCGCGCACAAGGCCGCCAGGCCGACGCCCAGGAGCTGCAGCCGCGGGTCGGGCCAGCCGCTCGCGCCCACGCCCAGCCGCACGGGGACGGACAGGAGCCACGGATACAGCGGCGCCCGCTCCGCGTAGGCGTCGTGCACGGCCGGGCCGCCGTCGACGTCGCGCACGCGGATCGGCAAGGTGAAGCCCTCGCCGCGCGCGAGCGAGCGCGCGATGAGGAGGTGCTCCGCGGCGTCGTTGCTGGGCTGATACGCCCGGAGCGCCGGTCCGACGCGCGGGGCGAGCGCCGCCAGCAGGAGCAGCCCGACGAGCGCCGCCCGGGTCCCTGCCGTCACGCCCCGAGCACGCGCGCCGTCTCGAACACGGCATCGCCGAACCGCTGCACGTCGCCGTCGGGCCCGACGCGTCGGAGCCTCCGCTTGAGCACGAAGTCGAAGGTCAGCGGGTTGTAGGCGAAGAGCTCGTTGATCGCCGGGCGCTCGGCCGCGTCGAGCAGCCCCTGCTCGACGAGGAGGCCGGTGCGGATCAGCGGGTCGATCGCCGGCAGCGGGTAGTCCGACCCGTTGAGCAGGCGCCCATGGACCTCCGGGCTCCCGAGCACGTCGGGCAAGGCCACGCCGCAGCGGTTGAACTGCGTCATGGCGGAGACGTCGCCGAACAGCCGCCCGTTCCAGCGCTCCTCGGTCAGCAGGCGCCGGAACAGCGAGTAGCACGACGCCTTCGGCCGCTTGCCGGCGGCGTCCGCCGGCGCGTCCAGGTCCTCGCAGGCGCCCAGGCTGGCGCAGTGGGCCACGATCACGGTCACGCCGCGCTCCAGCGCCCGCCGCAGCCGCAGCGGGTTGCCCAGCTCCTGCGCCTCCTCCGCGTGGACCGCCTGCTCCTCGCCCGCGTGCGAGAGGAGCGGCATGCCCAGCGCCGCCAGCCGCTCGTAGAACGCGTCGCAGCGCGGGTCGGCGGGATCCATCCCCATGGCGTTCGGCAGCCACTTGCACAGCCGCGCCCCGCGCTCCTGGCACCGGGTCAGCTCGTCCAGCGCGTCCGCGCGGTAGGGGTGCACCGAGCAGCCCGGCAGGAACAGGTCCGGGTGCTGCTCGGCGAGGCCCAGCACGTAGTCGTTCGGCGTGTGGAACTCCGTCCGTGCCAGGTCCTCGGTCCCGTCCGGCTTGAAGTGCTTGTCGAACGGCAGGAGCACCGCGCGCACGCGCGGGCTCTGGTGCGTGACCAGGTCGACCAGGCGCTCGACGAACAGCGCGTCAGCCCGCGCGTCGTCGTGCACGCCCGCCGCGCCCTTGTAGATCCGCGTCTTGAGCTTCCGCAGCGGCGACAGGTAGCTGAGGCTGTCCGGGTGCACGAAGCACCCGGTGCCGCCCACGCCCAGGCCGATCACGTGGCAGTGGACGTCGAGCACCTTCGCCGGGTCGAGGCCGACCCACGCCTCGCGGATCAGCGCCAGCGCCGCGTCGCTCAGGGTGAGGTCGGCCAGCCGCGGCGGGGGCGAGATCACCGCCAGCGGGTAGCCGGCGCCGCCGAGGGCCAGGCACCCCGCCGTCATGGCGAGGAAGCGGCGGCGGGTGAGGAGGGGGCGGACGGCGGGCGGCGAGGGCTCCTCGGGCGGCACGGCCCGAGCTTACCTGCCGTCGGCGGCTCGTGGTCCGCCGAGCAGACCCACCCGGCTCCCGGGCTCAGGGGTCGGCCCTCGCCGCCGCCGATGCTCCTCGACCAGCCGGGCGACGACGTGGCAGGTGAGCGCTCGGACGTTGCGCCGCGCGAGGTCGTCGCCGTCGAGGTTTCCGGTCGCCGCCCCGACCACGGCGAGCGGCCACGAGAGGAGGACGTTGAGGCGGCTCTGCGCCTGCACCGCGGCCAGCTCGTGCCCGCTCTCCTCGTCGACCAGGCGCCCCGCGACCACGATGTCGCGGCTCCGCCAGGACGGGATCGTGAACAGCGACACGCCGCACAGGAGGTCGAGCGGCGTGATGGGCCCCCAGGCCTCGACCACGCCGAGGTGCAGCACCAGCCGCTCGTCGCCGGGGACCCGGCCGCAGACGCCGGACGCCGCGACGACGGTCGACACGATCGCCGCGTGCTCGCCCGCCTCGATCCGCGCGTCGGTCCAGAGCGCCCTGCTGACCGGCAGCGCGGCCGAGTGGCTGGGCACCGCCGTGGCCTGGTAGGTGGCGCAGGCGCTCAGCGAGGCCGCGAGCGCCGCGGCCGCCAGCAGCCGCCCCGATCGCCGCGCCACGGGCGTGCTCAGGGGTTGGCCGGCGAGACGGCCGGGGAGCCGGTCGAGACGCCGTGCAGCGTCTTCGACGCCGGCAGCACGCCGGCGGGGGTCGTCACGATCGCCTCGATCGTGCCCACGTGCGTGGCGGCCACCGTGGGGCGGAAGCGCACCGTCACGGTCGTCAGGCTGTTGCCGGGGATCGAGAACCCGCCGTCACCCACCAGCTCGAACTGCGACGAGGTGAGGACGACCGTGCCCTGCAGCACCTCCGACGACAGGTTGCGGAGGACGAAGGTCCGCTGGCTCGACTGACCGACGCTCACCGTGCCGAAGTCGCCGGACGGGCTGACCTCGAAGGCCACTGCGGCGGCGCCCTGGGGGGCGGCCCCGCCGCCCGAGCCGCGCCCGGTCGTGTGGCGGAGGTTGTAGCCGAGGATGCCGCCGCCGACGCCCGCGAGCAGGAGGACCGCGGCGCCCGCGCCCACCCACAGGATCGTCGAGCCGACGTCCGCGACCGACCGCAGCCCGCCCTCGCCGCCGGTGGGCATGAGGACCTTGAGCGAGCGGAGCGGACGGTCGCGGCGGATCTCGACCTCGTGCACGGCGCCGTCGCACTCGACGGTGTAGGTGCCGTTGGCGAGCTCCGGCAGGCGGAAGCTCCCGTCCTCGCCCGTCTGCACCCGGATGATCAGGTCACCCGTCTCGGCGTTGCGGACGACGAGCTCACGACCCTGGAGGGGCGTCTTGCCGTCGAGCGCCAGCAGCCGGCCTTCGACCTTGCCTTCGGCCGCCGTGACCGCGGGCTTCCCCGCCGCGGCGTCGCCTCGCTCCTGGGCGTAGGCGGCCGGCAGAGGCGACCAGAGGAGCAGGGTCGGGACGAGCAGCGAGGCCACGGCCTTCTGCGTCGACGGGCTGAGCATGGGCGTACTTCCCCCGACCCAGAGCGTATCCGTGTGGCGCCTCCGAAGCAATCACCTGCCTGGCCGCTCGGCGCCGACCTGCGAGGCGATCGCCTGCCATCGCGGGTCCCCGGGGGCGAGCGCCACCGCGCGTCTCGCCTCGGTCAGCGCCCGGTCCCCGGCGTCGGCCAGCGCCGGGGACGCGCGGAGCCGCACGCGCAGGAGGAGGGCCTCCAGGGCCTGGACCTCCGCCGGGGAGGCCAGGGGGCCGGCGAGCTCCCGAGCGGCCTCGCTGGCGCCCTCGACCTCGGCCAGGCGGGCGGCCTCCCAGCGCGTCGCCGCCAGCGCCCCCCAGTGGCGCGCCTCGCCCGGCCAGATCGCGAGCGCCCGCTCGAGGGCGGCCACCCGGAGGGGGAGGGGGCGGTCGTCGGGCGCGGCGCGCTCGACCACCGGGCGCGCCTCCCAATCGGCCAGGCGATGGCGTGCCACAGCCACTGCCGCGGCGCCGGCGGCGCCCGCCAGGGCCGCGGGCCAGGGCGCGCTCGGCGCGCTCGGCGCGCCAGGGCTGACCCGGCCGCCTGGGCGGCCAGGCCCCACGCCGCGCCCAGGAGCGCCGCCGCCCACAGGGCGTTGGCGGGGATCCGCAGGTTGAAGTCGACGAGCGAGTGCGTGGCGAGCGGGACGAGGGCGACGAGGCAGGTGAGGGCGAGGCGCCGCCGCTCCGGCTCGGCGGCGCCGCGGACGACCTGCCGGGCGGTGAGGACGAGCCCGACCAGGAGCGCGGCGGCGGCGGGGACGCCGAGCTCCGCCAGCGCCTGCGCGTAGTCGGCGTGCGCGTGCTCGAGGCCGACGACCTGCGGGTGGGCGCGGAGGAACGCGGCCTCGAAAGCGCCCGCCCCGACGCCCAGGAGCGGCGAGCGCCAGGCCAGGTCGAGCGTGTCGAGCGTGTAGGAGAGCCGCGCGGCCAGGCTCGGGTCGGCGGCGCCGTCGAGGGTGAGCCCGCGGAAGCGCTCGAGCACGCGCGCCAGGCCGGCCGCCGCGCCGCCGAGCGCCACGGCTGCCGCGGCGAGCGGGACGACGAGGGCGACGCCGCGCGCGCGAGCGAAGAGCGCGGCGGCCCCGGCGATGCCCAGCATGGCCGAGAGGATCCCGCCCTTCGACAGGCTGCCGGCGAGGCCGGCGGCGAGCACCACCACCGTGAAGGCGACCAGCGCGCGCTTGGGCGCCTCGGGGTGCGTCGCGACCGCCAGCGCCGCGCGCCAGCGCCCGCGCGGGAGGGGCCCGAGCGCGCCCAGGCCGGCCGTCGCCAGCGCCACGGCGGCGGTGATCGCCATGGCCAGCAGCGCCGCGTAGTGGTTCGGGTTGACGTACGTCCCCGCGGCGCGGGACTTCACCACGCCGGCGGGGCGCGACCAGGCGAAGATCCGCCCGGCCCCGGCGAACTGTTCGACGAGGCCGTAGAAGGCCTGGAAGGCGCCGAGGACGAGCAGGGCGACCAGGAGCGCGCGCGCGCGCCGCGGGGTGCTCGCGGTCCGCGCCGCGACGAAGAAGGCGAGCAGGTAGAGCGCCGCCTTGAGCGCGGCCTCGACCGTGCCCGGGCGGTCGAGGGAGGCGGCCAGCCACTCGCCCGCGGCCACCCGCTCCGGCAGCGCCTGGGCGAGCGCCGCCGCGTTCGCGGGCGCGACCACCTCGAGGGCGCCCACGGGGAGCGGCGTGAGCTGCAGCACGACCACGGCCCCGGCCGGCGCGGCCCAGCGGAGCAGGGGCGCGGCCGCGACCGGCGCGCCGCCGGCTGCGGCGGCGGCCAGGCCCGCGATGGCCATCGTGACGAGCGCCGTCGTCCAGGCCCAGGTCGTGACGGCTCCGAAGAGGAGCGGGGCGCCGACGAGCGTCGCCAGCAGGAGCCCGAAGGCGGCGGCGCCGAGGAGCACCGCGCCCCCGCCGGCGGCGGGGCGCATGATCAGGCGTCTCGCCCGGCCGCGGGCTCCTCGGGCCGGGCGTCGTGGCCGTAGCCATAGCCATACCCGTAGCCGTAGCCGTAGCCGTAGCCCGCCGTCCTGGGCACGTCGGCGTCGTTCAGGACCACGCCGATCAGGCGCGCGCCCACGTCGACGAGCTGCCGGCAGGCCTGCTGCGCCAGTTCGCGCGGCGTGGCGAAGCTCCTCACGACGAACAGCACGTTGTTCGCGTGGGTGGAGAGGATCACGGGGTCCGCGACCTGCGACGGGGGCGCGTCGAGGACGACCCAGTCGTAGCGCCCCTCGCACCAGCGGAGGACCTCCTGCATGCGGTCGCTGTTGAGCAGGTCGGCGGGGTTGGGCGGCAGCGGGCCGCTCGGGACGACGGCCAGCCCTGGCACCGCCTCGGGCCGGTAGGTCGCCCGGTCGAGCGCGTCGAGCGGCTCCTCGCCGGCGAGGACCGACGAGAGGCCCAGCTCGCGGTCGATCCCGAACACCTGGTGGACGCGGGGCTTGCGCAGGTCGCAGTCGACCAGCAGGACGCGCTTGCCCTGCTGCGCCAGCGCGATGGAGAGGTTGACGGAGACGATGGTCTTGCCGTCGCGCGGCAGCGTGCTCGTGACCATGATCCGGCGCAGCTGCGCCGCGCCCGCGCCGTCGGTCCACACGCCGAACGCCACGCCCGTGCGGATGGTGCGGAACGCCTCGGCGAGCCGCGAGCGCGGGTTCCCGGCCGCCTCCAGCTCGAGCGTCGCGCCCTCGGCCGGCGCGTCGATGCTCGGCACGGCGCCGAGCACGGGGACGCCCAGGAGGCGCTCGACGTCCTCGCGGGTCTTCACGCTCCGGTCCAGGTAGTCGACGAGGAGGCACAGGCCGATCCCGGCGAGGAGCCCAAGCACCCCGGCCCCGCCGAGCATGCGCGTCTTGTTCGGGTAGACCTGCGAGCGCGGCACCTCGGCGCGCTCCATCCAGAAGACGCTCATGTCGCGCGTGCTGGTCGAGTCGGCCAGCTCGATCTCCTCGATGCGCTTGACGACGTCATCGTAGGTGCGGGTCAGGTTGGCGTGCTCCGTCACGAGGAAGCGGTGGCTGGCCAGGTCCTGCGAGGCGCGCTCGGTGGCCTCGAGCAGACGGGCGACCTCGGCCGCGAGGCGCTGCTCGCGCTCCTCGACCGCGCGCAGGCGGCTCTCCGCCGCCGCCAGCTCCGCCGCGAAGGCCAGCTCGATCCGCTGGCGCGCGGCCACGAGGCGCGTGACGAGCGACAGCACGCCGGGGTGGTCGTCCTTCAGCCCGCGGGCGGACAGGAGCGCCCGCTCCTCCTCGATGCGCGCCACCTCGATGCGGAGCTGGTGCAGCCGGTCCGAGTCGGCGCCGCCGGCGCCGGTCGCGCGCAAGGCGTCGACCTGCGCCTGCGCGTTGATGCGCTCGGTCTCGGCCTGGAAGAGCGACTGGCTGAGCGCGCCGAGCCGGCTCTGCTTGCCCGCGTCGCCGTCGCCGCCGACCGGCAGGTTGGGGTGGGTCCGGCGGAACTCCGCCACGGCCTTCGACGCGCGCTCGACCTCCTTGCGCAGCTCGTCCGCCTTGGCGCGCAGGCTGGCGAGGCCCGCGCCGGTGATCCCCATCGCGCGCTCGCGGCTGTCGCGCATGTAGCTCTCGACGAGGGCGTCGGCGACGCGCGCCGCGTGGACCGGGTCGGGCGACTGGTAGGTGACGCGCACGAGCTGCGTGCCCGTCTGCGGCTCGACCTTGATCCCGCCCATGAAGCCCCGGACCGTCTCCACCTGGTCGCGGCCGAGCGCCTTCCACACCGGCTCGGCCACGCGGCGCGATGCGAGCAGCTCGTACTGCGTGGCCATGACCTCGTAGCTGTTGAGCAGCGCCATGGGGTCCTCGATCCCGCGGACGCCGCCCATGAACTGCACCTCCTTCGGCTGGAGGAGGATCAGCGTGGAGGCCTTGAACAGCGGGACGCGCGTGAAGGTGTAGAGCGCGGCGCTCCCGACCACGATCACGAAGGCGGCGACGAGGAACCACTTCCGCGCCAGGACGATCCGGACGTACTGCCGGACGTCGATGTCGCCCTGCGGCCGCGGCGCGGCCGCCGGCCCCGGCTCAGCGGATGAGGTTGGCGAGGTTGTACGCAAAGACGACCCCACGCTGGACCATCCGGCCCACGAACAGCCCCACGCCGCGCCAGAAGCCCTGGCGCACCTCGACCACGTCCCCGGGCTGGAGGAGGACGTCGGGCAGCTCACCTTCGACGATCGCGTCGAAGTCGACCGGGATCGCCGCCTGCCCCGGCCGGTGGATGCGGGTCAGGCTCGGCGATGCGTCCGGCCACTGCATGCCGCCCGAGATCGCCACGGCCTCCATGACGGTCGTGCCGCGCTCGAAGGGGTACTCGCCCGGCTTGTTCACCCAGCCGGTCACGAAGTAGCGCTCGGACGGCATGACCTGCAGCACGTCGCCCGGGTAGACGGCCAGGTTGTGGCGCAGGTCCCCCGCGTTGAGGGCCTCGAGGTCGACGTCCATCTGCGGCGGCGAGCCGTCGCCCGGCGGCGCCCCGCGGATCAGCCGGGCGCGCAGGCTCGTCTTCTCGGCCACGCCGCCGGCCAGCGCCAGCGCCCCGAGCACCGTCGTGACGTTGCCGCGCAGGGCGACCGCGCCCGGGCTCTTCACGGCGCCCAGGACGGCGATCTCCTTGCTCCGGTACTCGTGGACCGTGACCGTGACCTGCGGGTCGTCGAGGATGCGCTCCTTGAGCAGGACGACCACCTCGTCGCGGACGCCGCCCACGGTGCGCCCCGCCGCCTCGACCCGCCCGACCACCGGGAGCGTGATCGTGCCGTCGAAGTCGATCTCCATCTGCTCGACGTACTTCCGGTCGAGCGCCAGGAGGTCGAGGACGCTCACCTGGATGACGTCGCCCGCCCCGAGCACGTAAGCCCCGGGGCGCGGCGCCTCGAGCAGGGCCGTCGCGTCGAGCGAGGGCTGCCCGGCGGCCGGACGACGCCACAGGCGGACCACCTCCGGCTCGGGCTGCTCGTCCGGTCCGCCGGCGCAGCCGGCGAGGAGGAGCGCGGCGGCGCAGAGGAGGACGGGGTGTGTTCGGGTCCTGGGCATCGGCGCACGCTCTCGCGGCTCTCAGGGATCTACCACGATCGCCGGCTTGACCGCAACGTTGGCGACTCCTTTGCGCTCCAGCGTTGTGCCCCTCGCGGTCGACGCGGTACGCTCGCGGCTCGCACAGGTCCGTGAGGACGAGCTACGCGGTGGCAGGATCCCTCGATGTCTCGGCGGCACTCCCAGCGTCCGCGCCGCCGCGTGCGGGCGTCGCCGCCCCGCTGCGCATCGTGCAGCTCGTCGGCAGCCGGCAGCGCCGGGGCGCGGAGACGTTCGCCCACCAGCTCGGCGCCGAGCTCGCCGCCCGCGGGCATGGGGTCCGGACCGTCTACCTCTACCGCCACGACGGCGTGCGTGCGCTGCCGCTCGGGCCGCGCGACACGGCGCTCGAAGGCGACCCCGCCCAGCGCCTCGAGACGACGCTCGGCTTCGCGCCCGACCTGCTGCGCCGGCTGGCGGCGGACCTGCGCCAGGAGCCGGTGGACGTGCTCCAGCTCAATGGTGCGAGGACGGTCAAGTACGGGGCGCTGCTGCGGCGCCTCCGGCTCACGTCCGCCGCGGTGGTCTACCGCAACATCGGCGCCCCTGAGGCCTGGATCCGGGGCTGGCGCCGGCGCGCCTTCTACCGGCATGTGGTCCTGCCGGGGGTCGACGGGGTGATCACGGTGAGCCGGGACGCCGATGCGACGCTCCGGACCCGCCTCGGCGTGTGGGCGCCCATGGAGCACATCCCCAACGGCGTGGCGCCGCCGGCACCCGGCTCGGCGGCCCTGCGCGCGCGCCTTGCGGCCGAGCGGCGCGGCCCGGTGATCCTGCTCGTGGGCAGCCTCACGCGGGAGAAGCGGGTGGACCGGCTGCTGCGGGCCGCCGCGCTGCCGGGGCTCGAGGCCGCGTGCTGGTGGATCGTCGGCGATGGGCCGCTCGGGCCCGCGCTCCGCGCGCAGGCCGAGGCCGCGGGCCTCGCAGGCCGCGCGCGGTTCTTCGGCGCGCAGGAGGAGCTCGCGCCCTTCTACGAGGCGGCCGACGTCGTCGTCCTGACCAGCGACACGGAGGGCACTCCGGCCGTCCTCCTGGAGGCGGGCCTCGCCGGCCGCCCCGTCGTGGCCACGCGCGTGGGCGGAGTGCCGGAGGTGATCCTCGACGGCGAGACGGGCCTCCTCGTCGAGCGCGAGGACGAGGTCGGCCTGGCGAGCGCGATCGCCGGGCTCCTGGCGGACGAGCCGCGCCGTCGCTCCCTGGGCGAGCGCGCCCGCGATCGGGTGGCCGCTCGTCACGCGATGCCGATCATCGCTGACGCGTACGAGCGGTTCTACCGCCGGACCCTCTCATCCCGGAGCGCGACGTGACCCGCCCGCTCCGCGTGTTCCACCTCATCAAGGGCCTCGGCCGCGGCGGCGCCGAGCGGCTCCTCGTCGACGCGCAGCGGCTGCGCGACCCGGCGCGCCTCGAGCTTGGCTACGGCTACTTCCTCCCCTGGAAGGACGCGCTCGTGCCGGACCTCGAGGCGCTCGGGGCCGAGGTGCGCTGCTTCGGCGCCACCGGGCCGGCGCGCATGGCGGCCGCCCTGCCGTCCGTCGCCCTCCACCTGCGGCGCTGGCGCGCGGACGTGGTCCATTGCCACCTTCCACTCTCGGGCGTCGTCGGGCGCCTGGCCGGCGCGCTGGCCCGGCGGCCGATCGTCTACACCGAGCACAACCTCCAGGAGCGCTACCACCCGCTGACGCGCTGGGCGAACCTGCGCACGTGGGGCCTCCAGGCCGGCGTGATCGCCGTATCCGACGAGGTCGCGCGGTCGGCCGCCCGGCACGCCGGCGGTCGCATCCCGGTCCGGGTGATCAAGAACGGGATCGCGCTCGACCGGGTGCGGCCCGACCCCGCGCTCGGCCTGACGACGCGGCGCGCGCTCGGCCTCGAGCCGGCCAGCCCCGTCGTCGGCACCGTGGCCGTGTTCCGCGCCCAGAAGCGCCTCGACCTGTGGCTCGAGGCCGCGGACCAGGTCCAGCGCCGCGTGCCGGACGCGCGGTTCCTCCTCGTCGGCGACGGGCCGGAGCGGCCCAGGCTGGAGGCGCTGGCGCGCGAGCGCGGCCTCGCGGACGCCGTCGTGTTCGCTGGCCTCAAGGAGGACGTGCGCCCGTACCTCGCGGCGATGGACGTGTTCCTCATGTCGTCGCAGTTCGAGGGCCTGCCGCTGGCCCTCCTCGAGGCCATGGCGATGGAGCGCGCGGTCGTCGCCACCTCCGTCGGCGGCATCCCCGAGGCGCTCGCGTCGGGCGCCGAGGGCCTCCTCGTCCCGTCCGGGTCGGCGGAGGCGCTCGCCGGCGCGACGATCGACCTGCTGGAGGACGCCCCGCGCCGCGCGTCGCTCGGGGCGGCTGCGCGCGGGCGCGTCGATCGGGAGTTCAGCATGGTCCGCATGCTCGAGGAGCTCGAGGCGGCGTACGTGCGCGCGCTGAGGGGCGCGGCCGCGTGAGCGCCTCGACCGCGGCCGGGGCGACGACGATCCGGTCCGCCCGGCCCGAGGACCTCCCGGGGGTCCTCGAGCTGCTTCGCGTGTCCATGGCCCGGGAGCGGCGGTTCCCGTTCGACGAGAGGGTATGGCGCTGGAAGCACGAGGCGAACCCAGCCGGGCCCTCGCCATGCCTCGTGGCGGTCACTCCCGAGGGCCGGGTCGTCGGGCTGCGCGCCTTCCTGCGCTGGGAGTGGCGCCGCGGCGGCGGGCTCCTGCGCGCCGTCCGGGCCGTCGACACGGCCGTGCACCCGGACTGGCGCGGCGCCGGGCTGTTCACGAGGCTGACCCGCGACCTCTTGACGGCCGTCCAGGCGGAGGGCGTCGACTTCGTCTTCAACACCCCCAACGGGCAGAGCCTACCGGGCTACCTGAAGATGGGCTGGCGCCCCGTGGGCCGGATGACCCTGTGGGTCAAGCCGCTCCGCCCGGGTGCCCTCCTGCGCGGCGGACTCGCGCGGCTCGGCGGGCGCTCCTGGCCCGGGTCGGCGTCCGGGCCCGGGTCGGCGGCCGGGGACGCCGGCCGCTCCGTCGGCGAGGTCCTCGACGACCCGCGCGCCCTCGCGCTGCTGGACGCGCTCGCGGCGCGCGACGCCGACCGCCTCGAGACCCGCCGGACGGCCGCCTTCCTCCGCTGGCGCTACGCCGACACGCCCACCGCGACCTACCGCTGCTGGTTCGACGAGGCCGGGCGGGCGCTCGCGATCGCGCGGTCCGGCCTGCGGTTCGGCCTCCGCGAGGGGCTCGCCTGCGAGCTCCTGCACGCTGACACTGCGGACGGGGTCCGCGCCGCGGCCGCGGCCCTCCGATCGCTCGCCCGGGACCTCGCGGCCGACTACCTCCTCGCCGCGGCACCCGCGCGCAGCCCGACCGGCGCGGCCTTGGCGCTCGCGGGCTTCGCGCCGCTGCTCGGCGCCTCGCCCTTGCTCACCTTCAGGCCGCTCCGGGAGTCGCTCGACCACCTGGCGGCGACCCGGGCCTGGCGGCTCTCCGCGGGCGACCTCGAGCTGTTCTGAGTGACCGAGTACGAGCTCCTCGCGTTCCTGGCGGTCCTCTCGGCGGCGGCGCTCGTCGTGGCGTGGGTCGGCCGCCGGCTCGACCCCGCCCTCGCCCGCCTGCTCTGGTTGGCGCTCGCGCTGCGGGTGGTCGGCTCCTGCCTCCGGTACTGGGTCCTGTTCAACGTCTACCGCGGCGTGGGCGACGCCACGGGTTACTACGGAAACGGCGTCCGGATCGCCGCCAGGCTCCGTGAGCTCGACTTCAGCTTCATCGACCCGGCCTACTACTGGAGCACGCCATTCGTGAAGATGGTGTCGGGTGGGGTCATCCTCCTCATCGGCCCGACGATGCTCGGCGAGTTCCTGTTCTTCTCGCTCCTGTCCCTCGTGGGCCTCTGGTGCGTGTTCCGGGCCGTGCAAGAGGCCGCGCCGCAGGGCGACCACCGGATGTGTCTCCTCGCCCTGGCTGTCAGCCCCTCCCTCTGGTTCTGGCCCTCGAGCGTGGGCAAGGAGGCGCTCCTCTTGCTCGGGCTCGGGCTCGTCATGCGCGGGTACGTGGGCACGGCAGGGCGCGTGCGCTGGTGGTCGTTGCTCGCCGGCCTGATCGTCGCAGGGCTCGTGCGCCCGCATATCGCCGCCCTCGCGGGCCTGGCACTGGTGTTCGCCGAGGTGGCGCCGGGGACCGAGTGGACCAAGGCGCGGATCGCCAAGCTCGCGGCGCTCGGCTGCGCAGCGGTGGTCCTGGTGCTGCGGGCGGGGACCAGCTTCGGCTTCGACCCGACCGAGGTCGAGCAGGTGCAGGCGTTCGTGGAGGTCGCCGGGCAGCGGACGGTCCGCGGCGGCAGCAGCATCGAGGTGCTCTCCGGCCCCGCCGCCCTGCCTTTGGGGCTCCTGAACGTGCTCTTCCGCCCCTTCCCCTGGGAGGCGCGCACGCCCGGGCTCGCCCTGGCGGCGCTCGAGCTCGTCGTCCTCTGGACGGTCGTATGGCTCAAGCGGGGCGAGCTCTTGACCACCCTGCGCGGCTGGCAGGAGCATCGCGCCCTCCGCTTCGCCCTGCCCTGCGCACTCCTGCTCGCTGTGGCCTACGGCATGACCTTCTTCAACCTGGGCATCCTGGCCCGCCAGCGGGTCACGGTCGTGGCGCTGCTCTTGACCCTCTTCGCCGCGCGGTCTGGGCCGGAGCAAGCTCCACCGCCTCCCCGACCGGGCCTCCGCTCCCGTCACGACCGCCTGAGGTCCCACACGTGAGCTGGGCCCGCCGCCTGATACACGAGGCCAACCGCTGGCTCCCCAGGGCCGAGCATGGGGTCGTCGTCGTGACCTACCATCTCATCGACGGTGGGATAGACTCCGCCGTGGACATCCCGTTCGACCGCTTCCGCGCGCACATGGAGCAGCTCCGCCCGCTCGCCAGCACCCTGAGGGACGCGCTGGAGCACCTCGTCACAGGGTCACAGGGAACCCGGGTCGTGGTGACCTTCGACGACGCGTTCGCCAACTTCTTCGACCTCGCCTGGCCCGTCCTCTGCGGGCTGGGGGTCCCGGCGGTGCTCTACGTCCCGACCGACTTCGTCGACGGGCGCGGGGCGCCTCCCCTGCGCGGCGCCGAGCGCCTGCGCCCGTGCAGCTGGGACGCGCTCCGCGAGGCCACGGCGACGGGCCTCCTGGAGGTCGGCTCGCACACCTGCTCCCATCGCGACCTGGCGCGGCTCGACCCACGGAGCGCGCGGGACGAGCTGACCCGCTCGCGCGCGAGGCTCGAGGACGAGCTCGGCCGGCCTGTGACGAGCTTCTGCTACCCCCGCGGCCGGAGCGCGCCCTGGCTCGAGCCGCTGGTGCGCGAGCGGTACGCGACGGCGGTGGTACGAGGCGGCCGCAAGCTGACCGCGGCGAGGTGGTCGCCATGGCAGCTGGAGAGGGTGCCGGTCCGCCGCGACGGCCCTCCCGACGCCCTGGAGCTCCTCTCGGCCGGAGTCTGGCTCGAAGAGTGGCTCTCGACGAGGTTTCAGCCCATCCGCTCGCGGCGCGGGTGACCGGCGTCGATCGCGGGGTGAGCTCACCCACTCGCCCGTCAGCGCGTCACGGTCAGTCGGCTCGCCCGAGACCTCGAGGTGCCCTGAGGTTCGGGCCGGGTTCACCGCCGGCGGGGGTCCTCCGACGTGAGCCGCTCGTAGAGCACGAGCATGGCCTCGACGCTCGCCTGGAGCGTGAAGCGCTCCGTGTACGTCGACCTTCCCGCGCCTGCGAGGCGCCGAGCGAGCTCCGGCTCCGCGTGCACGCGGGCGATCGCCTGTGCGAGCGCGCCGGAGTCCCCGGGAGGAACGAGGAGCGCAGCTCGTCCACCCCCCGTCACCTCTCGGATCGGCGGCAGATCGCTCGCGACGCAGGGAGCCTCCAGGGCCATGGCCTCGATGATCGCGCCGCCCAGCCCCTCCCAGAGGGAAGGGAACGCGAAGACGTCGCACGCGGCCAGGAGGTCCGGCGCTGCGTCGACGTGCCCCAGGAACCGCACCGCCGCAGCGACTCCGGCGCGCTCGACGGCCTCGCGGAGGTCCGGCGTGGCGTTGCCCTCACGGCCCGCGACCAGGAGCAGGGCGTGCGGCACCGCCGCGAGGAGCCGAGACAACGCCTCGATCAGGACGCGCTGCCCCTTCTGGGGCTCCTGACGGCCCACGGAGAGCACGACGAAGGCGTCCTCGGGGACGCCGATGCGGCGGCGGAGCTGCTCGCGGCGCGCGGCCGTCCGGCGGCCCAGGCGTTGCTGATCTCGTCCGCGGTAGATCACGGTGATCTTCTCCCGGGGGACATGGAGGTGGCCTACCGCCGCTTCCTTCACGGCGTCCGTGATGGCGTGGAAGTGGCAGGCGAATAGCGCTCCGGTCGCTCGCTCGAGCGCCCTCGCGGCTGCGTGCTTGAGCCGGACCCTCGCCCCCCCTCGTAAGTGACCCGGCGCGGGCGGCATGTTGACCAGGCTCGTCAGGATTGGCACGCCGAGGCCGGCCAGCGCCGAGCGCCCGAACACGTCCGACTCGAACAGGGTGGTGTGGACGAGGTCGTACCTCCCGACGGCAGTCAGTCGCCGCAACTGGGCCATTTTGGCGAGCCTTCCGGGGCCGCTGAGGTGCTTGACGTTGACTCGCACCTCCGACTCGAACCCCACCGAGGCGCGTTTGAAGCACACGACGGTGGGCTGCACACCGCCCCGCTCGAGGGGCGGGAGCATCTCGACGAGGGAGCGCTCAGCTCCACCAGGGCCCAAGGAATCGATGACGTAGAGGACCTTCAATTGGAGCCACGCTCCTCCGCCTCACACCGAGGCCAGCGCGCGCACGACCCGTCGTCCATCACCAAGTCGAGGTCACCGAAGGCCACGCAGCCTGCTCCACGCGCCGCGGACCATCCAGCCCGTCTCGATCGGGGCCACGAGCCTGAGGCTCACGGCATAAGCGATGACGCCCGCCGGACAAGCCACCAGGAGCTGCACGAGCGCCGGTGCCCCGATCAGCGCCTGCGCGACGACCCAGGCCGTCACGGCGAGGACGACCGCCGGGAGCGCGACGAGGGCGAAGGGGCGAAGCTGGGCTTGCACGGGAACGTCGAGGTAACGAGCCGCAAGGAAGGTCCCGACGACGCCCGCCGTCAGCAGCGATCCGATCGACCAGCCCAGGGCGGCCGCGAAGAGCCCGGCCCTGATGCCGACCAGCAGGCCTGCTCCCTCGAGCAACAGGATCGCTGCGGTCCAGAGGAGGTTGACTCGCACGAGCCCCGCGGCGCCGAGGCCCGCCCCGAGGGACGACACGCCCAACCGCGCCACTGCGGGGATCGCCATCACCTGGACGACGCTCCCGGCGTCCTCCCAGCGCGCGCCCAGGATCGTATCGACGGCTAACGGGCCCAGAGCGACGGCGAGCGCGGGGGCCGTGATCCCCAGGGCGACGATCACGAACTGCCAGCGCACGAAGGTCGCGAGCCGCTCCTCCGGCTGCTCCCGGAGGCGGGAGAACACGGGGAAGAGCACGAAGGCCATGGGGCGAGCGATGGACTGCAGCGGAAGGAGAATGACCTGCTGCGCCAGGTTGAACAGCCCGAGGGCCTCGCTCCCCAGCAGCCGGCCGATCAGGACGGCCGGGAGCTGGCGACCGACAGCGAGGATGAGCCCGACGCCGGTCATGCCGAAGCCGAACCCCGTGAGCGGCCGCAGGGCGGAGAGCGAGAAGACGAGCCGGGGGCGCCAGGTGGTGGCCATCAGTACCAGGATCAGGGCCGCCGCCGACGTCATCAGGCGCCCCGCCACGAGGGCCCAGACCCCGAACCCGGCGAGCGCCAGAGCAATGGCCAGTGCTCCGCCCAGCACGTTCCCCAGGACCTTCCGCATGGCCACGAGGCGGAACTCGAGTCCGCGAAGGAACAGCGACTCGAGGACTCCTAGCGGAGCGGTGATCGCGCCGCCCACGAGCAGCGCCTTCAAGATCGGGACGAGCTCCACGGCGCCGAAGCCGTCGGCGATCAAGGGAGACGCGATGATGCCCAGCGCCGCCAGGCCGACGCCCTGCGCGAGGGCCGCCCAGAGCGCGCTCGACTTCGTGGTCTCGTCGAGCTCCCGTGTCTGGACCAAAGCGGCCGGGATACCCAGTCCCGACAGCAGCTCCAGGAACGAGATGACGACCGCCGCCATCGCGACCAGGCCGAAGTCCGCCGGAACAAGGAGTCGAGCGAGGAGCAGCTTCGAGGCGATCGCGAAGCCATGGCCCACGAGCTGGGCCCCGGTCGTCCAGACCATGCCGGTCGCCGCGCGCCGACGATTCTCCTCCAGCCAGGGCTTCGTGCTCTCCGACTCCGACGTCACGATCGATCCGACTCCGACCCCTGGTGACCGAGGCGAGCGCCGCACGCGGTCACCGCAGGACCGTGGTCTCGCGACCCGTGAGTCACGCTCTTACGAGCGGCATCCCACCTTGAGAGCCCCAGGAGCGTCGATTGGACGTCTCTGTGGACCGGGGTCCAACGGATTCTATCACCGGTTCGGAGACCCTTGAGCGCGTGGTACCTGGTTCCTGCGCGACTGACCAGCCAGCGTCGTAGTGGCCCCCGCGCAGTCGTGCCGAACTTCTCAGAGGCGAGGTGTTGGCCGAGTCCGGGGCGCAGCAAGAGGTGTAGGTGACGAGGGAGGTTACGGAAGCCCGCTACGAACGAGCGTCCGGAGCGCCTTCACGCCTGCCCTCGCCCCCCGCATCGGATTCTTCAGATTCGGCCGGAGCGCGGCCGCGCGCGCATACCGAAATGCTGCGTCCATGCAGTGGCCCTCCTCCTCGAGGAGTGCCGCTTCGATCGTGAGGAAGTGCGCATCTGCTGCCCTGTCGGATCCCAACAGGTCTCCATGAAGGCGGCGAATCGCGGCGATGTCATCGAGTTTCGCTCTTGCCGATCGAGTGCTTGTGCGCTCGCCTGGGTGCGTGCGGCAAGAGATCAGCACCTCGGGAACGAACACCGGCGGCGCAACCTTGAACAAGCGGCAGATGAACTCCATTGGGATGTAGTAGTTGAGCGTCTCACTTGTGGGCAACGTGAGGGCCACCTCTCGTTGCACGAGGTAGTCCACTGCTATGTTGTGCATCCAACGCGGCAGACCAGCCACCCGCCCTGTTCGATTGGCGACGCGCCGCTTCTCGAGGCGGCCGGTCGCGTCCTCCCGCCACTCCCATCCCACCGACGACCAGATGGTCGAGGGCCGCAGCGCTCGAGCGGCAAGGAGCAGCCGGTCGGGCAGCCACACGTCGTCGTCGTCGAGGAAGCAGACGTATTCGCCCGTGCTGAACTCGAGGCCCACGTTGCGCGATGCGCCGCCGCCGAGGTTTCGTTCGTTGCGATGGTAGTGGATCCGACGGTCGCTCAGGAGCGACGAGATCGCCTCCTCCGACGGAGAATCCGGGGAGTCGTCGACGATGATCACCTCGAAGTCCGTGAGCGACTGCGCGAGCACGGAGCACACCGCGCGGAAGAGGTAAGCAGGCCGTTTGTATGTAGTGATGATGACTGATGCAAGCACGTTCGCATGACTCCTGGGTCGAGGGGCCGTCCACCACCGGAGGCAGTCGCGCCAGACAGTATCACCATGCCACGCTGCATGAGGCGCCTGTCGAGTCGGTGCCGCACACGTGAACGCTGCGTGTATGCCAGTCACGGTGACGGCGTGCTTCGAGACGCGAGAGGTCGAGACGGGGCGCGCGAACTCCTCGTTCTGCGCTCGGTCCCTCGTCTCCTCCCCACGCAGCCCCGGCCGATCGCGGCGCGGCGCGGCTCATCGCCCGAGGCGCCTCGTCAGCTCCGTCACCCGCCGGAGGGCGGCGGCGTGGTCGGAGAAGCGGCCAGGGAACGCCTCGCGCAGGCGCCGCGCGATCTCTCCGTTCGTGCGCCGTCCGTCGACCTCGACGAGGATCGCGCGGTCCACCGCGCCATCCTCGGTGAGGTCGGGGGCGTAGGACTCGCCAGCGCGGCGCACGTCCTCCGGGCTCTGGACGTCACCGAAGAAGCTCGCCTGCTCGAAGCGCACGGCGGCCCGTCCCGGCCGTGCGATGTCGGTCGTCCAGGTCCAGACGTAGTCGCGGCCAACGAGGTCAGCTCGCAGGTGGACGGACAGCCGCGCTCCCATGTCGAGCTCGACGGGCTCGTTCCACGGGAAGAAGGCGCGGTTGTAGACGGCCTCCGGCTGGTCTGGGGCGGTCGAGAACTCCACTTCGGGGACCAGGGTGGTCTCGAACCAGACGACCAGTCCGTGCCCCATGGTCGGTCGCGGGACGACCAGCTCCACCCGCCCCGCCGCGTTCACGTCGCGGAGCGAGGCGTAGTCGAGGGTGCTCCACGTCTCCGCGCTCGAGACGACGCGGGCCTCGTTGCGCTTGACGCGGCACCAGGTGTTCGCCGCGCAGCGCCGCGCCGCCTCCATGGAGAGGCCGAGCTCCTGCGAGGTCCAGACGGTCACACGGTCCCGGTAGACCTCGGAGGCCTCCCCCACGGCGACTCGGAGTCGGTCCTGGGCGGGTATCAGCGTCCCGCCCGGCCGCAGGACGTGGTCGCGCGCGTGCATCAGCGTCGACAGATGCCCCTCGAACAGCGGCAGCACCCCCCTCAGGTCGGAGACGATCACGTCCGCCCGCCCAGGAAGCTCGAGCTCCTCGAGGCGGGCCTGGTGGAACTCGACCTGACCGTCGAGCCCGGCGCGCCTGGCCGCATCTCGTCCGAGCGCGACGAGCGGCGTGGGGTCGACGCCGTGGACCTTCCCTGCGCCGAGGCGCGCCGCGTAGAGCGCGAAAACTCCGGGCCCCGCGCCAAGGTCGACGACCACGTCGCCGGGCCGCACGGCGCGGCGCAAGGCTTCCGTGTACGCCGCGAGGCGCACTCCGTCCGTGAGCATCGAGGCGTAGCCCAGGAGGTCGTACATGCTCAGACTTCGGGCCCGTCCGGCCGGCGCGCCTCCGTCAGCACGAGGTCGACGAGGGCCGGCAACCGGTCCAGGTCGGCGTGCGGGATCAGTCGCCGCACCGGTATCCGCTCGATGAGGGCGGCGAGCGCCTCGAACGCGCGCGCCCAGCCGGCTCGCCCCTTCGCGCCCTCCTCGCGCACGTGCTGCAGCAGCGCGAGCAGCCGATCGCGCGCGCTCAGCGCCTCGATGCAGGGCGCACCAGCGGTCCGCCGGTCTCCCAGCAGGTAGATCGCGCGCAAGGGGACCGGACGCAGGTCGAAGGCGCGCCCCTCCGCTGCTAGGAAGCGCTTGTCCCAGCCCGGGCTGACGCGGGGGAGCTCGACGCCCGGCCCACCGAGCGCGGCCGTCACATCCGGCCAGAGCCGGAGACCGGCGTAGCCAGGGTGGACGACCACGTCCTCTCCCGAACGCACCAGGGTGACCGTATCGTCGGTGAGGAGCCGCGCGCCGGCGCGTACCAGGGCCGCGGCCGTGGTCGACTTCCCGGCGCCGGACTCGCCCGCAAGCGCGATCGCTCCACCATCGACGTCGACGGCGCTGGCGTGAAGACAGGGAACGCCGCGGAGGCCCAAGACGAACCGGAGGACGGGGCCGAGGAGGTAACAGCTCGCGTCCTCGAACGTGGCGTCGTCCGGCCAGCGCGCCACGATCCTGTCTCCGGCGGGGGCGATCCTGAAGTGATACCCGTCCGGATACTCCAGCACGAGGTCGCCGAAGCTCCCCTCGGCCCTCGTCGGGTCCGACTGAACGCTGACGACTGCGAGCGGGGGCGAGTCCAAGCGCTCCGTCGCAGGCCCACAGGGCAGCGGCTCCGCGCAGCGGAGGTCCAGCCCGAACGCGCGATACATGGTCACGCGACGCTGACTCGCCGTCGGGGTTTGAGTTGGGTCCGGTTCAGGACTTGATCATGTTGTTCGGCGCCGCTCCGCCATCGGGCGCGGCGTTCGCGCCAACCGACTGAGTGAGCGAGGCGACATCGCCCAGTCGCATGAGGTGAGGGCGGTGATATGGGCGCCGAGCGGTCGGGTCGGTGGGGGCCATCGTCGTCTCCTGAACCACGTGCAGCTAGTCATGCTATCACTCGCCGGCCACGCGAGACAGCGCGAGCCATCGGTCCGCATCGACGAGCCGGATCCATGGCTCGAGGTGGGCGCGAGAGCTCGGGCGCCTACCGGGCCGTACCCACCCGGCGAGCGGGGGCACGACGGCGGGTGGCCATGCGTGCTCCTGGTCGGCTAGGGCCTGAAGGAGGTCACCCGCGAGCGGGGCCTTTTGCCGTAGAACGACCACTTCGGGCAGCCCCGCAACTCGTCCCAGGTCGCGGAAGACCGCCTTTCGCTGGCACCAGGGCAGCGAGGGAAGCCCGAGGAGCGCCCGAACGACCCGCAGATCAAAGAGAGGATGGCGGAACTCGAGGGCGAGGCCGGTCGCGCACGAGTGGCGCTGCTCGAACATGGTGGCCCAAACCGGGCCACGGACGTACGCCCGGGCATCGCCACGCCGGCCTGGGAGCGGCGGCCGGTCGCGACGGCCGACCCTCCAGCGCTCACGCAGGCCGAGCCGGTCGACGACCTCAGGGTCGAGCCAGGCGGGGAAGGGCTCCTCGTCGCTCCCGGGCCGGAGGCGGCGCCATGCCCACGCGAGGCTCAGGGAGGGGCGGAATCTCCAGCGCTGCCAGGTGGCGCAGAAGCCGCGCAAGGTCGCGCGCAGGCCGTCGTGCCAGGCGGCGAGCGGCAGCGGGTCGGGCATGAGCAGCGCGTCGCTGGGATGGCCGGTGAACGCGACGGGCGCGTGCTCGACGAGCCCCGGGTCCACCAGGGCGGCGATCCCCAGGTCGAGCCCATGGGTCGGCTCGAAGGCGCTCCCGTGCTCCCAGTGATCGAACAGCCCGACATCATCCGCCGCCACCGACCGGAGCGGCACGCCGAGCGCATCGGCCACCCGCCTCACAAACGGGGGTTCGACGTCGGGGATGAGGCGCTCGAAGTGGACGAAGTGGCCGCGCATGTCGAGGGCCGGCGCGAGGCGGCGGGCGAGGGCGGCGATGAGCGGCGAGTCGAGGCCCCCGCTCAGGAGCACGCCGAGGCGATCGGAGGGCAGGCGGTCGCGCACCGCCGCGTCGAGGGCCGCCGTGACCTGCGCGCGCACTTCGCCCTCGTCCCCGCGGAGCGGGGGGACCGGGTCGAGCGCGAAGGTGGGTCGGACCGACCGGAGGCCCCCGTCGCGGACGAGGAGCGCGTGCCCAGGGGGAAGTCTGCGGACCGCGCCGA
Source organism: Planctomycetota bacterium (assembly GCA_019636275.1). Lineage (GTDB taxonomy): Bacteria > Planctomycetota > J058 > J058 > J058 > JAMLIC01. The sequence continues at coordinate 40,332 of JAHBXY010000018.1, read as the reverse complement.
ACACGCTGGCCTCCGGGCGCAGGCTCTCGCCGAGCAGGACGAAGTCCGCGAGCCAGAGCTCGTCGAGGTCGTCCGACACGAGCGGGTGCTCGGAGACGGGACACATGGCGTTGCTCACGACCAGCCCGCCCTGGACCTCGGCGTAGAACAGCGGCCGCCCGCCGAACGGGTCGCGCGCCCCGAACAGCTCGCGACGGGCCGGATCCCAGGCCACGAACGAGAAGTCGCCGCGCAGGCGCTCGACGCAGGCGGGGCCCCAGGCCTCGCAGGCATGCGCCACGAGCGCCGCGTCGCTCGCCCCCGCGGCAGGTTGCTGGTTGGCGGCCAGCAGCGCGGCCCGGAGGTCATCGCGAGCGTCGAGCCGCGCGTCGACCGCGACGACGAGGCGCCCCCGCTGGAGGTCCTCGACCCGCCCGAGGGCCACGTCGGCCGGGTTGGGGCCGCTCGCGAGCAGGACGTCGTGCCCCCCGCGCCAGAGGTCCACAGGACGCGTATGGGCCAGCCCGAGGAGGGTCGAGGCGAGGTCCGGGGACGCGAGCGCCGCCGGCTCGCCCACGAGCGCGAGGAAGCCGCTCACGCCGGCGGGGTCTGGACCCGGACGAGCCGCTCGGCGACGAGCTCGTCGAGGAGCGCCAGGAGGTCGCGCGCGGCCTCCTCCCGGGCGACGTCGAACTCGGCCAGGATCCCGTCGAGGACCGCCGCGAGGTCGCCCTCGCGCTCGCGCAGCAGCGCCCAGATCCGCGTCCCGACCGGGTCGAGCGCGAAATACCGGCCGACGTCGAGGTGGAGCAAGACCGCCTCACCCTCGAGCTCCTTGAACAGGACCTCCTCGGCCGGGGTCACGCGATCGCTCAGCGTCACGCCCCTCGCGGTCACGCGCGGACTCCTTCGAACGGCGCATAGCGCTCGTCCGCGCCGACGAGGGCGCTGCCCTCGTGCTCGAGCCAGGCGTGCGCCTCGACGCCCGCCGCGCCGCGGCGCACGCCGAAGCGGACGGCGGACGATCGCCCCGAGCGCGCGAGGAGGGCCTGGCCGACGAGCGCCTGCACCAGGCAGGTGGCTCCGGGCACGCGGGCGGCGGCGACGCGCACGGCCCACACGATCCGTCGTGGCTCACGTGGGCGTCGCCCGATGAGCGGCTGGGCGCGGGTGATCACGCGCGCGGCGGCGGCGTAGGGCAGGCCCGAGAGCGCGGCGCGCACGACGACGGAGGCGACGAACGCCTCCGCGAGGAGCAGCCGCCCGTCGGGCCCCGCCCGGCGCGCCCGGTCGTACACGTGTCGCAGCCTGCCGAGCACCGTCAACTCCCCCACGCCTGGTCGACAGCATAAAGCAGCCACCCTGACCAGGGAACGGCGGAGTTGTCGGCGCGCCGCGCGCGGATACGTTGATCGCGTGCTCGACGACGGCGCGCCACGGGTCGCGGAGGATCGGGACGCGGCGCGCGAGCTCGTCGTGCGCTGCGCCCGGCTGCTCGTGTCCGAGGCCCTGCCGGACGCGAGCCGTGCGCTCGACCTCGCGCGCGCAGCCCCCTGGGAGGTCGTGGACGCGGTGGGCCGCGAGCACGGCGTCCTGGCGCTGGTGGGCGCCGCCCTCGGGGGCACGGACGCGCTCCCGGCCCGCGCCCGCGCGGCGCTCAAGGCGGAGTCGTTCCAGGCCGCGGCCGAGCACCTGCATCGGGCCGCCCAGCTCGGGACGGTGCTCGGCGCGCTTCACGCTGCGGACATCGACGCGCTCTCGTTCAAGGGGCCCGCCCTGGGCGAACGGCTCCACCCGGCGGCGGGCCATCTTCGGCCTTGCGCCGACCTCGATCTCCTCGTCCGGCCAGAGGACGTCGTCCGCGCCCGGCGCGCGCTCATGGGCCTCGGCTATGGCGAGCGACACCGCATGCCCAGCGGGCAGGAGGCGCGCTGCGTCGCGCTCGGCAAGGAGAGCGTGTTCGAGCGGAGTGGACGGATCAACGTCGATCTCCACTGGCGCCTCACTCCGCCCTACGGCCCTCTGGGTGACGCGCCGGAGTCGCTCTGGAGGCGCGCCGAGACCGCGGTCGTCGAGGGCCACACGGTCCGGACGCTGGGACCGGAGGACCACTTCCTCTTCTTGTGCGTTCACGGCTGCCGGCACGCCTGGTCGCGCCTGCGGTGGATCGTCGACGTCGCCCTGTTCGTGAGACGCGGCGGGTTGGACTGGTGTCGCCTCGAGCGGACCGCGGTCGAGACGGGCTGCGAGCACCTCCTCCGGGCGGGGCTGCTGCTCGCGCACGCGCTCCTCGGCGCTCCGCTCCCGGCGGCCGCCCTCGCCGCCTGCGCCGCCGACCGCCTCGCCGGCGCGGCCGCCGGCTGGTACGAACGGTCGGTCTTCGCCGACGACCAGCCGCGGCGCCGTCGCGCCTGGCTCGTGCTGCTCCGCTCCGGCAATCTCGCCCGCGCTCGTGAGCTCGTTGGCGCGCTCCTCTCGCCTACAGAGGCCGAGTGGTCGACGGAGAGCCCCGTCCGTCGACAGGCGCTCCGCCTCGCCCGAGCCCTCGCGAAGGCTTCCGGCCGAGAGGCTGCGGGACCCTGACGGAGCGTCGACCTCGTCCATCAGAGGAGCCCTGATTCCCCGAGCTGCTCCCCCGTCGGCGTTGCGTTCACGGCGCCCGCTGTCGTACAAGCGACATCGGCCAGCCCGGGGGGACACGTGGCCAGTCGCCTCGTCTTCAATCGAGGGACCCAGGTCGCCATCGACCTGGCCGTGCTCAGCGTCGCCCTGATGGCGGCGCTGCTGCTGCGCTTCGACGGCACCGTGCCGGCGGAGATGGTCAAGCGGGCGGTCGTCCTCTGGCCGGTCGTCCTCGTCCTGCAGTACGGCGCGCTCCTCGCCTTCGCCGTCCCGCGCTTCGCGTGGCGCTACGTCGGCCTGCGCGAGGCGCAGCGGATCGGCCTGGCGATCGGTGCCAGCACGGCCCTCCTCGGCAGCATGCGCCTGATGGCCGGCGCGCTCGAGCCAGGGTCGGCCGTGGCCAAGCTGGCCGTCCTCCCGTATGGCGTGATCCTGATCGACGCCGTGCTGGCCTACCTGGGCATCGCCGGCGTCCGCGTGATCCGGCGCCTCCTCGCCGAACGGACCGAGACGCGGCAGCTCAGGCGCCCGAGGCTCCGCGCCAGGCGGACCATCCTCATCGGCGCCGGGCAGGCCGGGTTCCTCGTGGCGAAGGAGGTGGGCGCCCGGCCCGACCTGGGGATCGAGGCCGTCGGCTTCCTGGACGACGACCCGCTCAAGGCGGGCACGCTCGTCCACGGCCTGCCGGTGCTCGGCCGGATCGCCGACCTGGGCCGGATCAAGGACCAGCAGGAGGTCGAGCAGGCGCTCATCACGATCGCCAACGCCCCCGGCCAGGTGATCCGGCGCATCGCCAGCGAGTGCGAGACGGCCGGCCTCGCGCCGAAGATCATCCCTGGACTCTACGAGATCGTCGGCGGCGAGGTGAACCTCACGCGCATCCGGAAGGTCTCGATCGAGGACCTCCTCGGGCGAGCGCCCGTGCAGCTCGACGAGGACGCGATCGCGGAGGTCGTGCGCGACGAGGTCGTCATGGTCACCGGCGCGGGCGGGAGCATCGGCGCCGAGCTCTGCCGTCAGGTGGCGCGCTTCGGGCCGGCCCGCCTGGTCCTCGTCGAGCGGGCGGAGAACTCCTTGTTCCTGATCGAGCGCGAGCTGCGCGAGCGCGCCCCGGAGCTCGTGATCGAGCCGCGCATGGCAGACGTCTCCGACGTCCCCCGCATGGAGCGCCTCTTCGACCAGGTCCGACCGGCGGTGGTCCTTCACGCGGCGGCGCACAAGCACGTGCCCATGATGGAGCGGAACCCCGGCGAGGCGATCAAGAACAACGTCTGCGGGACCCGCGTCCTGGCCGACCTGGCGCGCGAACACGGGGTGTCCGTCTTCGTCCTGGTTTCGACGGACAAGGCGGTCAACCCGTCCTCGGTGATGGGCGCGAGCAAGCGGATCGCCGAGCTCTACGTCCAGTCGCTCGCCGCCCGGAGCCGCAAGACCCGCTTCGTGACCGTGCGCTTCGGCAACGTCCTCGGCTCGAATGGCAGCGTGGTGCCGATCTTCCAGGAGCAGATCGCGCGCGGCGGGCCGGTGACCGTCACGCACCCCGAGATGACCCGCTACTTCATGACGATCCCCGAGGCCTGCCAGCTGATCCTGCAGGCGGCCTCCATGGGACACGGCGGGGAGATCTTCGTCCTCGACATGGGCCAACCAGTGAGGATCGTGGACCTCGCGCGCGACCTGATCCGCCTGTCGGGGTTCGTGCCCGACCGGGACGTCCCGATCGTGTTCTCGGGCGTCCGCCCCGGCGAGAAGCTGCATGAGGAGCTGTCGCGGGCCGACGAGCACGCCGACCGCACCCGGCACCCCAAGATCTTCGTCGGGCGCGGCGAGCCGCGCGGCTGGAGCGAGCTCGCCGCCGCGATCGAGCGGCTCGAGACGGTCGCGGACATGTCCGCGGAGGACGTGCGGAGCGAGCTCTCGCGGGTCCTACCGGACTACAAGCGGGGCGGACCGACGTCGGACTCGCACCAGAGCCCCACGGCGCAGCCGGCGCCAGTGGCTTGACCAGCGCGGGCAACAGTCGGGTCGGGCGCGTGCAGACCCGTGCTCGTCGGGTCAATGCGGGAGGTAGAGGCTCAGCTGCTTCGCCGCCCAGCGGACCGCGCGCCGCGCGATGTAGAGCGAGGCACGGGTAGACGCCGAGAGCCCGCGGGGGGCCGAGAGCCGCCACGCTCGGGAGAGGTGACGCGCGGCCGCGGCGAGCTCGCCTGCCTGAGCGTACCGGGTCGCGACCCGGAGCTCCAGCTCGCGGAGTGCATCGGGTTCGAGCCGAAGGCCCGGCGCGTGAGCCTCGAGCACGCGCGCGAGCTCCTCGGCCGCTCTGAGCGTGCGCACGGCGTCGCTGGCGCGGGGGCCCGGATGGACGAGGCATTTGACAAGCACTTCGGGGACTACGGCGACCTGGCAGCGCTGCAGCAAGCGAATGAACAGCTCGACCGACGCACAGGTCGACAGACCTGCGGCGCGGTCCCCGCCGAACCCACCCGCCGCGAGCAGCGCCGAGCGCCGGACCAGGGGGGCGCTGCAGTTGTTGAAGTCGAGCGCGCCCATGCGGCCGCCGGGCGCCTGATGTCGCCGAAGGGGTTGGACGCGCGCCCCGTCCGGAGAGACCCACTCGTACCAGCAGAGAGCCAGGTCTGCCCCGGAGGCGCGCAGCGCCTCGAGCTGGCGCTCCAGCTTGCTCTCGAGCCAGACGTCATCGCTGTCGAGGAGCGCGACGTAGGGCGCGCGCGCGGCTTCGAGCCCGGATTGCCGGGCGAGCGCCTCGCCTCCGCGCTCAGAGCGCCGGACGAGCGAGACCCTCTCCTCGCCTCGCCACCGACGCGCGAGCTCGTCAGCAGCGCCGTCATCGCTCGCGTCGTCGACGACGAGGATCCTCGCTCGCCGGTGCGTCTGGGCCAGGACGCTCGTGACAGCCCTGACGGTGAGCTCGACACGGTTGCGAGTCGGAACGATCACATCGACGACGTCATCCATGGCTCGCGTCTCCTCGTCGACGTTCAGGGAGCGGCTCAGCCCCGCTTGCCTCCAGCGCGACCAATCGATTCGCGACGCCCTCGAGCGCCGCCGGCCGGTGCGAGATCACGAGCACCGTCACGGCGCCCGCGAGCCCGGCGACCGCCGCCCAGACCCGCGCCTCGGACGCGGCGTCGAGGGCGCTGGTCGGCTCGTCGAGGACGAGGAGGTCGGGCGCGCGCAGGAGCGCGCAGGCGAGCGCCAGGCGCTGGCGCTCGCCGCCCGAGAGGAGCGCCCCGCGCTCGCCGACGACGCCGTCGAGCCCGCCCGGGAGCCGCTCGACGACCTCCTCGGCGCCGGCGAGGCGCAGGGCGTGCCGCATCTCCTCCTCGGCGGCGTCCGGGCGCACCCAGGCCAGGTTCTCCCGCACGCTCCCGGGGAGGAGGAACGGCTCCTGAGGGACGTACGCGACCCGCTGGCGCCAGGCGGGCATGTCCTCCGGGCGGAGCGCGCGCCCGTCGACCGTGACGCGCCCGTCGTCCGGCGCGAGGAGGCCGAGCACGAGGTCGGCGAGCGTGGTCTTGCCCGCGCCGGAGGGGCCGACGAGGACGGTCACCTGACCGGCCGGGAGCTCCAGGTCGACCCGCTCGACGGCCGGCCGGTCGCGGCCCGGGTAGGTGTAGGACACCTCCTCGAGCCGCAGCTCGTCGCGCAGCGACACGATCTCCCCGGCCTCGCCCCCGCCTTGCTCGAGCTTGGGGTCGCGCGCGGCCTCGCAGCGCCCCGCGAGGGCCTCGAGCCCCTCGACCGCGCCGGCCTCGCCGAGGAACGCCTGCCACTCGTAGTGCAGGCCGGAGGCGCGCCGGGCGACGCGGGCGAAGAGGAACAGGAGCACGAGGAGCGTCGCGGCCGAGACCCCGAGGGCGACCGCCGCGGCGACGAGGACGGCGACGGCGCTGGCCGCGCCGACCTCCAGGCCGAACTGCGCCGCGGCGTGGGTGCGGTCGACGCCGACCCGCTCGGCCGCGGCGCCGTCGAACCGCGCCTCGAGCCAGGCGCCGGCCCGGTCGTCGAGGCCGTGCGCCCGGAGGGTCTTGGCCCCGGCCAGCAGGTCGCCGACGGCCGCGCTCAGGGCGCGCTCCGCCTCGGCGGCCGCGACCCCGCGCCGGTAGGCCGCCTCGCGCCGCGAGCGGACCACGGCGAGCAGCCCGCACGCCGCCACGAGCGCCACGAGCACGAGCGCCGGGGAGAGGAGCGCCGCGAGCGCGAGGTGCACGAGCGTCAAGAAGGCCTGGGTGGCCAGGTGCAGGAGCGACGACGCAGCCGCCCCGGCCCGGTCCGCCTCGACCATCAGCGCGTGGCTGACCTCGGCGCTGCGGAGGCGGGTGAAGGCGGCCCACGCCATGCGCGAGACGGCCTCGTAGAGCCGGCGCCGGAGCCCGCGGATCACGGCCTCCCGCGTGCGTCCGGTGGCGAGCAGGAGCTGCCGCTGCGCGGCCGCGTGCGCCGCGATCACGGCCACGTAGGCGACGAGCAGGGGGCCGAGCGACGGGCGCACCCCGAGGGCGGCCGCCGCGTCGGCGATCCAGCCGGCCCCGCGCCCCAGGGCGCCGTCGCCGAGGTCTACGCCCACGACGGCGAGGACCGGGAGGATGAGCAGCAGGCCCACGCCCTCGGTCGCGCCGAGGAGGACGAGGAGCGCGAGCGCCTGCGCGGCGTGCCGTCGCTCGCCCGGGGGGACCTGCCGGAGCAGCCCGGCGCCGAGGCGGAGCGCCGCGCGCGGACCGGAGCCGGCGGGGGTCATCCCGACCGCCTCAGCGCCGCACCGCGCGCCGCAGCACGTCGACGACGCGCGCCCGGTCCGCCACGGAGAGGCTCGACCCGCTGGGCAGGCACAGCCCGCGCTCGAACAGCCCGGCGGCGACCTCGCCTCCGAGCGCCCGGCACTCACGGAACACGGGCTGGAGGTGCATGGGCTTCCAGACCGGCCGCGCCTCGATGTCCTCGGCCTCGAGCGCCAGGCGCAGCGCCTCGCGGTCGACGCCGGCCGCGCGTGGATCGACCAGGAGGCACGTCAGCCAGCAGGTCGAGCGGCCGTACGGCGCCTCGGGCATGAACGACACGCCGGGCAGGTCCGCGAGCGCCTCCCGGTAGAAGGCGTTGTGCGCGCGCCGCGCGGCGACGCGCTCGTCGAGCACTCGCAGCTGCCCGCGCCCGACGGCCGCGAGCAGGTTGCTCAGGCGGTAGTTGTTGCCCACCTCGGTGTGCTCGTAGTGCGGCGCCGGCTGCCGGGCCTGCGTCGCGAGGTGACGCGCCTGCCGGGCCCAGTCCTCGCGGTCGGTCACGAGCATGCCGCCGCCGCTCGTCGTGATGATCTTGTTGCCGTTGAACGAGAACACGCCCATGGCGCCGAGGGTGCCGGCCGCGCGCCCCTTGTAGGTCGCGCCGAGCGCCTCGGCGGCGTCCTCGACGACCGGCACGCCGTGCCGGTCGCACACCTCGCGGATCGGGTCGTGGTCGGCGCACTGGCCGTAGAGGTCGACCGTGATCACCGCCTTCGGCGGTCGCCCGCGTCGGACGCCGTCCTCGACCGCCTCGGCCACGAGGGCCGGGTCGAGCGTCCAGGTCTCGGGGTGGACGTCGACGAACACCGGCCGCGCGCCCTGGTAGACGATCGGGTTCGCCGTGGCCGCGAACGTGAGCGTGGACGTGACCACCTCGTCGCCGGGGCCGACCCCCAGGATCTGCAGGGCGAGGTGGAGCGCCGCCGTGCCGGAGGAGAGGGCCGCGGCGTGGCCAGCGCCCACCCTGGCCGCGAGCTCGCGCTCGAACGCCTCGACGTGGGGCCCGAGCGGGGCGATCCAGTTCGAGTCGAAGGCGTCGAGCAGGAGCGCCCGCTCGTCGGGGCCCATGTGCGGCGGTGACAGGTAAACGCGCGGCATCGCCGGCCAGGTTACCCGGCGTCCGTGACGGCCGGAAACCCGACGGCGCCGCGCACGGACGCCGCCGGCGCGGGCGCGGCGCCGCTGCCCATGAACACGGGCATCGTCGCCGCCCCCGGGGCGTTGATCCCCTCGCGGCGCAGGACCGAGAGGGCCGTGCGCGCGAGGATCTGGAGGTCGAGCCCCAGGCTCCAGTGGTCGACGTACCACACGTCGTCGGCGAACTTCTCCTCCCACGTCAAAGCGTTCCGCCCGCGCACGACGGCCCAGCCGGTGAGGCCGGGCTTGACCTCGTGGCGGCGGGCCTGCTCGGGCGAGTAGCGGGCGAGGTACTCCATGAGGAGCGGCCGGGGCCCCACGAGGCTCATGTCGCCGCGCACGACGTTCCAGAGCTCGGGCAGCTCGTCGAGGCTGGTCGCGCGAAGGAGCCGCCCGAGCCGCGTCAGGCGCGCTGCGTCGGGCAAAGGTCGGCCAGCGGCGTCCCTCGCGTCGGTCATGCTGCGGAGCTTGTAGAGGGTGAACGGCCGGCCGTGGAGTCCGGGCCGCTGCTGGGCGAACAGGACCGGCCGCCCGATCCCGAGGCGCACGGCCAACGCCACGGCGGCGAGGGCCGGGGCGGCCGCCGCGAGCGCGGGCCCGGCGATCGCGAGGTCCAGGGCGCGCTTCAGCGTCCGCGACCGTCCGAGGCGCCGGGCGAGGCGTCGCGCGCGCGCCCTCGCGTCGGGCACCTCCGCCAGGAGGCGCAGGTGCTCCTGCTCGAGGCGGGCCCACAAGGCCGCCGGCTCGAACTCGCGCCGCGCCCGCTCCCGCCCCGCGCGCCCGTGCTCTCGCGCGAGGTCGGGGACGTCGAGGTAACCGACCAGCGCCTCGCCGAGGGCGCGCCAGTCGCCCAGCGGCACGACCGTCCCCGTCCGACCCGCGACGACGGCGTCCACGGTGCCCGTCGCGGCGTAGCCGACCACCGGCCGCTCGCTCGCGGCCGCCTCCAGCGGCGCGTTCGGGAAGCCCTCGCGGTAGGACGGGAAGGCCAGCACGTCCATGAGCGCGTAGTAGGGCGCGGTGTCCCGCACGAACGCGCCGGTCCCGACGACCCGCGGGTGGCGCCGCAGCGCCTCGAGCACGGCCGCCGGCACCGGGTCCCCCGGCTCCGGCTCGCCCACCAGGAGCAGGCGCGCGGCCGGGACGCGCGGTAGCACCACCTGCTCGAACGCGCGCCACAGGTCCTCGATGCCCTTGTCGCGCGTCAGGCGCCCGACGAAGCCGACCACCGGCGCTCCCGCGCCGAGCCCCAGCCGCGCCCGCAGCGCCTCGACCTCCGCGTCGTCCCGGCCTCGCGGCCGGAACCGCTCGGCATCGACCCCGTTCGAAGAGCCAGCCCCCAGGACGCGCGCCCGGTCGGCCGCGACCAGGCCCTCCTCGAGCGCCCGGCGTCGCAGGCTCTCGCTGACGCACACCACCTCGTGCGCCAGCCCGCACGCCACCCGCTCGGCCGCCTTGAGCAGTCGCCCGCGCGCCCCGCGCGCCGTCTCGAGGCGTAGCCCCCGGAGCAGGTAGACCCTCGCGGGGACGCGCGTCACCGCCGCGGCGATCATCCCGAGGAGCCCCGCCTTGGGCGTGCTCGCGTTCACCACGTCCGGCCGGAGGGCGCGGAGCGCGCCGACCAGCCGCGCCAGCGAGACCAGGTCGGCCAGCGGCCGGATCTCCCGCTCCATCGGCACGCCGACGGTCGCCACGCGCTCCCGGGCGGCGAGGTCGTCGAGCGCCGCGCCCGGCCCCGAGACCACGGCGACGTCGTGGCCGCGCCCGCGGAGCCAGGCGAGCTGCCCGCGCAGGAGCGTCCGCGCCGTGACGGGGTGGGTGACGAGGTAGGCGAGGCGGGGCATGGGCAGCGAGTCTACCGGTGCGCATGCCCACCCGACCGGAGGCCTTCCTGCGGTCCTCGCGCTGGCCTCAGCCGGGCCACGGCGCTACTCTCCAGGACGAAGGTCAGTTCGAAGGGGGTCATGCAGGAACTGCCGCTGGTCACCCTCCTGGGCGGGGCCTTCGCCGGCGCGACCCTCGTCTCCTACGTCACGACGCCGCTCGCCGCGCGGCTCGCCGATCGCCTCGGCGCCATCGACGCCCCCGGCGGCCGCCACGTCCATGAGCGCCCGACCGCGCGGCTCGGCGGGGTGGCGCTGCTCGCAGGGCTGCTGGCCGGCGCCCTGGCCTTCGGCGGGGCGTTCCTGAACGTCTTCGGCCCCGATGACCTCGTGCGGACGATCGGCCGCGACCAGGTCGTCGCCTTCCTGATCCCCTGCCTGCTCGTCTTCATCGTGGGGCTCGTCGATGACCTGCGCGGCCTGAGCCCTGGCGCGCGCGTGTGCCTCGAGGCGGTCGCAGCGGCCTTCCTCATCCAGCGCGGCTACGTGATCGACGTCATCGCGAACCCCTTCGGCGCTCCCATCGAGCTCGGCTTGTTCGCCTTCCCGCTGACCCTCCTCTGGTTCGTCGGCATCACGAACGCCTACAACCTGGTCGACGGCCTCGACGGGCTCCTCGCCACCGTCGCCACATCGGCCCTCCTGGGCTGCGCGGCGGTCGCGGTCCTTGGCGATCGGCCGGGGAGCGCCACCCTCGCCGTGGCCCTCGCCGGCGGCCTCATCGGGTTCCTCCGCTGGAACTGGCATCCCGCCCGAGTCTTCCTGGGAGACGCCGGGAGCTTGATGATCGGCTTCACGATCGCGGCGCTCTCCCTGAAGGTGGCCCGCAACCCCTCCGGCACCCTCGCCCTCCACGTGCCGCTGCTCCTGTCCGCGCTGCCGATCGCGGAGACGCTCCTCACGCTCGCTCGCCGCTACGTCAACGGGCAGCCTTACTTCGTCGGTGACCGCAGCCACATGCATCACGTCCTGCTCAACAGGGGGCTCAGCGTCCGCCAGGCCGTCCTGTGGCTCAGCGGCACCTCGGCGCTCTTCGCCGCGACCGCCGTGATGTCTCGGCTGTGGCGCCACGAGGCGGCCTTGACGGCCGCGCTGGCCTCGGCCGCGCTCGCCGCGTTCGGCCTCCGCTGGCTCGGGTACGTCGAGCTCCGGGTGCTCACCGACCGGCTGCGTCACGCGCTCACGAGGCCGCGCGGCCGCGAGCTCCCGCATCTCGTCGCCATGGCGCGCGCGGGCGACGTGATCGCCGCCGCCCGCACGGTTCCGGAGCTGCACGCGGCCCTCCGCGAAGCGCTCCCGATCTCGGGCCTCACCTACATCACGGTCGAGTTCTCACCGGCCCTGGCCGCGGCGCTCGGCGAGCACGGGCACGTCACGGAGGCCCGGAACCAGCTGGCGGAGCTCGTCGCCCGGCGTGATCGGCCGGCGCTGTGGCTGTTCTCCTGTCCGCTCCCCGACGATCACGACGAGACCACGCGCCCTGGGGTCTGTTACACGATCCCCTTCGAGCTCGGACCGGACCTCCGGGGCGTCTTCGGCTTCCACCGGTTCCTGGCCGGGCTCAGCGCCGGGTCGGGTGACGAGGCCATGCGGCGCTACCTGGCCGAGCCGCTCCGCCTGGCGCTCGGGCGCTGCGTCCTCGCCTGGGCCGAGGTGTCCGCGTGAAGGGCGGCGCCGCGGCGTGAGCTTCACGGTGTCGGTCGTGATCCCCTGCCACGACGCGGAGCGCTGGATCGAGGCGGCGCTGCGCTCGGTCGCGGCCCAGCGCTGCGCCCCGGCCGAGGTCATCGTCGTGGACGACGCCTCCAAGGACGGGTCGCTCGACCGGGTGCGCGCCTCCGGGCTCCCGGTCACGGTCCTCCGGGCGCCTGGCGGGAACGCGGCGCGCGCCAGGAACGTGGGAATCCGGGCCGCCCGCGGCGAGTGGGTCGCGTTCCTCGATGCCGACGACGTCTGGTACCCCGACCACCTCGCGCGCGCGCGGGAGCGCCTGGAGGGTGGCGAGGACGTCGCCTTCATGGCGAACCACGACTGGATCGACCTCGAAGGCCGCCGGCTGGAGATGCCACCGACGCTGCGGCACCGGCTCGCCAGCGCGAAGGGCCTCCCGGCCTCAGGCTTCATCGAGGTCCTCGCCGGCGGCTTCCACTTCGGGCACTCCACGGTGCTCGTCCGGCGGGACCGCAGCCTCCAGGTCGCCGGGTTCGACGAGCGGCAGGTGCGGCGGCACGACATCGACCACTGGCTACGGGCGCTGCGCGGGCGGACGTGGGCCTACTCGGCGGAGCCCGCCGCTGGCTACCGCATTGGGACCGGCGGGATCTCCGGGGACGTCGTGACCTGTGAGCTGTACTGGCTCCAGGCGCTGAGCCGGAACCGGGACGAGGGCTACGCGCAGCCGGCGATGGACGCGCTCATCCGCACGGCGGCGCGGCGGGCCATGAGCCTGGCCTTCGTGGACGGCGGGCCCGACGACCTCCGCCGCGCCCGACTCCTCGCCTGGCCGCACCTCGCCCCGGGGTTCCGCGCGTTCTACCGGGCCGCCGCCCTCTCCCCCTCCCTGTTCCGGGACGCGATACGGTTCAAGCGCCGCATCCGACGACTCGCCGGAGTCCAGGCGTGACCGTCACCGGTCGGCCGCGATTCTCCGTGGTGATCCCCACGTACAACCGAGCAGAGCTCCTCCGGAAGACGCTCGCCTCCGTCCTGGCGCAGACGCGGAGGGACTTCGAGGTCATCGTCGTGGACGATGGATCAACGGACTCGACCGGCGAACTCGTCGCCGGGTTCGGCGACCGGGTGCGCTTCCTCCGGCAGCGAAACGCTGGACCCTCCGCCGCGCGGAATCGCGGCATCGCCGAGGCGCGGGGAGACTACGTCTGCTCGCTGGACAGCGATGACCTTTGGTTCCCCTGGACGCTCGACACGATCGCCCATGCAATCGCCGCCGCTGGAGAGCCAACCATCATCGCCGGAGCGCTCCTGCCCTTCGAGCGCGAGGAGGAACTCGCGTGGGCACGGGACACTCCGCCTGTGCTCGAAGTCTTCCCGGATTACCTGGCCTCCAGTCGAAGCGGTCACTTCGCGGGCAGCGGCATGACCGTGTACTCACGGTCGGCGCTGGCCGCTCACAGCGGATTCGATCCGGCGCTGGTGAACATGGAGGACCACGACCTCGCCCTCCGCCTCGGCACGGCGCGGGGGTTCGTGAAGATCGTCACCCCGCCGACGGTGGCCTACCGCCGCCACGACGGGAGCATCCAGACGCCCGCGCGGTCCGCGGCCGGGCTCAGCGCGTGCCTCGCGCGCGAGCGAGCTCGGCGCTACCCCGGGGGACGTGCACGCGCCGGGGAGCGCCGTCGGCTCCTCGGGCTGCACGCGCGGCCCCTCGCCACCACGTGCGCCAGGGCGGGACGCTTCGACCTCGCCTGGCAGATCTACCGTCAGACCTTCATCTGGCAGCTCCGGGAGCGCCGGCTGCGCTTCCTCCTGGGGCTGCCGCTCGTCGCCCTGACGTCCTTCGCCCTCCGGGGCCGGAGCCCATCGCAGTGCTGAGCGACCGCGCCGTGAACCTCCTGCTCCGCCTGCCGGGCTCGGTCAGGGCCCGGGCGCGACGCGCCTGGTTGAACCTGCTCGGGGCGAGGATCCGGCGCGGTCGGCTCTCGACGGTGCACGTGCCGCAGAATCCGTGGGATGTGGAGCTCGACGACGTCGCCCTCGACGATCACGTCGTCCTCCTGGCAACTGGCGAGCGTCGCGCCGAGCCCAGGATCCGCATCGGACGGGGGACCTACGTCAACCGCTTCACGATGTTCGACGCCACGGACAGGATCGTCGTCGGGACGAACTGCATGATCGGCCCGTACTGCTACATCACCGACCATGACCACGGGACCGCCGGGTCCCCCGTCAGCGCCCAACCTTACGTGAGCGCGCCGGTGTCGATCGGCGACGATTGCTGGCTCGGCGCCGGCGTCGTCGTGCTCAAGGGCGTCCGGATCGGGGCTGGCGCCGTCATCGGAGCGGGCAGCGTCGTGACACGGGACATCCCCGTCGGGGATGTCGTCGTGGGCAACCCGCCGCGCAAGATCCGGTCGCGCCTGGCATGAGCCTCCCCGTCGCGACCGTCGTGATCTCGACCAAGGACCGGCGAGAGTCGCTCGCCCGGACGATCGAGTCGGCGCTGGCGCAGACCGTCGCCCCCGAGGTCCTCGTCATCGACGACGGCTCGACCGATGGAACCGACGAGATGGTGCGCGCGCGCTTCCCCCAGGTCCACCTCGAGCGCTCGCCCGTCTCGCGCGGCTACATCGCGCAGCGGAACCTCGGCGCGTCGCTCGCGCGCGCCAAGGTCGTCGTCTCGCTGGACGACGACGCCTACTTCCCGTCGGATCGGACGGTCGAGCAGACGCTCGTCGAGTTCGACCACCGCCGCGTGGGTGCGGTGGCGATCCCGTTCGTGAACGTCAACTCGGGGCCGCAGGTCCTCCAGCGCGCCCCCGCGAGGGGAGCGGACATCTTCGTCACCGACTCGTTCGTGGGAACCGCGTACGCGATCCGGCGGGACGTCTTTCTGGGGCTCGGGGGGTTCCGGACGGAATTCTTCCATCAGGGCGAGGAGCGTGATCTTTGCCTCAGGATGCTCGCGACGGGCAGGGTGGTCCGGCTCGGGACCGCGGACCCGATCCACCACGTCGAGTCGCCGCTCCGCTCATGGCGCCGCATGGCCCTTTACGGTCGGCGCAACGACGTGCTGTTCGCGTGGTACAACGTCCCCACGGTGATGCTCCCCGTGCACCTCAGCGCCTCCTCGCTGCTCGGACTGCGCTGCGGGCTTCGAACTGGTCATCTCGGCGCGATGGGCTTGGGGCTGCTGCGAGGGGCCGGCGCGGCGCTGCGCGCGCCCCGCGCGCGACGGCCCGTCTCGCTCCGCACCTACGTGCTCGCGAGGCGGCTCCGACGGGGGCGCGGGTTGCCGCTCGGCCTGTTCGAGCTCACGCTGCCCTCGCTCGACCGACCGGAGGGGGTGTGAGTCGCCGTCGCCCACGCCAGTGTGCACCATGAGGACGACCCGGGAACCGACGGTGATCGCGCGCCGGCGGCGCTGGTCCCTCGGCCTCTTCGAGCTCTGGAGACACCGAGAGCTCGTCTGGTTCCTCGCGGTTCGTGATGTGAAGGTGCGTTACAAGCAGACCGTGTTCGGAGTCGGGTGGGCGGTGCTGCAGCCGGCCCTCGGGATGGCGGTCTTCGCGCTCGTCATCGGCCGGCTCGCCGGGCTCGACCACACGACGGGCTCGGTCCCGTACCCGCTCTACGCCTTCGTCGCCCTGCTCCCCTGGCAGCTCTTCGCGAGGGGGCTGACCGAGGGCAGCACGAGCTTGATCACGAATCGCAACCTCATCACCAAGGTGTACTTCCCGCGCGCGGCGATCCCGCTCGCCCCGGTCGCGGCGGCCGTGATCGATTTCGCCTGCGCGTTCGGCGTCCTGGTCCCGGCGATGCTCCTCATGGGCGTCCAGCCTGGCGGTTCGCTCCTGCTCGTCCCGGTCGCCCTGGCCGGAGCCTGCGCGGTGGCGGCCGCCGTGTCCCTGTGCCTTTCGGCCGTCGTCACCGTCCTCAAGGACGTACGGCACACGCTCCCGCTCGTCAGTCAGCTCTGGCTGTTCCTCTCCCCCGTGGCGTACCCCGCGGTGATCGTGCCCGAGCGTTGGCACGCCGTGTACGGCCTGAATCCGATGGCCGGCGTCATCGAACTCTTCCGCTGGGCCGTCTTCGCTGATGCGCCGCCCTCCTTCCCGATCGTCGCCTCTTCCGCGATCGTCACCGTCCTGGCGCTCGGAGGCGGGCTGCTCCTCTTTCATCGGCTCGAGCCGCGGTTCGCGGATACGGTGTGAGTGTGAGCGGCACCGCGATCCGGGCCGAGGCCCTCTCCAAGGAGTTCCACCTGGGGAGCGGCGGTCCCGGCGGGCTCCGCGACGTCCTGCGCGCGGCGGCTCGCTGGCCGCTTGACCGTCTCACTGGCCGGCCGCGGACGGCCCCGCGCACCATCGCGGCGCTCCGTGACGTCTCGTTCGAGGTCCAGGAGGGCGAGGTCGTCGGCATCGTCGGGCGCAATGGCGCGGGCAAGAGCACGCTCCTGAAGGTCCTGACCCGCATCGTCGAGCCGACCTGCGGCTCTGCGACGGTGTTCGGAAGGGTCGGCTCGCTCCTAGAGGTAGGTACGGGCTTCCATCCGGAGCTGACCGGCCGCGAGAACGTGTTCCTCAACGGCGCCATCCTCGGCATGTCGCGGGCGGAGGTCGCACGCAAGTTCGACGAGATCGTCGCGTTCGCCGGCGTCGCGGAGTTCCTGGACACCCAGGTCAAGTTTTACTCCTCGGGCATGTACCTCCGGCTCGCCTTCGCCGTGGCGGCCCACCTCGAGCCGGAGATCCTGCTCGTCGATGAGGTCCTCGCCGTCGGCGACCTCGAGTTCCAGCGCAAGTGCCTAAAGAAGATGGACGACGTATCCCGCGGTGGACGGACGATCCTCTTCGTCAGCCACCACATGAACGCCATCCGTAGCCTCTGTACGCGCGTCCTGTGGCTCGATGCGGGGACGGTGCGCCTCCAGGGTCCGACGCACGAGGTCCTCGGCGCATACGAGGCCGCCCTCCTCCATCCGGTGGCGTCGCCCTCGGCCTCGACGGGCTTCGTCAGCTGGCACATCGAGGGGGCCGACGGGACGACGCACCACTCGGTTCGCGCCCCGCTCGAGCCCGTCCGCTTCGTCTTCCGGCTCTGCACGGAGGAGGCGGTGGCGCGCCCGATACTCACCCTCGCACTGACGGACGACCAAGGGCTCATCGTCTGGGGCTGCGACCCCGCGCTGCCCGCGCTCGGCGCCGGAAGCACCGACGTGGTCGTGGCGGTCCCAGCTCTCCCCTTGCGGCCCGGGGCGTACCGGTGGCGCGCCAAGCTCTTTTCCGACCGCGAGCTGGTCGAGGACTGGGACGGCGTTCCGCCGCTCGTGATGGCGGTGCCGGCTCTGGCGCACAGCAGGGAGGCGTACGCAGGCATCCTCAACGTTCCCTGCGAGGTGGAGGTCCAGCAGGCGGGCTCTTCTTCCGGTGCATCGGAGCCCCGGTGAAGTCGACGACAGACGCGTCTCCATGGCGTCCGGACGCGCGTGCGCGCCGAGGACCTGAGTGGTCCTTCGTCCTTGTTTGCGCCGCCTTGTTCGTCGCCGCGTTCGCCTGGCGCGCGGTGCACGCGCCCAGGCTGGCCCTCTGGCACATCGACGAGGTGCGCTTCTCCCTTCCCACCGCTCAGGACTTTGCGGCCGGGCAGTGGTACCCCTACATCCGGGGGACGAACTACGGCGCTCCGATCCACGAGGCGGCCGCGGCGCTGCTCTTCCGGCTGTTCGGCGAGTCCTTGGTCGCGCTGAGGATACCCGTGGCGTTCTTTTCGGCCGTCGCGGTCGTCGTCGCCCTGCTCGTCCTCCGGAGGGTCCTCCCCGGCCCGGCGGCGATCGGCATCGCGCTCGTCCTCGCCTTCCCCAACTCGGCCCTCACTCGTTACGGGGTTGGCGGGCACCCGGTCTACGCGGCGCTCACCATCCTTGTCCTGGGTCTCGTGTGGGGAGCGTGGGAGGTCGATCGTCACCGGACACGCGCCACGTGGGTCGCCTGGGCCTGCCTTGCCGGCTTCAGCGTGTACGCGTTGAAACTAGCCATCTTTCCGGTCTTCGTGTCGCTCCTCTGGCTCGGACTGCGGTCCAACAGTTTCCGCCAGTGGCGGCGGGCCACGAGATTGGACGCGCTCCGGCGACAGGCGCTCGCCCGTGCGAGTTTCGTCGCGGCGCTCGGGGTCCTGCTGCTGAGTCCGGTCGCGTATCGCTGGCTCACGCGGCGGGCGACGTACTCCGCAGGGAGCCATGAGGTTGCGCTCCTATGCGTCGGCGGGGCGCTCTTGCTGCTCGGCGCGATAGGGTTGTATCGGGCCAGCCGGGCGCCCTGGCGCCGCTGCTGGCCAGCAGCCGTGGTCGCGCTCGCCATCGTCGCCTTCACCGCCCCACCGGCGGTGCACTTCAAGTACGTCGAGAAGCCGCGACTGGCGGCGGCTCGGATCGAGCTCTGGCCCGAAAAGAGCTACTCCCTCAAGCACTGGCACGAGATGCCCTTTCAGCTGCGCCTGCTCCTTGACCGGGTTCTGCCCGCACTCGTCATCGGTCGTTGGAGCGAACTCGATGGAGTCCCGCCGCAGCAGGTGCCGCTGACTTGGAAGACTGGCGTCAGCGTGGCGGTGCTCGCTACCCTGCTGGTCGGCGCTTGGGCTCGACTCACCCCACGAGCGGTCATGCGATCGTTCCGGTCGAGGAAGTCAATCCTGGTCGCGCCGGTCGTGCTGGTCGTGTTCATCATGTTCCCGAGCTGGGCACTCCATAGCGACACGAACTTTCGCTACCTCGTCCCCTTCTCCTGCGGACTGTATCTGCTCGCCTGGGAGTGCATGCGGTCCTGGCTCGCGCCTCGCCCGCGGTTCACCGCCATCGTCCTCGGCTTCTACCTCACGTACAGCGGCATCGACTGCTGGCGACACCTCAGCTAGAGCCTCGCTCACGCCCGCAGTACGCGTCTCGCGTGGCCGAGGCGACCTGCTCCCACCCCTGCACCCGGTCCGCTGCCGCCGTTCGCAGCGGCGCGAGGTCGGCCTGTGCGGCGGTCGTGAGAACCTCGGCCAGGCTTCGCCCGGTATCACCGCCGAAGAAGAGGGCCGGTCCTGGCCGACCGAGGACCTCGAGCAACGTCGGGAGGGCGGGCACGACGAGCGGCCGTCCAAAGGACAGGGAGAGCATGGCGGACCCCGAGGTCGCGACCTTCCGGTACGGCAGGACGACGATGTCCGCCGCGCTGAACACGACGTGGACCCGGTCGGCGGGGACGAAGCCAGGCTCGAACCTCACGCCCGAGATTGCGCGCGCGCGCTCCTCGAGCCGCTTCGTGTAGATCGGGTCAGGGCTCGGCCCTGCGATCAGGAGCACGTGCTCGCGTCCGAGATGGGTCAGGGACCATGCCTCCAGCAGGTCTTCGATTCCCTTGTAAGGCCGCAGCATCCCGAAGTGCAGGAAGACCCTGCCTGTCACCTCAAGGCCCAGTGCCGCGTGCGCGTCGGCTCGCGGCAGCGGCTGCTCGTAGGCGGCGGAGAAGCTGCCGTGCGGGATCACCGCCGCGCCGGCATAGGATCCGCGGCGGGCCTCCTCGTGGACGATGACCTGGTCCGTCAGGCGACCGATCTGCCGCAAGATCGCGCGCTCGAGGCGCGGGAACCTGCTCTCGTGCGAGACCTCGTTGTGCACGGTCCACACCACCCGCACCCCAGTCGCGCGGGCGAGGAGCAGGTCGGCCACTGTCTTCAAGCCTCGGACGAGCGCGACAGGTAATGCGGCGTTGGGTCGCAGGTATGGCTCGACCCAGTGAAGATGGAGGACGTCTGCCCCGAACTCGCGCAGCGAGCGTGTGATGGGCAGGACCCGGCGATACCCCGTAGGGAACACGACCTCGACGCCCTGCTCCCGGAGCGCCGTCGCGAGGAGCTCCTGGTACGGGTTGTCGGCGCGGTAGTCGGGGGTCATCAGGACGCGCACGAGCTGCCACGTTCCTCGAGGAGGCCCGCGCGGAGGAGCCGTATGCCCTCCGAGAAGAAGCGCTGTCGGATGGCGCCCACGTAGTGGCGGCAAGGCCCGGGCGGACCGCGGTCGAGCCGCACGTCGTACTCGGGGGGCAGGAGCTCTACCCCGAAGCGTGCGCTGCACAGCGCGAGCAGCGTCTGCTCCTGGCGCCAGAAGTGCGAATCGATGCCTTCGAGCGCGAGGAACTCCTCGAGCCAATCGAGCCGCAAAGACTCCCGGTGGACGAGCGCGAGCCCGCTGTTGATCCGGGGCGGCAGCACGATCCCGCAGCGGGCCCGGACGAGGTCAGGGTCGACGGTGTAGGCGCTCGCGACGTCGCCGTTGAAGGCGTTCACCCGTCCGACGCCCTCGACTCGGTCCAGCAGGGCCGCTGGTCGGGAGAAGAACAGGAGGTCGCTGTCGAGGATCAGGAGCCGGTCGGCCTCCAGGAAGTGGAGGAAGTCGACCACCTTCGGAGAGAGGTGGTTCCGCTCGCGAAAGGCGAGGCACCGGGGGTGCGACTGGAGGCGGCGCCGCGCCTCGGTGAGCGCCGTTGCGCTTTCGATGACTCGCGCGTCCGGGAAGTGCGCGCGGAGGGTCAGCGCCTGGGCCGAAGTCAGCGTGGGGTCCCCGTGGATGCAGAGGCGGTAGCGATGGTCGGTGACCCGGTAGAACGACTTCAGCGTCCAGATGAGGCACAGCCAGTCCGCGGCGCAGGTGAGCGCGTGGATCTCGCAAGCGCCGTTCGTCGTGCCCGAGATCGGCGGGGTCTCGAGGATCCGAGGGAGCACGACCTCGCGGTAGTAGGTGGCTCTCGGACCGCCCCGGAGCAGGCGCCGAGCAGCCAGCAGCATGGCCCCGGGCCTCACACCGGCGTCTCCGGGGCCCGCTCACCGACGAGCCCGGCGGGGTTCCCGCGGTACACCCCGTACGGCTCGAGGTCACGCCCGGCCACCGACCCGGCCGCGAGCACCGCGTGCGAGCCGATCGTCACCCCGGGGCCGACCCACGCCATCGCGGCGACCCAGGCCCCCTCGCCCACCCGGATCGGCGCCGTCCGCAGGTCGAACGTGGGCGCGCGGTAGTCGTGGCTCCCGGCGCAGAGCATCGCCCGCTGAGACACGCACGCATGACTCCCGATGATGATCGGGTCGAGGTTGTGCAGCCAGGCCTCCTCGCCGACCCAGACGTGGTCCCCGAGCTCCAGCTTCCAGGGGAAGGTGATCTTCACACCAGGCTTGAGCACGACACCGCGCCCGATCCGGGCCCCGAACGCGCGGAGGACGGCTCGCTTCAGGGCGTACAGCCCGAAGGGGCACGCCTGGAAGAGCCCGGCCTGGGTGAGCCGCCAGAGCCCTTCCACGACCCGGCTGGCCCCGCGGTCGAAGCCTCCCGCGCCGTAGGCGCTCAGGTCCACCTTGAAGCGATGACCCTCGCTCATGACGTCCGATCTTGGACGCGGACCCCTGCGCGCGCCAGCGCCGCGCCCAGCCCGACGACCGGGTCGGCGCGTCGACGCCAGCTCGCGAGGACGGCGGCGCCGCCCGCGCGCAGGGACTCCAGGCGGGACGGATCGGTCACGCGCCGGAGCGCGCGCACAAGGTCGTCGACGTCCCCCACACGGAAGGTGTAGCCGTCGACGCCGTCGACCAGGAGCTCCGCCGCGGCGCCCACGACGTCCGCGCACACCAGGGCCAGGCCGACGGCGACCGCCTCGTTCACCACCACCCCCCAGGGCTCGTAGTCGCTGGGCAGGACCAGCGCGTGGCAGGCCCTGTAGAGCGAGGGGAGGCGCGCTGGCTGGACGAACTCGACGAAGTGCACGCGGCCGGGCGCGCTCCTCGCCGCCAGGGCCTTCAGGGCCGCCCCCTCGGCGCCCGTCCCAGCGACGACCAGGTCCCACTCCGGTCGCTCCCCGGCGATGCGCCCGAAGCCCTCGACCGCCAGGTCGACCCGCTTCTCGGGGGCGAGGCGGCCAACGAAGAGGAGTCGGCGGCGCGCGGGGCTCAAGCCCCAGCGCGCCGCCGCTGACTCCGGGGGCTCATCGCTGGCGCGTGCGAGGAGGTCGTAGTCGGGCTCGTACGGCGAGAGGAAGATCCGCTCGGACGGGACGCCGTAGCGCGAGAAGTAGTCCTCCCCGCGCGAGCCGCAGGCGAGAATCGCCGAGCAACGGCGGAGGAGCAGGGGCAGCACGGCGCGCTTCGCGAGGCGCCGCGCGCCGCGCGCAAGGTCCCCGCTTACGTTGGAGTCGCCGAAGAGGAGCACGGGGGTGCCCGCCCGCTGGCACCCGAGAATGATCATGAGCCGCGCGAGGTCGCCGTAGCCGCCGACGACCACCGCATCCACCCTCCGATCGCGGAGGGCCCCGAGGACGCGCCGCCCGGCGACCACCTCGGCCGCGCGCCCTGGCTCCCTCGCGCCAGCGAACGACTCGACCTGGAGCCCGTCGGGCACGCTCAGCCGCCATGGAAGCGCGTCGTGCGCGCGGAGGTGCCAGGTGAGCAGGCGGAGACGAAGCTCGCGGACGACCCGGCGGTGGAAGTGGAGCCGGTACGGCGTCAAGGTGGTGTCGACCATGGCGATCGTCGGCGGGCGCGCCGCGTCATCCCGAGAGGGCATACAGCTCCTCGTATCGGGCTGTGAGCGCCGCCGGCTCGAAGGTCATGTGCACCCACGCGCGACCTCGGGCCCCCATGACCCTCCGCTGGTCCTCGCCGAGCGCCAGGGCACGCTCCAGCGCCGCGGCGAAGGGCGCCGCGCTCCGCTCCGCCGTCCAGACCGCGCCGCTCGACTCGAACTCTCGCCACAGATCGAGACCGCGCGTCGTGAGGACGGGGGTCCCGCACGCGAGCGCCTCCGGCACCACGAAGCCGAAGTTCTCGTGATGCGTCGGGAGCGCGACCACCTTGGCGGCCTGCAGGAGCGACAGCTTGAGCTCGCCCGTGACGCTCCCCACCAGGCGGACGTCCCCCTCCAGGCGGCGCGCCGCGATGAGCCGCCGCAGGTCCGCCTCATGGGCGCCGTCGCCCGCGCCGGCGAGCACCGCGTGCGACCGAGCGCCGCGGGAGCGAAGCAGCGCGACCGCCTCTACGAGCAGGTCCGCTCCCTTCTTGGGGTGGAGGCGACTCATGAAGACGATCAGCGGCGTCGGCGGCTCGGGCAGCCGCAGGGTGCATCGCGCGAGCTCGGGGCCCGGGAGTCGCTCGAACGCGGCGAGGTCGAGGACGGGCGGCACGACCCGGGCGGGCACGCCGGCGACGAACCCGGCCACGTCGCGCCGCTCCTGCTCCGAGGTGCAGTGGAGCAGGTCGAGCCCGCGGAGCAGCGGCATGAACGCCGTCAGGAACGCGCGCTTCCTCCACGGCCTCTGCGCCATGGACCAGGCCGAGAGCATGCCGTGGGGGCTCAGCACCGCCCGCGTGCCTGCGCGCGCAGCCATCCGCGCGACCTGCAGGTTCGAGGGGTACCAGGGGCCGTGGACGTGGAGCGCTGCCGCGCCTTCGAGCGTTGCGGCGACCCGCCCCAGGGTACGTGGGCCGAGGATGCGTGCGCCGAGCGGTGGTCGGGGGAGCAGGATCACCTCGGGGGGTCGCGCGCCCGGCCCCCCCCACGTCGACGGGACGTCGGTCGCGTCGTGGCAGAGGAGCCGCACTTCGTGACCCGCGCGCGCCAGACGCTCGCCGAGGTCGAGGACGAAGCGGACGATACCGCCCTCCGCGAGCCGCACCGCCGGGAGGTAATGGACGACCCTCACGCGGCGAAGTCCCCCTCGGGCAGGGCCCGCTCGAGCCCTCGCGCGAAGCGCTCCAGGCCGAAGGTCCGGGCCTTGGCGCCGGCCGCTGCGCTCATCGCGGCGAGCAGCGGCCGGTCCTCGTCGAGGGCGGCGATCGCGGCGGCCAGGGCCTCCGGGGCACGCGCGGCGACGACGCGCCCGTCCACGCCGTCGGTGACGACCTCGCCGCAGTGCGGGGTGGAGATCACGGGCAGGCCCTGGGCCATCGCCTCGAGCTGCGTGATCCCGAAGCCGTCGGAGAGCGTGGGGAAGACGAAGAGGTCCGCCTCCGCGTAGACCCTGGCCGTCTGGTCGCGCGGAATGCGACCGACGAAGCGGACGTTCGGTGGGGCGTGGGCCACGGCCGCCGCGGTCACGTGCAGCGGGCCGGCAATGGTGAACTCGACGGGGCGGTCCGTCAGGCGCCTCGCCGCCTCCAGGAGGTACGGGATGCCCTTGCGGAGGCAGACCAGCCCGAGCCACAGCACACGCAGCCGGCCTCGACGTATCCGCCGGGTCGGCGGCGCCCCCGCAGGCTCGTACGCGAGCGGCACGACGACGAGCTTGGCTGGCGCGACCCCCTGCTCGATCAAGGCGCGTCGCGACCACTCCGAGTTGACGAGCACCCGGCTCGCCGCGGACCACTCGCGCTCCATGCGCTCGAAGTAGGCGGCGGGCACGCGCTCCCCTGCACCCTCCCAGCCAGGCCAGCGTGCGCGCTCCTCCTCGACCAGCGCCTCCTCCACCCGGCCGGGGTCGATCTGGGACAGGAGCGTGTCGATCCCTCGCCCCGAGAGCTCGAGGAGAGGCTCGAGCGCGCCGGTGTTGTAAGTGAACAGGGCGTCCTGCCCTGGGACGAGGGGGAGCGCCGCCAGGGCCCGTGCCACGCGGGCGCCGAACGACGCCCCATCCGACAGGAAGCGCGCGTAGACGGCCGCGAGGTCGCCCCCGCGCCGCTGCAGCGCCGCGCGGAGTCGGTCGGCGAGCGTCACCACGGTGAAGGACGTCACCACCCCCGGGGGTAGCCCGGGAGCGTGGCGCTGCGCCAAGGACCGGCCTGGTCCTGGCGCCCGCGTGAGGAGTCGGCGCCCACGGTGGCAGTATGCATCCGTGAACAGTCGCCGCAGCAGCCCCTGCTGATGGAGGGCTCGGGCTGCCGCGTAGTGCTCCCTCGCCCCGACCTGGGCGACGATCCAGCGGCGGCGAGACCTCATCCACCGCCCCCGGCCACGACTTCGCGGAACAACTCGGCGTAGCGCCGGGCGACCTGGTCCCAGGTCAGCCGTCGATCGACGAGCCCCCGGGCGGCGGCCCCGAGGCGGGCCCGCAGCGCGCCATCCGCGAGCAGGCGTGAGAGCGCGCGGGCGGTGGCCTCGATGTCACGCGGCGGAACGGTGAGACCGTGCACGCCGTCCACAAGGACGTCCGTGATCCCTCCGTCGGACGCGCAGACCACGGGCCGACCTGCGGCCATGGCCTCCAGATAGACAGTGGCGAACGGCTCGTCCCAGCCCACGAGCGCAAACACGTCCGACCAGGCCATCTCGCGCAGGACCTCGTCATGGGGTCGCCGTCCGAGCAGCGTGACCCTGCACTCGAGGCCCAGCCTCCGGATCGAGCCCTCGATCTCGGCCCGCCGCGGACCATCGCCGACGATGCGCAGGACTGCGTTCGGTCGCTCCGCCGCGACGCGGCCGAAGGCCGCGATGAGGAGCTCGAACCCCTTGCGCTCGTAGAACAACCCGCACGAGAACACGACCAGCCGCCCGCTGCGGTCCTCCGGCCTGGGCGGCGCCACGGCGGGCGGGGGGTCGACCCCGTTGTGGATCGTCAGCGCCCTCGCGGACGGGAACAGCGCCTCGAGCGAAGTGACCATCCGGCTGGACACGCCGACCACGCGCGCGGCGCGCCCGAGGACGAACCGGTACGCCGCGCGCCGCGCGGGCAGTCGCGCGCAGTCGTCGACCTCATCGAAGTCATGGTCCGTGACGACGAACGGCAGCCCTCTCTCCTCTCGCAGCCGCGCCGCGAGGTAGCCGTTCGGGAGCGTGTGATGGCAATAGAGCAGGTCCGGCCGCCCCTCGTCCACGGCCGCGAGGAGCGCCCGACGGGACGAGACCCAGCCCAGCTGCAGCTGTCGCTGAGGTCGGGCATGGGCCCATCGCTTCAGCGGCTGCACCTGGTAGAGCAGCCAGCGCGGGTACACGGCCTCGACCGAACCCCAGCGATGGCGCGGCGGGCAGAGTGCGAACGCCCGGGCGCCTCGCGTGACTGCGGCGACGCGCGGCACCCATGAAGTGAGCGAGATGACCTGGACGTCGACACCTGCGCGGACGAGCGCCTGCGCCTGCCGCAGCGCCCACGGCCCCATGAGCGGGTTGTCGGGCTTGGGGAAGTATGATGCGAGGAAGAGGACGCGCAGCCGGTCGGGGCGCTCCTCCGTCATCGCGCCCGCCATCCTGCGATCCTCACCCCCAGCGCGAGGACGACCACGGCGACGACGACCTCGTACAGCTCGCCGATCGCGAGGTCGCGGAAGCAGCGGAACCACCAGGCGATGAAGGCGAGGCACACGAGCATCGCGAGCGGTCGCCGCTGAGCCCTCGCGCGGGCAAGCGCCCGGTCGCCGGCGGCGAGCAACCAGCCCATGAAGAGCGCGCCCTGGAGCATGCCTAGGAGGCCGAAACGAAAGTACCACCAGCCGACGATCCCGGTCGAGATCGTCGTGCCGCTCGCCCCCGTGGTCCCGGCGACGAGCTCGTTGTACCAGGCCCAGACCGGATCGATCGGCTTGGACGTCCAGAGGGCCCGCGGGATCGGATGGACGGCGACCCGGAAGAGCGCCTCCGGGAGCGCCCGGAGCGCCCCTTCCCCGGGGGTCTCGTCGAAGAAGGGTTGCCTCGACGACGGGATCCGGTCCCATCCGGGGAGCCCCTCGGAGAACATGTGGTTCCCGTGCAGATCGTCGAGCTTCACGGACGAGATGTCGTCGCTGCGCAAGCCTCGAGTGCGGAGCTGGCCCTGCACCTGCATCATCACGAAGATGATCGTCGCCAGGGCGGCCGTGCTGAGCAAGGCGCGCCCGCGTAGCCGCCGCGCGAGGTGGGCCGCTCCTGTCGAGTGGCGCAGGAGCAGCAGCACCAGCACCGGCATTGCGACGAAGACGAGCTGTCCGCGCGTCCCGCTGCCGAAGGCAAGGAGCAGCCAGAACGTCCAGATGCCCCAGCCGATCGCGCGCTGGAGCCGCGTCCGCGCGATCATGACCGCGTAGGCCCCGGCGAGGACGCCGCCGAAGCGCCCGACCTTGATCAGCTCGAAGAGGTACCCGCTCCAGGCGAAGTTCAGGTTGCCGGTGCGCCCGAACGTGAAGCTGACCCCGCCCGAGTAGAAGCCGGTGACGGCGCGCTCGAACGTGACGACCAGCGAGTCGCGCGAGAAGAAGACATAAGGAACGAGTCCGATGGCGAACGCCAGCAGGACCGCGGTCAGGTAGTGCTCGCGCCGTCGGGGCTCCCGAACGGCCAGGAGGAGCCGCTCGAGGCGGTCGCTGCCGCCGAGTCCGAGCCCTGCCGTCATCACCAGGACGAACAGGCAGTGCATGGTCGCGACGCGCGCGATCAGGTCGGCATCGAACCCCCGCTCGTAGCGGAAGTCTCGCCCGGCCCAGCGGGCGAAGTAGTCGTGGCAGAACCACAGGAGGACGCCCCCGAAGAGCACCAGGCCCGCGACCCTTCCCGTCCGAGCAAGACTCGCGAGCTCGCGCACGGCGATGACGCCGCACGCGACCGCGAGGAGGAAGAACCCCAGGTCGGTGAGGACCGGCTCGCCGCCGACCGCCCACGAGGTGGCGCACGCGATGGTGGGCGGGATGAGGAGGGCCCACCACCAGCTCGGGACGGCCGCCGGGCGGGGCGCCAGACCTCCTGCCGCCGGCCGCCGGCGACGTGCGCCATCGACGACCGCGGTGGCTCGTCGCTTACCGATGGTGAGCATCTAGAATCCGGGTTCCTGCTCGGCCACGGTACCAGCCCGGGTGGCTGACCGACAACGCTGGAGTCACGAGCCGCGTGCGAATCTCCGTGGTCACCGCCGTGCTCGACCGTGCCTCCGTCGTGGCGGGTTGCCTCCGGAGTGTCCTCGAGCAGTCGCACCCGGACGTGGAGCACGTGATCATCGACGGCGGTTCGCGCGACGGGACGCTCGACGTGATCCGGGCGAACGACTCCCGCGTCGGCCGCCTCATCAGCGAGCCGGACGGCGGCCTGTACGAGGCCATCAACAAGGGCATCGCTGCTGCCACCGGTGACGTGGTCGGGATCTTGGGAGCCGACGACGTCTACGCCGCTCCCACGACCCTCGCCAGGGTCGTGGAGGCGTTCGAGGCGACGGGCGTCGAGTCCTGCTTCGGAGATCTGGTCTACGTCGGCGCGGACGGTCGCCGGGTCGTGCGCACCTGGCGCTCGTCTCCGTTCCGACCAGGTCTCTTCCTTCGTGGGTGGATGCCGCCGCACACCACCTTCTTCGTGCGCCGGGACGTGTACGCGAAGCTGGGCGGCTATGACCCGCGCCTTCGCATCGCCGCCGACTACGAGTTGATGCTCCGGTACCTCGAGCGGGCGCGGGTCTCGAGCACCTACCTGCCCGAGGTGCTGGTCCGCATGCGTGTCGGCGGGGCCAGCAACGCGCCCCGCAACCTCCTGCGCAAGTCGGCGGAGGATTGCCTCGCGCTGCTCAAGAACGGCTACCTCAGCGCGCCGCTGGTGGTCGCCTGCAAGAACCTGCGGAAGATCCCCCAGCTCCTCCCGAGGTGGGGAGCGTGACCGGTCTGGTGCGGCTCCTCCGTCAGGCCCGCGACGACTGGGTTCGCCGGCGCCACCTGGAGGTCGCGCCGGCGCTCGAGGCGGTCTATTCGCCGACGGAGCCCGTCCGAGGGCGCCACGGCCGGCGCCTCGAGGGCGCGTCGCTGTCGTCTCTCAGGAACGTGACGGCGCTTCGATCCCTCATGCGCAAGCATCGCCCGCGCCGAACCCTCGAGGTCGGCCTCGCCCTCGGCGGCTCCGCCGTCGGCATGGTCGACATGCACCGCGCGCTCGGCACCGGAGCTCCCGCGGTGCATGTGGCCATCGACCCCTTCCAGTCGACCGTCTGGGACGATGCCGGACGGGTCGCGCTGGAGCGCGCGGGGCTCGCGGCGCTCGTCGAGGTCATCGAGCGCCCCAGCCACGTTGCTCTCGCGGACCTCGCCTCGAGAGGGGCGCGGTTCGGTCTCGCTTACATCGACGGGTCACACCTGTTCGAGGACTGCTTCGTCGACTTCGTGCTCTGCGCGGACCTCGTCCACGAGGGGGGCATCATCGTGCTGGACGACTGCCTCGATCCGCACGTCCGGAAGGTCGTCCGCTTCATCCGCGAGAACCTCGACAGCTTCGAGGAACTCGATGTCGTCGCCTACAGGAGCCTGGGCCGCTTCGAGGAGATGGAGCAGCGGGCCCTCAAGGGCCTACGCGGGCTCCAGCAGGCTGCGTTCGTGAAGACCCGCGCCGCCTGGCGCCGATCCTGGGACTCGGCCTTCGCCGATTTCTGACCGAGCAGGCGGAGGAGGCTCTACACCTGGGCGCGCCCCTCGCCGGGCGACTGCGGGTCCACCGCGCACTCGTAGATGAGCGAGTAGCACGCTGCCTCCGGGGCGAGGAGCGCCCGCCCCGCCGCGAACAGCGCGCGACCAAGGCGGCCGGCGCTCTCCGTCGACCTCACCCCGCGCCAGCGCACGAGCCGAAGGCCTGCGCGCGCCGCGAGCTCGACCAGCCCCGAAGGGAACACATACGTGACGTGATCGACGTTCTCGTGGGTCACCCCACGGAGCGCGTCCCGGATGCGAGGGAGGTAGTACGGGTTTGGACTCGTGAGCACCACTTGCCCGTCCGGGCCGAGGCAGCGCCGGGCCCCTGCGAGCAGCGCGCCCGGGCAGTCGAGATGCTCGATGACCTCACCGCAGACGACGAGGTCGAAGCGCTCGCCTGGGTCCTCGCGGGTGATGTCGCACACCCGCGCGTTGAACCCGCGGCGGCGGAGCTCGTCGACGTGCTCCGGCAAGACGTCCACCCCCATCGCGTAGGAGGCCGCAGCGGCGACCCGCCCGTGGAGCCATTGAGACGTGCCCGCGCGCTCGATCGTATGGTCGACGACGCCCACGTCGAGCACGCGACGGCCACGCGCAAGGCCCTCGAGGTACGCGTTGCGATCATGGACCGGCGGCGCCCACGCCTCGGCGAGAGCCCTACGACGCGTCACCAGCGCGAGGGGCGCATTGGGGTCCGCGCCAGTGGCCCGCCACGGCGTCATGGGAGCGGCGCCCGTCGGTGCCACGTGAGCGTCCGGCGCCTCACCCCCCGTACCGCATCCCGCCGCCCAGCGCTTCCTCGATCCGCAGGAGCTGGTTGTACTTCGCCACGCGGTCGGTCCGGCTGAGCGAGCCGGTCTTGATCTGCCCGGCGTTCGTGGCCACGGCCAGGTCGGCGATCGTCGTGTCCTCGGACTCGCCCGAGCGGTGGGAGATCACGACGCCGTAGCCGGCGTCCTTGGCCATGGCGATCGTCTCGAGCGTCTCGCTGATCGTGCCGATCTGGTTGAGCTTGATCAGGATCGCGTTGGCGACCCCGTCCTGCACGGCCTTCGCCAGGCGCTCGGGGTTCGTGACCAGGAGGTCGTCGCCCACGAGCTGGCAGCGGCCGCCGAGGGCCTCGGTGTGGGCCTTCCAGCCGGCCCAGTCGTCCTCGGCCAGGCCGTCCTCGATCGAGACCATCGGGTACTTCGACAGCCAGCGGTCGTAGACCTTCGTCAGGTCGGCCGCCGAGGCCCGGTCGCCCAGACCGAAGCTCGTGCCGCGGTAGGCGCCGTCCTTGAAGAACTCGCTCGCGGCCACGTCGAGGGCCAGGGCGACCTCGTCGCCCGGCTTGCGGCCGGCCTTCTCGATCGCCTGCATGAGGACGTCGAGGACCTCCTCGGCGCTGCCGAGGCGGGGGGCGAAGCCGCCTTCGTCGCCGACCGCGGTCGAGAGGCCGCGGTCCTTGAGCAGCTTCTTGAGCGTGTGGAAGATTTCGGCGCCCCAGCGCAGCGCCTCGGCGAACGACTGCGCGCCCTGCGGGACGATCATGAACTCCTGGATGTCGATCCCGTTGTCCGCGTGCGCGCCGCCGTTGACGACGTTCATCATGGGCACGGGCAGGACGTTGGCCTGCACCCCGCCCAGGTAGCGCCAGAGCGGCAGGTTCAGCGCCTCGGCCGCCGCGCGCGCCGTGGCCATCGACACGCCCAGGATCGCGTTGGCGCCCAGGTTCGACTTGTTGGGCGTGCCGTCGAGCTCGAGGAGCTGGCCGTCGATCTCGGCCTGGTCGAGGGCGTTGGCGCCGGTCAGGCTGCGAGCGATCGTCTCGTTGACGTTCTCGACCGCCTTGTCGACGCCCTTGCCCAGCCAGGCGCCGCCGCCGTCGCGCAGCTCGAGCGCCTCGTGGGCGCCCGTCGACGCGCCCGAGGGGACGATCGCCCGGCCGATCGAGCCGTCCTCGAGCAGGACCTCGACCTCGACCGTGGGGTTGCCGCGGCTGTCCAGGACCCAGCGGGCGTGGATGTCCTCGATCTCGACGCCAATGTTCACGCGATCCTCCTCGCCGGTCGCCGGCGCGCGAAGCCGCGGATTCTAGCGAGCGAGGGCGCGTCCGAAAGGGGCTCAGGGCATATGAAGCCATCGACGCTCGCCGGTGAGTCCTGGTGACCCGCCTTCGATCGGAGCAGCACGTGAGGCGAGGGCGACGAGGCTGAGCCGCGGCGGCGAGGCGCGCGGGCGACGACGTAGCGACCTACTTCGAGCCCGCGCGCGCGGCGCCGCGGCCAGCATCGTCGCCCGCAGCCGTCGAGCACACCTCAGTGCCCCGCGTGCGGGTCCTGCGTGAGCAGGTGGCGCATCTCGTGCGCGAGCGCCGGGAGCAGCTTGCCCGTCGACCCGCCGCGCCAGGCCACGTAGACCGTCGCCGGCGCGCGCCACTCGCCCGACGCGAGGAGCGAGGGCGAGTAGGGCGCGAAGTAGGCGCCCGGGTCGAGCACGATCAGGAGCGTCCCCGGCGGCACGCCGCGCACGTCGGACGAGATCCGCGGGTCGGCCTCGGGGACGACCGTGCGGATCTCCTCGAACATCTCCGCCAGGCGCGCCGGGTGGGCCTCCAGCCACACCGGGTAGTGGACGGCGACGCCCTCGGCCGTGACCACCTGGACCCGGGGCGCCGGCGCGCCCGGCTCCTGCGCCCCCGCGGGGACGACGCCCGTGTCCGTGCCGCCGCCGCTGCCACCGCCCGCCGGGGTCGCAGGGGTGGGCTCCCAGGTCGCGGGCGCAGGCGCCGTGCCGCCGCCGCCGCCGCCCCCCCCGCAACCAGCGCCGAGCAGTCCGAGCCACAGGGAGCCGAACGCGGCGGAGAGGAAATGCACGCGGGTCATGAGGACCTCCCGTCGCCGACGCCTCGTCGAGCGGTGCGACGGCGACCGCTCACGCAAGGCGCGCGCCCGCGCGTAACCGTCGCGCTCGCCGCAGCGAACGGTGGGGACGCGGCGGTCGCGTCGTCTTCTTGCGCATCCACGCGCCGACAAGCTCGACGCCGCACCCCCGCGCGGAGCGAAACGGTTTTTGTTAGGGTGGATCCGGGCGAGGGGGGCGCGGAGGACCGCCATGGGGTTCCTCGACAGCTTCCGCGTCACGGCCCGCTACCGCCTCGACGAGGCCCGCCGCGACGGGCTCCGTCACGGCTGGAAGGAAGGGCACAAGAAGGGCCTGGAGGACGGCCGCCGCGAGGGGCTGAAGGAGGGCTTCAAGCAGGGCTACGAGAAGGGCAAGTCCGAGGGCAGCCGCAAGGGCCGCCTCGAGGGCATGCGCAACGGCCTCACGCACGGCCACCAGGACGGCAAGCAGGACGGCCTCAACGAGGGGCGCCGCACCGGCTACGCCGCGGGCTTCCGCTCGGGGATCGAGCGCGGCCTCACCAAGGGGCGCGGCGAGGGTCTCGAAGCGGCCCGCAAGGCCCTGCGCGAGGCGATCATGGCGGTCGTGCGCCGGCGCCTGCACGGGATCGTGCCGCGGACCCTCTTCGAGCGCCTCGTGCGCGTGCCCGAGCTCGAGCGGCTCCACGCGATCCTGCTCGCCGCCGACCGGATCGAGAAGGTCGAGGACATCGCGACCATGCTCGCCG
This sequence comes from Planctomycetota bacterium, assembly GCA_019636275.1. Lineage (GTDB taxonomy): Bacteria > Planctomycetota > J058 > J058 > J058 > JAMLIC01. The sequence goes on along the minus strand of JAHBXY010000018.1, from coordinate 7,255 downwards.
CCGAGCCGGAGGTGGGGTACGACCCCTGGCCATGATCCCGAGGTCGCCGGGCGCGGCCCGGACCGCTACACTCGCGCCCCAAGAGGGCACCGGTGGACGACCTCGACCCGAGCGTGTTCGACGACGACGACGTGACCCGCCTCCTGGAGGTGGCGGTCACCGAGGACCTGGGCCCCGGCGGCGCCTACGACGGGGACGTGACGTCGCGCGTCGTCCCCGACGCGGCCACGTGCCGCGGCGAGCTCGTGTTCCGCGAGGCGGGGGTGCTCGCCGGGCTGCCGATCGTGCGCCGGGTCCTGGCGCGGATCGCCCCCAACGCGCGCCTGGACGCGCGCGCCCGCGACGGTGACCGGGTCGCCGCGCGGCAGGTCGTCGGCGTGATCACGGGCCCCGCGCGCGAGGTGCTCGCGGCCGAGCGGCTGCTCCTCAACTTCCTCCAGCGCCTCAGCGGGACCGCCACGGCCACGCGCCGCCTGGTCGACGCGGTCGCCGGCACGGGCGCCGAGGTCCTCGACACGCGCAAGACGACGCCCGGCTGGCGGCTGCTCGAGAAGTACGCCGTGCGCGCCGGTGGCGGCAAGAACCACCGCATCGGCCTCTTCGACCAGATCCTCCTCAAGGACAACCACCTGGCCGTCCTCGGCGGCGAGGCGGCGATCCCCACGGTCGTGCCGCTCGCGCGCGCCAAGGCGCCGCCCGGCACGCCGCTCGAGCTCGAGGTCACGACCGTCGACGGCGCCCTGGCCGCCGCCCGCGCGGGCGCCGACATCGTGCTGCTCGACAACTTCGACCCGCCGCGCCTGCGCCAGGCCGTCCAGGCCGTGCGCGAGGACGCCCGGGCGCGCGGCGCGCGGCCGCCGCAGCTCGAGGCGTCGGGCGGGATCACGCTCGACACGATCCGCGCCTTCGCGGAGGCCGGCGTGGACCGTATCTCCACCGGCTCCATGACCCACTCGGCCAGGAGCCTCGACATCGCGCTCGACTTCGAGATCGGAGGAGTCGCCTGACCGCCTCGACGACCCCGGCCAGCAACGGCAGCGCGCCCGGCCCGGCGATCGACCTCGTCCGGCGCCTGGCCGACAACGTCAAGCAGGTCTTCGTCGGCCGGGAGGCGACGGTCGAGCTCCTGCTCACGGCCCTCCTGGCGGAGGGCCATCTCCTGATCGAGGACGCGCCGGGCGTCGGCAAGACGACGCTGGCCAAGGCGCTGGCGCGCTCGATCGACGCGTCGTTCAAGCGCATCCAGTTCACGCCCGACCTGCTGCCGAGCGACATCGTCGGCGTCTCGGTCTTCGACCAGGCGAAGGCGACCTTCAGCTTCAAGCCGGGGCCGATCTTCGCCAACGTCGTGCTCGCCGATGAGATCAACCGCACCAACCCGCGCACGCAGTCGAGCCTGCTCGAGGCCATGAGCGAGCCCGCCGTCAGCGTCGACGGCGACACGCACGCCCTGCCGCGGCCGTTCCTCGTCCTGGCCACCCAGAACCCGCACGAGTTCGAGGGCACCTACCCGCTGCCCGAGTCGCAGCTCGACCGCTTCCTCCTGCGCATCCGGATCGGCTACCCGTCGCCCGCGCAGGAGCGCGAGGTCCTGCGCGCCCAGGCCGCCCGGCACCCGCTCGAGGGCCTCCGGCCCGTGGTCACCGGCGCCGACGTCCTGCGCCTGCAGGAGGCCACGCGGCAGGTGCGCGTCGACGACGCCGTCCTCGACTACGTCGTCGCGATCGCCCAGCGCTCCCGCGATGTCCCCGAGCTCGCCGTCGGCGTCAGCCCGCGCGGCTCGCTCTGCCTGCGCCGCGCGTCGCAGGCCCTGGCGCTCGTGCGCGGGCGTGACCACGTCGTGCCCGACGACGTCAAGGAGCTGGTCGTGCCCGTCCTGGCGCACCGGGTCGTCGCGGGCCGCGGCGGCGGGGCGGCGGCGGACGTGCTGGCCGAGCTGGTGCAGGGCGTGCCGGCGCCCGTGTGATCGCCCGCATCACCCACGTCGTCACCCCGAGGGTGAGGCCAAGGCGGGGCGGGCGATCCTCCTCCGCCTCCTGCGGCGCCGCTGCCGCGGCGGCTCCTCGACGCGCACCTGCCCGACGCCAGCGCGGCGCGTGCTGGCGCGTCGCGGCGCCCTCTCACCGGAGAGTCGAACGTCCGGGTCGGCCCGTCAAACGCACCGTGCAGTCACGGCGATCGCGGTCGTCGTGACGGACCTGACGCTGACGAAGAGCTTCGCCACGATGATGGACCCGGCCGCCGCGCACTGGAGCTCATTCGTGACGGGGAGCCAGTTGTCGAGGAACAGCCAGTCGCCCGCCGAGATGAGCACGAACAGCACGCCGAACATGACGAGCATGAACTTGAGCATGGCCACGGGGTCACCCTTCCCATCCACCCGGAGAGGTGCAAGACGGGGACCATGGGACACCCGACTGTAAGCGGCTGAAGCCACAGGACGGCGGCCCTCACCGACCGTCGCCGCGGACCGAAGTCGTTACAGACGGTTCGCGTACGGTCCGCCCTCCAGGCGCCGTGGGGTGCCGAGCGCGCGGGCGGCTCGCCGCCACATTTCTCGGGCGCGCTCGTCTCCGTTGACCGCGAGCGGCTACCCCCCCGGCCCGCGCTGCCGCGCCGGGACCCCGACCGCCGTGACCCCGGGCGGCACGTGGCGCACGACGACGCCGCCCGCGCCGACGATCGACCAGGGGCCGACCTCGACGCGCACGATCACCGAGGCGCCGGTGCCGAGGAAGGCGCCCTCGGCCACGTGGACCTCGCCGGCGAGGTGGCAGCCGGGGGCCAGGTGGACGAAGTCGTCGACCTGGCAGTCGTGGTCGATCGAGGCGCCGGTGTTGACGATAACGTGGGCGCCGACGACCGAGTCGGGCTGGATCACGGCGCCGGCGAAGACGACCGTGCCTGCGCCCAGGCGCACCGACGCGTCGACCCACGCCCGCGGGTGGACGACGGTCACCCACTCGAGCCCGAGCCGGCCGGCGAGCCGCTGGCGTGTGCGGTTGTTGCCCACGGCGATCACCGCCCGCGGCGGACCGTCGCCGATCCGGTCGTCGTCGCCGACGATCGGCACGCCGGAGATCGACGTGCCCCACTTGGTCTGGTCGCCGTCGTAGGCGCAGACCACCCTCCAGCCGGCGTCGCGGAGCGTGGCGATCACGACCTTCGCGTGCCCGCCCGCCCCGATCACGGCCACCTCGGTCGCGCTCATCCGCAGCCGCCCTCCCGCCTGGCCTGCACCATGCGCCGCACCACCTCGGGCAGCCGCGCCTCGGCCTGCCAGCCGAGCACCTCGCGCGCGCGCGACGGGTCCGCCCGGCCGCCGTGCAGGTCGGTCGGACGGATGAGCGAAGGGTCGTGGTCGACGTGGTCGCGCCAGTCGAGCCCCACCTCGCCGAAGGCCAGGCCGAGGAACTCCTCGAGCGAGCGCGTCTCGCCCGTGGCCACGACCAGGTCCTCCGGCCGGTCGAGCTGCAGCATGCGCCGCATGGCGACCACGTACTCGGGCGCCCAGCCCCAGTCGCGCCGGACGGCGAGGTTGCCGAGCGAGAGCCGCTCCCCGCTCCCGGCGGCGATCCGGCAGGCCGCCGCCACGATCTTCTGCGTGACGAAGCGCTCGGGCCGGAGCGGCGACTCGTGGTTGAACAGGATCCCCGTGCAGGCGAAGAGGCCGTAGGCCTCGCGGTAGTTGGCCACCTCCCAGAACGAGGTCGCCTTGGCCACGGCGTAGGGGCTGCGCGGGCGGAACGGCGTCCGCTCGTCGGCCGGCGCGTCGCCCGTGTCGCCGAAGCACTCGCCCGAGCCCGCGTTGTAGAAGCGGATCGGCCGCCGGGTGAAGCGGATCGCCTCGAGCAGCGTGAGCGTCGACACCGCCACGCTCTCGAGCGTCTCCACCGGCTGCTCGAACGACAGCCCGACCGAGCTCTGCCCCGCGAGGTTGTAGACCTCGTCGGGCGCGTGCCGGTCGAGGACGTAGAGCACCGAGCGGAAGTCGTTGGGCGCCATCGACACGCAGGTCACGCGCTCGCGCACGCCCAGCCGCGCCAGGCCGTCGAAGCGCGACGCGCCGGCGTCGCGCGACGTGCCCACGACGTCGTAGCCCTCGTCGAGGAGGAGCCGCGCCAGGTAGGGGCCGTCCTGCCCGGAGACGCCGACGATGAGGGCCCGCCGCTTCACGCCCCGCAGGATACCCCGCGCGCCCTCACTGCCCCAGCACGCGCGCCAGGACGAAGTCGTCGAGCTCGCCGTCGAGCACGCGGTCCAGCTGCGCCTTGAGCCCCGAGCCCAGATCGCGCACGAGCGGCTGCGTCGAGACGACGTAGCGGCGCACGATCCCCGGGTCGCGCCCGGCCCGGGCCGCCTGCGCCACGCGCGCGGCCAGGAAGGCCAGCGCCTCCTCCTCGGCGTCGTCGCCGCCGTCGGTCCCGCCGTCGAGCGCCACGAGCGTCCGCGCGTGGGTCAGGACGAGGTGCAGGCGGTGCTTGCGGATCAGCACCCCCTGCTCCTCGCGCGACAGCCGCCGCTCGCGCGTGACGTCCTGCGGGCGCAGGGCCTCGTCGGCCGGCGGCAGGACGCTCACGCGGACGAAGGTCGCCTGCTTCTTGCGCTTCGAGTGGCCGCCGGCCGCCTCGCCGCGGGCGATCCACTCGTGCAGCCCCTGCTCGCCGCGCAGGAGCCCGTAGGCGCACATGCCCTCGAGCTTGAGCCCCGCCTCGCGCACGACGCCCCGCCGCGTGACCGCCTCGAACACGACCTGCGTGCCGAAGCCCTTGCGCCGGGCGTAGCGCAGGAACATGCGCGCCATGCGCTTGATCACGTCCTCGGGGAACTCCTCGTCGTCGACGCGCCGGAGCAGCAGGTAGGCGTCGCCGCGGTCCTGCGCCGACGGGCAGCGCACGGCGTACTCGGTGAACTCGACGTCGCGCTCGGCCTCGGCCGTGCGCGCGACCGCGTCGTGCAGGAGGCGCGACTCGCCCGCCTGCTCGCGCGCGCGCCCGAGCAGCGCCTCGAGCTTCTGCAGGCGCCGCTCGAGCCGCCCCGGCGCCTCGAGCGTCTGCTCGATCGAGGCCACCTCCGAGAGGATCGCGCTGGCCCGCGCGCGGTGCTGCCAGAAGTCGGGGGCCATGGTCGCCTTGAGCAGCTCGCGCTTGCGCTCGCGCAGCCGCTGCTCCTCGAGCCAGCCGGAGATCGCCACCACGCGGTCGAACAGCCCCTGCAACGTGGCGTCGAGGTCGTCCACGGTCACGAGGCGCCCGGCGGCGTCGCGCACCCTCGCCGTGGCCCGCGAGGTCGCCGGCGGCGCCTCGTCGTCGGGGTCGTGGGCGCGGATGACCTCGCTCACCAGCCGCTCGCCCTGGACGCCCAGGCGCACGATCGCCGCCCCGTCCCCAGGCCCGAGCTGCAGGAGCGCGCGCGCCAGCGGCTTGAGCAGCAGGTCCTCGACGCGCCGCTTGAGCGGCCGCGCCCCGTAGCGCTCGGAGAAGCCCTCGCGCAGGAGCAGGCCGATCACCGCGTCGTCGGTCTCGACGATCACGTCGCGCCGCGTGATCCCGCGCCGCGCGAGCACGCGCCGCACCTCGCGCCGCGTGAGCTGGCGCATGGCCTCGACCGTGAGCGGGGCGAAGACGACGGTCTTGCCGATGCGGTTCAGGAACTCGGGCCGGAAGGCCTCCTCCATGACCCGCTGGACCTTCGCCGCCCGCGCCCCGTCCTCGGGCCCCCCGCCCTCGGCGCCGAAGCCGAGGAACACGTCCTCGCGCAGGTCGGAGCCCAGGTTCGAGGTCATGACGATGATCGTGCGCCGGAAGTCGGTGACGCGCCCCTGCTCGTCGACGAGGCGGCCTTCAGCCATCAGAGGCAGGAGCAGGTCGAAGACGTTGCGGTGCGCCTTCTCCACCTCGTCGAGGAGCACGACCGAGAACGGCCGCTCGCGCACGGGCGCCGTGAGCAGGCCGAAGCGCGCCGCGGGGTCCGGCGCCTGCGGGTCGCCGGTCAGGCGCCGGTGCGCGTCGGGCTCCTTGAACTCGCCGAGGTCGATGCGCACGAGGCGCTCGGGCGAGCCGAAGATGAACTCGGCCAGCGCCTTGGCCATCTCGGTCTTGCCGACGCCCGTCGGCCCGACGAAGAACAGCACGCCCAGCGGGCGCGTGGGGTCGGTCAGGCCGGCCTTCACGAGCGAGATCAGGTCGACGACCGCCTCGACCGCCTCGTCCTGGCCGAGCACGCGCTCGTGGAAGAAGCGCGCCACGCCCTCGAGGTCGAGCGGCACGGCGTCGTCGAGGAGCTGGCTGGGCACGCCCGACAGGTGCGACAGCGTGGCCAGCACCCGCGATGGCGCCACCTCGACGCGCGCCGTGACCGGCGCGCCGGCCTCGGCCGCGTCGCGGTGCTCCTCGAGCGCGGCGCTCGCCGCCTCGCGCAGGAGATGCACGCCGTTGCCCGGGCGCGCCAGCGCCGGGAAGTAGTCCTGCGCCAGGTCGAGGCTCACCGCGACCGAGGCCTCGGGCACGACGAGCTCGAGCCCGCGCCGCGCCTCGGCCGCGCGCAGGTCGTCGGCCACGGCGCGCAGGATCTCGAGCGTCGCCTCGCGCTCGGGCTCCTCGACGGCCAGCCTGAGGAACAGCCGGGCGAAGGCCGGGTGCCGGTCGAGCCCGCGCCGGAACGCCTCGGGCGTGCTCTCGCCGATGATGACCAGCTCGCCGCGCTCGACCGCCGGGGCCAGCATGCTGGCGAAGCTCTCGTCCGAGTGGACGGTCGTGCCGGCGTCGATCAGGCGGTTGACGTCGGGGACGTACCAGATCGCCCGGTGCGGCGCGCGCATGGCCCCGAGCAGCTCCTTGAGGCGCGTCTGCCACTCGCCCAGGAAGCGCGTGCCCGAGAGCACGTCGCCCGTCGTGGCCTCGAGGACCGTCGTGGCCACGAGCCCCGCCTCGTGGGCCAGGTGCCGCGCGAGCTCGTGGATGAGCGCCGTCTTGCCCGCGCCGCTGCGCCCGACGAGGACCAGGCTGCGCGGGCCGGGGCGGGCCAGGCGGTCTCGGATCAGCTTCAGCTCGCGCTCGCGCCCGAACGCGCGCTGCGCGGCCCCGTCGCGGGCGCGCTGCGTCAGGTCGGCGCCGAAGCGCAGGAGCACCTCGCCGTCGGCCGGCAGCGCCCGGAGCTCGGGGACGAGCCGCGCCAGCGGCCCCGTCGGGTCGAGGTCGCGCGCGGCGAGGCCGTCGGCCAGCGCCCGGCGCAGGCCCAGCGGCACGCGCCGCAG
>JAHBXY010000179.1 GCA_019636275.1 Planctomycetota bacterium | reverse complement strand
CCCTGCGCGGCCGCGACCCGCTCCTGCGGATCGGGGCGCTGACCGCGCTCGTGCGCGCCCGCCCGGCCGACGGCGTGGCCGCCGCCGGCAAGGTCGTCGAGGCGGTCGACGGGCGCGAGCCGGCCGAGGCGAGGGTCCTCTACGCGGCGCTGGCCCTCCTGCGCGCGTGGTGCGACGGCGTGCGCGTCGACGACCGCGGCCCCGACGACCTGGCCCTCGTGCGGGCGACCGTCGACCGGCTGGTGGCGCGCCTGGCGAAGGTCGAGGAGGGGCGGCCGCGCACCGAGGTGGCGGCGACGCTCACGGCGCTGACCCGCTCCGGGCCGGCCAGCGCCGACGCGCGCGACTGGCGCGAGTGGTGGGCCGCCGTGCGTGAGGGCTTCGTGCCGCCCGACGCGGCCCCGCCGGCGGCCGCCGGCTCGACCACGCGCGTGCGCTTCCACGGGATCCCGGTCGGCTCGCAGCGCCTCGTGTTCGCGCAGGACGTCTCGGGCGGCATGCGCGGGGCGCTGGACCACCGCGACCCGCAGTCGCCGAGCCGGCTGGCGTTCAGCCTCGACGAGCTGCGGCGCGTGCTCGGCAGCGTCGACGGCGCCCTGCAGGTCGACGTGGCCTTCTTCGCCACGACCACCCGCCGGGCGGCCGGGCGCCTGGTGCCGATCGGCAAGGTCCGCCCGCAGCTCCTCGACTTCGTGGCGCGGGTCGGCGCGGTGACCCCGACGGGGCAAGGTCAAGGCCGGTCGAACCTTCACGACACCCTGGCCGGGCTGCTCCTCGACGAGCGGATCGACACCGTGTACCTCCTGTCGGAGGGAGGACCGACGGAGGGTCGGTTCGTTGACACCGAGCGCCTGCTCAGGCACCTCGAGCGGCTCAACGCCTACTGCCAGGTCCAGGTGCACTGCCTGCAGGTCACCGAGAGCCGGCCCGGGGCGAAGTTCCTGCGCGCCCTCGCCGAGCGCATGGGCGGGTCGTTCCACGACCTGGCCACGCTCCTGGGGGCGCGACGCTGAGCGCGGACGCTGGTCGGGATGCTCGGGGGCGATAGGCTCTTGGGGACGTGACGCGCGGCTGGCCCTGGCCGGCTCCGGTCGGGGGGCGGCCGCGCGCGACGTCCCAAGCTTCGCGCAGCAAAGACCTTGAGACGAGAGGACGCCAGGCGGGCGGGAGGCCCTTCCGGGTCTGCAGGTTGACAGCTTCGAAACGGCCCTGCTAGCTTCCCGCGCCGCACGGACGGCACCAAAAGATGATGATCGACAGGCACGAGCCCGCGCCGGACGACGAGGCGCCGAAGAAGAAGAAGGCCCCCGCCAAGAAGAAGGCGGCCCGATCCTCGGCGTCGGCGTCCCCAGACGACGACGGCGACGGCGACGGCGCGAAGAAGGCGCCCGCGCGCGGCAAGGCCGCGGCCACCGGCAAGGCGACCGCCCGCAAGAAGGCTGCGGCGGACGACGACGCGGCCGACGACGACGGCGACGGTGAGGCGCCGAAGAAGAAGGCCGCGGGCAAGAAGAAGGCCGCCGGCAAGAAGACCGCGACCAAGAAGACCGCGGCGAAGAAGACCACGGCCAAGAAGAAGGTCGGCGCCCGCAAGGCCTCGTCGTCGATCGACTTCGAGGACCGCGCCGGCGAGGAGCAGGGCGACGTCGACCCGTTCATCGAGGGCGGCGACGACGACGGCGACGGCGCGAGCGGCAAGGCGCTGGTCGTCGTGGAGTCGCCGGCCAAGGCCAAGACGATCAACAAGTTCCTGGGCAAGGACTTCCGCGTCATGGCCAGCATGGGCCACGTGCGCGACCTGCCGACGAGCGACCTCGGGATCGACATCGAGCACGACTTCGAGCCGTCCTACGAGCCGATCCCCGAGAAGAAGAAGGTCATAGGCGAGCTGCGCAAGTACGCCGCCAACGCCCGCGAGATCTACCTGGCGTGCGACCCGGACCGCGAGGGGGAGGCGATCGCCTGGCACATCAGCCAGCTCCTGCCCAGCAGCCTCAAGCGGCGCGTGAGCCGGGTCACGTTCAACCAGATCACGAAGGAGGCCGTGCGCCGCGCGTTCGAGGCCCCGCGCGACATCGACATGAACAAGGTCAACGCGCAGCAGGCGCGGCGCGTCCTCGACCGCATCGTGGGCTACAAGCTCTCGCAGCTCCTGTGGAAGAAGGTCCGCCGCGGGCTGTCGGCCGGGCGCGTCCAGTCGGTCGCCGTGAAGCTGGTCGTCGAGCGCGAGCTCGAGATCCGGGCCTTCGTGCCGACCGAGTACTGGGAGGTCGAGACCACGCTCGAGTCGCCGCGGCTGCGCGCGACGCTCCCGCCGCCCGGGCCGGGGGAGCAGGAGGAGGGCCAGCTCCTCCCCTGGCGGTTCGACACGAGCCTCGTGCGCTGGCGCGGCGAGCGGCTCGACCCCGCCGGGGCGCGGATCGCCAATGCGGAGCAGGCGCAGGAGGTCGAGGGCTTCCTGGCCCAGGCGCGCTACCAGGTGCGCTCGGTCGAGCAGAAGGAGCGGCGCAACAACCCCCGGCCGCCGTTCATCACGTCGACCCTCCAGCAGTCCGCCTCGAGCGAGCTGAGCTTCGGCGCCCAGCGGACCATGCGCATCGCGCAGGGCCTCTACGAGGGCGTCAACGTGGGCGAGGAGGGCTCGGTCGGCCTCATCACCTACATGCGAACCGACTCGGTCAGCGCGGCGCCGGAGGCGATCGCCGAGGTGCGCGAGTTCATCGGCCGCGCCCACGGGCCGGAGTACCTGCCCGAGCAGCCGGTCGCGCACAAGCGCGGCAAGCAGAAGGTCGCGGCGCAGGAGGCCCACGAGGCGATCCGCCCGACCGACGTCAGCCGCACCCCGGAGCTCATGGCGCGGTTCCTCGACCCCGACCAGCTCAAGCTCTACACGCTGATCTGGCGGCGCTTCGTGGCCAGCCAGATGATGCCCGCCCGCTTCATGGGCATGACCGTGGAGGTCGGGGCGTCGGCGCCGGGCGAGGCGCCGGGTCAGGCCGAGGACCGGGCGGTCCTGCGGGCCACCGGCTCGCGGCTGCTCTTCGACGGCCACCTGCGCGTCTCCGGCCGCGAGCAGGGCGACCGGCTCCTGCCGCCGCTGGAGCAGGGCGAGGCGATCGACCTCGTCCCGCCGCCGCGCACGCAGCAGAAGTTCACCCAGCCGCCGGCGCGCTACACCGAGGCGAGCCTCATCAAGAAGCTCGAGCACGAGGGCATCGGCCGGCCGTCGACGTACGCCTCGATCATCCAGACGATCCAGGACCGCGGCTACGTGACGCAGGTCAACCGGGCGCTGCACGCCACGACCAAGGGCGAGGTGGTCACCGGGCGGCTGGCGCAGTTCTTCGGCGACATCATGGCCTACAGCTACACCCGCGACATGGAGACGAACCTCGACCGGGTGGAAGGGGCCGTCGAGGCCGGCGGGCCGTTCGACTCGGACGGCGGCGCCGACGAGACCGTGGGCGGCGCGCCGCCGCCCGCCGACGACGACTCGGGCGAGACGCTCCCGCCGCTCGACTGGCGCGAGCTGCTGCGCGGCTTCTACCAGGACTTCTCGCGCGGCCTCGAGGAGGCGCACGAGCGCATGCCCCGGGTCAACGAGGACCCGGAGGTCACGGACTACCCGTGCCCGACGTGCGGCGCGAAGATGCAGAAGCTCTACAACACGCGCGAGTTCACGCAGTTCCTCGGCTGCCCGCAGTACCCCGAGTGCAAGACGCGCATCCCGCTCGACGAGGAGGGCAAGCCCGCCCCCGAGCAGAAGGTCGACGCGCCCTGCCCGAAGTGCGGCAAGGACCTGGTGCTCAAGTCGGGCCGCCGGGGCCGGTTCTTCGCCTGCTCGGGCTACCCCGACTGCAAGCAGACCTTCGAGGTCGGGCCCGACGGCATGCCCGTGCCGAAGCCCGACGTCGAGGCCCCGTGCCCGAACTGCGCGGAGCCCATGGTCGTCCGGCGCGGGCGCACGGGCTCGTTCCTGGGCTGCTCGGCCTACCCCAAGTGCCGGGGCACGCTGCCGCTCGTGCAGGACGCCGAGGGCAAGTGGATCGTGGGCGAGAAGGGCCAGCGGCAGGAGATGCCGAAGGTCGACGTCAAGTGCGAGGCCTGCGGCAGCGCCATGGCGATCAAGCGCTCGCGGCGTGGGCCGTTCCTGGGCTGCACGGGCTACCCCAAGTGCCGCCAGACGGCCAAGCTGCCCGACGACATCAAGCTGCCCGAGCGGGCCAAGCCGCAGCCGTTCGGTCAGGACTGCGAGCAGTGCGGCAAGCCGCTGGTGATCCGGCAGGGGCGCCGCGGGCCGTTCGTCTCCTGCTCCGGCTATCCGGGCTGCAGGAACACCCGCAACCTGCCCGAGGGGGCCACGGTGCCGGCGGCGCAGACACCGGGCTGAGGCGCGCGACCCGATCGCGTGCCGGCCTCCGCGCGCCTGAAGTCCGCCGGGCGCCGCGCCGGCGGCCCGGCCCGGGCGCGATTGCTATACTCCGCGCATGGTGTTGCGCTTCAGCTGCCCCTGCGGCGCTCCTTACACCCTCGCCGACCACCTCGCCGGCCGCACGTTCACCTGCACGGCCTGCGGGGTGGTGCTGAAGATCGGCGCCCCCGCCGGGCCGCCCCCCGCGCCGCCGCCCAGCAGCGACGGGCTGGTCGCGAGCATGGAGTGGAGCAGCGAGCAGAAGCGCCCGGCCTCCGGCGCCGGGGGCCTCGAGCCCGGCCTGCGGCCGCTCGACGACGACGAGCGGCGCGGTGCGTCCGGCCGCCGGGCGCCTCCGGCCGCGGGCGGGGGCGCGCCGCTCGCCCTGGCCGACGAGGAGCCTGAGGAAGCGGACGACGAGGACGAGGACGACGACGACGCAGACGAGGCACAGCGGCCGCGCCGCGGGCCGCCCTCGGACGCGCGCCGGTCCGGGTCGGGGCGCACCTCGGCGACGGGCAACCTCCGCACCTCCGGGGTGACCAAGGGCAAGGACCTGCGCACGTCGGGCGTGGTGAAGGGCGGCGGCAAGGCCCCGGCCGGCAAAGCCGCGCCGAAGGGGACCTCGGGCCGGCAGCGCGGGCGCGCCTCGGCCGACGACCAGCCGGCGGCCGCGCCGCGGGCCTGCCCCGTGTGCGAGGCGCCGGTGGCCGCGTCGACCGTCGTGTGCCCCTCCTGCGGCGTGCGGCTGAAGGAGCGCTCCGCGGTCGAGCGCATGGTCTCGGGCGGGGCCTGGCAGGGGCCGGTCAAGGGGCTCGTCCTCCTGGGCCTCGCCGGCGCGATCGGCTTCGGCGCCTGGACGGCCATGTCGGGCGGGGAGAAGCGGCCCGACAACCGGCTGACGCCGATCGTCAAGCGGCCGCCCTCGCCCGGCACCGAGGTGCCCCCGGCCACGGTGACGGAGACGGCGTCGCCGCGCCCCGCCACCGAGGCGACGACGCCCACGGCGCCCACGCCGACGCCGCCGCAGCCCCGTCCGACGGACCCGCCGCCCCCGCGCCCTGACCGCACCCCGCCCGACCGCCCCCAGGACCCGCGCCCCCAGGACCCGCGCCCCCAGGACCCGCCGGCGACCCCGCCGCGGCCCGACCTCGCGGACGCCGAGGTCATGATCATCCCCGCCGGCCCGCTCGAGGCCGACTTCGTCCGCCTGCGCGACGCGCCGCCCGGGCCGGCGCTCGACGAGGCGATCGCCGCGCTGGCCAGCCGCCCCGGCGTCGAGCTGCCGCTCCAGCAGGCGCTCGCGAGCCTCGACCGCGCCTACCGCCTGCGCGTCCACCGCGCGCGCCTGGCCGCCGGCGACGCGGCGGCGCGTCGCAGCACGATCGAGGCCTCGCTCAAGGGCGACCAGGGCGTGCCGCTCGTCTACACGGTGATCGCGGCCCTCGAGCTCGACGCCGAGGGCCTGCGCCCGCAGCTCCTCGGCCTGGGCTACGACGCCACCGACGCCCTGGCCGGCAAGGCGTGGGCCGAGGCCGCCCTCGAGCGCACCCGCCCGCGCGACGCCGCCCTGGCCGCCCTCGCGACGACGTTCGAGCAGGCCGACGACGAGGTGCAGCGCCTGCTCGCCCCCGCCCTGGCCATGGGCGGCGACGGCGGCGCGCTGCCCCGCTGCGTCGAGGCGCTCGCGCACCCGAGCGCGCCGGTCCGCGCGCTGGCGCTCGCGGCCTGGCAGGCCGTCGCCGCGGGACGGAAGCCGGCCGGCGGCGACCAGCGGCCTGGCGCGCTCTGCCGAGGCCTACGGGCTCCTTGTCGCGCGAGCTCCTCAGGCGCGCCTGCGCCGACGGCGGCGACCTCGCGGCGGGCGCCGCCGCGCGCCGCGAGCTCCTCGCCGCCGCCCGGCAGGCGATCCCGGCGCTCCCCGTGTTCCTGCAGGACCGCGCCGCGCGCACCGCCGCCGCCGGCGCGGCGCTCGGCGAGCTCCTCGCCCAGGGCGGGCAGCCCGCCGACGCGCCGACGCTGCGGACCGTCCTCGCAGCCCTCGGCAGCGACCGCGCCGACGAGGGCGGCGTGCACCTGCTCCGCGGCGCCCTCCTCGCCTGCGACGACGCGGTCGCCGACGAGGCGGCCGCGGCCCTGATCCGCGGCGCCGCGCGCGTCGAGGACGCCGCCGCCCTCCTGCCCGACCTCCTGCGCCCGGCGAGCGCCCGCACGCAGGCGGCGCTCGACGAGTGGGTCCGCTCGCTCGGCCAGACCCCGAGGGGGACCGCGGCGCGGCTCGTCGCCGCCAGCTTCCGCTGCGCTTGGCTCGAGCCGTGGCTGCTCGAGCAGTCGCAGGCCGACCGCCCGGGCCGCGGCGCCGTGGGCGCGCGCCTGGCCTCGACGAAGGTGGAGCGAAGCCTGCTCGACGCCCTCGAGGGCAAGCCCGCCCCCGCCGCCTTCCCGCACCCGACCGAGGTCCACGCCGCCCTCACCGACATGGGCACCGAGGCGGCGGCCGAGCGGCTCGTCAAGCTCGCCGCCGCCGACAACCCGCCGGCGGAGGTCGTGCGCACCCTGGGCGTCATCGGCGACATCCGCCACGGGCGCCGGCTCAAGCGGCCGGTCGAGACCTGTGCCGAGTCGTCCGGCGCCGCCGGCGTGCTGTTCGACGCCTACGCGCGCCTCGTCGGGCAGGAGGCAGGGCCGGCGCTCGCGAAGCGGGCCCGCGAGGAGGACCCGCTCAAGCACCTGGCCCGCCCGGCCCTCGTGCGCCTCGGCGGCCAGCACGCGCGCGAGCACGCCCGCCGCCCCTTCGAGGCGCTCACGGGCAAGCCCGACCAGCGCCTCCCCTCGCACGAGGACGTGCAGGCCTTCCTGCGCGCCGCCACGACGCAGGACGCCGAGCTGTTCAAGCGCCTGCTGATCACCTTCGACCACCTGATCCCGGCCACCCAGCGCCTGGTCCTCGTGGGCATGGGGGCCCTGGGCCTGCAGGAGGGCGTCCTCTACGCCGAGGGCTTCGTGCGCGACGGCCACCGCGAGCGGGCGGTCGGCGCGGCCACCCTGGCCCTGCTCGGGGCGCGCAACACCGCCTCGCGCCTCCGCGACGTGGCGCTGCAGGGCAAGAACCCCGAGTCGCCCAACGCCGAGAACGCGCTCATCGTCGCGGCGCTGGCCACGCTCGCGCCCGACGACGGGCGTGAGGTCGCCCGCCGCTACGTCCCCGCCTGCCGCAAGGCGGGCGACGAGGTGACGATCGCCGTGGCGTTCGCCCTCGCCCGGGCCGAGGACGACGAGGGGCTGCGGCCGCTCACCGGCGACCCCGACCCCCGCGTCCGCGCCGCGACCGCCCGCGGGATCGCCCTCGCCGCGCTCTCGCGGCGCGAGGGGATCGCCTCCCTGCCCGTCATGGACCACCTCCGCCACGACCTCGCGCCGGAGGTCCGCGCGGAGATCGCCGTGGCCCGCGGCGTCCTCGGCCTGCCTGGCGCCGCCCGCGACGTCGTCGCGGCGCTCCACGGCCGGGCCGACCTCCTCGACGCCGCCGGCCGCGGCTACGGCGGCCCCACGAAGCAGGGGCCCAACCTCCTGGCCGTCCTGGGCAACACCGAGGACCTCGTCAGCCTGCGCCACGCGCTGTGGGTGGCCCACGCCGCCTGCACCCCCGGCGGCAACCACTTCCGCCCCGACCTGGGTCAGGGCCGCCAGCGCGAGCTCCTGCGCGAGGCGCGGTCCAAGCTGCCGAAGTGAGGTGCGCCGCGAAGGCGCGTCAGGCCGGCTCGATCCGACGCCCCCCCGACGGTGGGGCGGGCGCGAGGAGGTCGCGACGGCGCCGCCGCGCGGCCTCGCCGGAGCGGCCCCGACCTCGCCGCAGGCTCTGACGCGGCCCCTTCGCCGGTCAGGGGTCGGGGGTAGACTGTCCTCAGGACCCCGCCATGCGCCTCAATCGTTACCTGAAGGAGGAGATGATCGACCTCCACTTCGACCCCCTGTCGCGGGAGGTCGGGGCCTGGGACTCGGCGGAGGACGACGACGAGGAGCCCGGCCCGGACGGGGAGCCCACGCGCCGGCAGCTCTGGGACCAGAAGGTCCGCATCCTCGAGGGCCTGGTGGACCTGCTGGAGAAGAGCGGCAAGGTCACGAACCCGCGCAAGTGCTTGACGGACCTGCGCAACCGCGAGGCGAAGGCGAGCACGGCGCTCGGGCAGGGGATCGCGCTGCCGCACGTCCGCACGCCGCAGGCGAAGGGCTTCTGCATGGCGATCGCCGTGGCCCCCGACCCGGGGCTCTGGTTCGACGCGATCGACGAGGAGCCGGTGCGCCTGTTCATCCCCATGATCGCGCCGGCCTACGACGACAAGTATTACCTGAAGGTCGAGCGCGCCCTGGCGGCTGCCTTCGCCGACGGCGACGCCTTCCGCGACGCGCTCCTGGCCGCCCAGTCGCCGGGCGAGGTGATCCACCTCCTCGGCCAGGTCCTCGACTGAGTGGTGGCCGCGGCGGCGCGCGCGCGGGCTCGAAGCAGGTCGCTACGTCGTCGCCCGCGCGCCTCGCCGCCGCGGCTCAGCCTCGTCGCCCTCGCCTCACGTGCTACTCCGGCCGAAGGCTGGTCACCAGGACTCCGACGCGAGAGTCGATGCTTCATGCGCTCTGAAGTGTCCGAGTGGACCGAGGTGGACTGAGGTGGTGCGCCGCCGCGTCGCGACCCTCGCCCTGAGCCTCGGGGCGCTCGGCGGAGGCTGGCTCGCGCGGCCCGCCTGCGGCCTGGACGACGCCGTCAGCGTCGACCGGGCGCGGCGCGCCGTGAGCTTCCGGGCCACGCTGCACCCCGACGCCCTCGAGGCCGCCGACCCGCCCCACCACCACCTCGTCACCTGGGCCGGCGGCCGCGCCGGGCACAAGGCGCTCCTGCGCACGGCGGCGCCCGACGTCGCCGTCCTCGACGCGCTCGAGGCGCTGGGCGGCCGGCCTGGCGACGGCCTGCGCGAGGAGACCTGGACGCGCCGCCACGACCCCGACGACCCCGCCCCCGACCTCCGGGCGACCGGCTCGCCCCTCGCGGTCACGGTCCGCCTCGACGACGGCGACGAGCGCGACATCGCCGACCTGCTCGAGGACCTCGACGGCCGCGGCTACGCGTGGCGCCTCGCCGGCAACCGCGCCCTGATCGACGTCTGGCGCTCGGGCTGCGTCGTGTGCCTGCAGAGCTGCCCCGGCGGCCGCGTGGGCAACGCCCGCGCCACCCTGCGCGACCACGCGCGCGGAGAGAGCCGCTTCCGCGCCTCGGCGCTGGCCCGCCGCCAGGGCGACGGCGCGCGCCTGACCGTGACCCTCCGCCTGGTCGAGTGACCGCGCTCACCGCTTGATCTGCGAGCGAAGCGAGCAGATCGAGCGGTGGCGCGCATCCCCGAGCGGAGGCCGCGTAGCGGCCGGATCGAGGGCGACAGGTGCCAGCGCTAGCCGGCGCCTTGCTTGACCCGGTTTCGCCCGCCGCGCTTGGCCGCGTACAGGGCCTTGTCGGCGGCCTGCACGACGTCGGCCACCCCGCGGTGCACGACGCCGCCCTCGCCGTCCTGGTTGCTCGCCACGCCGACGCTGACCGTGACCGAGATGCGCTGGCGCCGGCGCTCGTTGTCGACGATGCGGATCTTGCGCGCCTCGACCCGCGCGCGCACCCGCTCGCACTGCCCGGCCGCCTCGGGCAGGTTGAGGAAGGGGAAGAAGATCGTGATCTCCTCGCCGCCCGTGCGGCACACGACCCCGCGCGCGCCGATCGCCTCGCGGATCGCCTGCGCCACCTCGTGCAGGACGACGTCGCCGGCCCCGTGGCCGTGCGTGTCGTTGACCTTCTTGAAGTGGTCGATGTCCGCCACGGCGACCGAGAAGCAGGCGCCGAGGTCGCACATGCCGGTCTGCTCGACGATCGAGCGCGCGTAGTCCTTGTTGTAGAGCCGGGTGAGCGTGTCGAGGCTCGTGCGGTGGCTCAGGTTGACGATCCACTCCCGCGCGACGACGACGACGAGCCCCAGCGGCAGGATCAAGAGGAGCAGGCGGTCGGCGCCGACGGGGAGCTTGCCCAGCGCCACGTCGTCGAGGTCGATGAGCTGCGTCTTGAGGTAGATCCACTCGAGCAGCGACGTGAACCCCACGCCGAGCTGCGCCAGCCCGGCCACCAGGGCCAGCGCGCACATCGAGGCCACGGCGCCGCCGAGCCCGCCGTCCGAACGCCACAGGCCCAGGGCCACGCCGCCGGCGATCACGCACAGCGCCGCGTGAATGCCGCCGGCGAAGGGGAGCGCGTCGAGCGTCGGGCCGACGAGCCCGGTGAGGAGCCCCGCCACGACCGCCGTGACCGCGCCGATCGCGGCCGTCACCAGGCGCAGGGTGCGCACGGGCAGCGCCTCGGGCACGGCGCTGGCCATGAGCACGACGACGGGCAGGAGGAGGACGACGAACGAGTCCAGCCGCTCGACGAGCGACGCGGACCAGCCCGGCGCGTCGAACGACTCCCAGGGGCGCGCGACCCCCAGGAACTGCACCGCCGCGAGCGGGAGGAGGCCGAGCGACAGGGCGTAGAGCCGGGCGTCGCGCAGGAGCGGGAAGCTGCGCACGGCCAGGAGGGCCGCGGTGCCGTAGCCCGCCAGGCCCAGGAGCGCCCACGCCAGCCCCTGCGTGCGCGCCCAGTCGGCCAGGGCCGGCTCCCAGCGGCGCGCGGCGCCGAGCAGCGCCACGAGCACCACCAGGCCCGCCGCCAGCGGGACGAGGCTCCGGGTCCAGGGCGCGCCGATCACCGGCCCTCTTCGCCCCGCGGCAGGCCGATCGGCTCCGGCCGCGGCCCCGTCCATACGTCGTGATAGACCGGATGCCAGAAGACCTCCGCGTCGGGGCCGGGCGGGCTGCCGACGGCCGCCCGGACGACGTGGAAGCGGTCGATCGCGTAGTGCAGGGCGCCCGTGCCCACGACGGCCACGTCCGGAGTGGCGGTCATCACGTAGCCGTCGCCGTCGAGCGCCACGGCGTAGCGGTAGCCGTGCACGACGCCCTCGGCCAGCGTGCGGGTGATCTGCCCGGCCCGCTCGAGGTCATGAAGCGAGGCCGCGTAGTCGTGGCGCCCGTTGCCGTCGAGGTCCTTGCTGCGGAAGCGCTCCTGCGCCTCGCCCAGCGCGCGCAAGGTCCTGTCCGGCCACGGGTAGAGGCGCGCGTCCAGCGTCCGCCGCCCGAGCGTGGCGAGCGACCCCAGCGCCACCAGGCACCCCACCACGATCAGGAGGCCGCCCACGAGCGAATAGACCCGGTTGCGTGTCGAGCGACGCTCCGCGCGCATGGGACGAGTCTACCCCCGGCCGCGGACGAGGGCGACGCAGGGCGCCTCCTCCGGCGCCCGCGGCCCGTTTCCCGCGGTTGTCCTCGTCCTCACCCGCTGCTAACCTCTGGCTTTATGTCGCCGAACGCAGAGCCGGGCACCATGAGCGCCGACCCGAACCAGCAGGCCGACGGTGGGAACGACCCCATCATCGGCAAGGTCATCGACGCCTGCCGCATCCAGCGCAAGCTCGGTCAGGGCGGCATGGGCGTCGTCTACCTCGCCGAGCACGAGTCGCTGCGCCAGCAGTTCGTGATCAAGATCCTCAACCCGGCCCTGGTCGGCGCCGAGGACACGGTCGAGCGGTTCTTCCGCGAGGCGCAGGCCTGCGCGCAGCTCAACCACCCCGGGATCGTCGCCATCCAGAACGTCGGCCAGGAGGGCGAGTACTACTTCATCCGCATGGAGTACATCGAGGGCAAGACCCTCGAGGACACGATCAAGGAGACCAACCAGCTCGAGTGGCGCCGGTCGGTCGACATCATCGTCGAGACCGCCGAGGCGCTGTCGCACGCCCACCAGAAGGGCATGATCCACCGCGACATCAAGCCCGAGAACATCATGCTCACGCCCCAGGGGGCCGTGAAGGTGATGGACTTCGGCCTGGCCAAGCACGTGCACTCGAACGCCAAGGTGTCGGTCACGGGCCAGATCGTCGGCACGCCGTTCTTCATGTCGCCCGAGCAGGCCGGCGGCAAGCCGACGGACGCGCGCTCGGACATCTACTCGCTCGGCGTGACCCTCTACTACATGCTCACCGGGGTCAAGCCGTTCAACGGCAAGAACCTGCAGGAGATCTTCCTCAAGCACTTCTTCTACGCGCCCGAGTCGCCCAAGATCTACAACGCCGAGCTCCCCGAGGCGCTGTGCGAGGTCGTCAAGCGCTGCCTGAAGAAGAAGAAGAAGGAGCGCTACCAGAGCGCCAAGGAGCTGGTGAAGGACCTGCGCGCGGTCCTGGCGGACCCCGACGCGCGGATCCTCGCCGACTCGCCCTCCGACTCGCAGACCGGCGACGCCGGCGCCGACTTCGGCAAGACGATCCGCGCCCAGCAGCAGCCGGCGCAGGAGGACGGGAGCCAGACCGTCGTCGCCCAGGCCGACGGCACCATGGTCGCCGGCGGCGCGGGGACGGTGCGCATCCACGAGGTCTCCGACGGCACCGTGCGGGTGATCGACGACGGCGGGGGCGGGGCGACGGTCCGGGTCGGCGCCGGCCAGGCGGGCGACAACGACCCGACGGTCGCGGTCAAGCTCAAGTCGGGCGCCGACGACGAGGAGCACCCGGCGGCCGGCCTGGACCTGCCGACGACCGTGATCAACCAGCTCGGCCTCGACACCAAGGGCGTGCCGCTCAAGTCGCCCACGTCGTCGACCGGCGGGGCCGTCGAGGTGGGGACCAACAAGACCCGCCTGGCGATCGTCGCCGGCGTGCTGCTCGTGCCGGCCATGATCCTCGGCGCGCTGGAGGTCCGCGCCCGCGGCGAGTTCGACCGGCTGAGCGAGAAGTACAACGGCATCGGCGGCTCAGGCGACAAGGATCCCGACGCGCTCTCCGCCCTGGCGCTCGAGATCGACGCCGCCCCGCGCGGCGTGCTCGGCGACGGCGCCCGCCTCAACGCCATGGCCGAGAACCTGCGCACCATGGCCGGGCAGATCCGGCAGCGCCGCGAGGACGAGGAGATCGCGCGCCGCCGGGAGGAAGAGCGCCACGAGGCCGAGAAGACCGCGCGCGCGGACCGCGCCCGTCGGATCAAGGAGGCCGAGGCCAAGCTCGTCAGCCTCGACGAGCACAAGGCCGCCCGACAGTACCGCGCCTACACGGAGCAAGGCCTGGCGTTCCTCCGGGAGTACGAGGACCTCCCCGAGCTGACCGCCCGGGTGCTGATCCCGGTGGTCGTCTCGTCGGACCCCGAGGGCGCCGAGCTGGTCCTCGTCGACGGCGACGCCGAGCATCCGCAGCAGGAGCGCACCCCCGCCACCGTGTGGGTCAAGCCGAACCGCGAGTTCGTCATCAAGGTCCGGAAGCAGGGCTTCGTCGAACAGACCCACGCCGGCGTCGCCAACGCCTACGTCGAGCCGGCCGACAAGCCCCTCGACCGCAAGGTCTTCCGCGTGCTCGACCTCGGCGAGCACGAGGTCACGATCGGCGCGCGCACGCGCATGGAGCCGCTGACGCCCGCGGCGGCGGTGGCGGTCGACCCGTCGCCGCAGGCCGGCGGCGTGCTCTACCTGGCCACGCACGACGGGCTCGTCCGCGCCTTCAACCTCAAGCGCGGGCAGGCCGAGTGGCGCCCCAACCCGAAGGAGCACGCGGTCGGCCTCTACGGCGACCCCACCCCCACGCCGCACGTCGTGCCGGGGCAGGTGGTGCTCGTCTCGTCGCTGCTCGGCCGGATCTCCGCCCACCGCCCCCAGAACGACGGGATCCGCATCTGGACCGTCGACGTCGGCGCGCCGGTGACCTCGCCGCCGGCGCTCCTCAGCCGCGGCGGCGAGACGTTCGTCGCCGCCGGCACCGCCTCGGGCGAGGTGGTGTTCCTGCTCGGCAGCCAGGTCCACTGGCGCTTCCAGACCGAGAACGCCGTGATCACGGCGCCGTTCCTCCAGGGCGACCGCGCCTACGTCGGGTCGACCGACAACCGCGTCTACGTCCTCGACCTCGTGCGCCGGCAGCTCCTGGGCTCGATCGACCTCGGCGCCGACGTGATCGACGGCCCGCGGGCGATCGGCCGCAACCTCGTCGTGCTCACCGCCGACGGGGTCGTCCACGTGCTCGATCCGACCGACCCGGCCAACCTCCGCGAGGTCGCGGCCCTGGGCGAGCCGACGAAGGCGCTCCCGGGCCAGGGGCTCGAGGTCGTGGCCGACCGGGTGTACGCCGCCGTGGGCAAGGAGGTGCGCGCGTTCGTCGTCGGCCCCGGCGGCGCGAAGCCGGCCTGGTCGGCGCCGTTCTCCTGCCCGGCCCCGGTCACGCGGCCCGTGCCAGGCGGCGACGCGGTCTACGTGGGCGGGCACAACGGCGTGCTCTACGCGCTCGAGCGCGCGACGGGCGAGGTCCGCTGGCGCCACGCGATCGCCGGGGCGCAGGTCACGCTGCCGCCGGTGATCGTCGACCAGGAGCTGTTCGTCTTCGCCGGGTCGAAGATCGTCGTCTTCCACGCCGACTGACGGAGCGACGCCCGTGGCCAACCTGACCCTGCGCGCCCAGGAGCTCCCCGGCCAGGTGCTGGCCGTGGTGATAGAGGGCGTCCTCGACGCCGACACCGCCGGCCAGCTCGACAAGCTCATCTCGGGCGCGATCGCCCGCGGCTGGACGCGGCTGGCCTGCGACCTGGAGAAGGTCACCTACATCGCGTCGGCCGGCGTGGGCGTGTTCGTCGGCTCGCTCGAGGCCTGCCGTGACAAGGGCGGCGGGATCGTCCTGGTCCACCGCAGCGCCGCCCAGGGCGACGGCGGCGCCGGCCTGACGCAGGGCTACGACCCGCTGCAGATCTTCGACCTGCTGGGGCTGACTGGCACGTTCGCCATGGCCGCCACGCTCGAGGAGGCGCGGCGGCGCCTGGCGACGTGAGCCGCCGCCGGCTCCTGCTCCTCTCCGGGCTGCTCGTCGCGGCCGGCCTGACCCTCGCCGCCCAGGGCCACCTGCGCGGCCTGCCCTCGATCGACGGCGCCGTCCTGGCGCACAACCGCGAGACGACCGCGCGCCGGCAGGCCGAGCTGCACGCGACCGGCGTCTACGGCCTCGACCCGGACGGCTGGACGCCGCTGGCCCCCGCCCGCGAAGGCGAGTGGCTCTACCACCACCCGGAGGAGGGGCAGACCTTCGAGGAGTTCGTCGACTTCGACCCGCTGCGCCGCGCGCCCGGGCGCGAGCGCGTCGTGCTGCAGCCGCTGACGCCGCTGCGCCCGCACGCCGAGGCGGCCCTCGAGGTCGTGCGCGAGCAGTGCGGCCTGTTCTTCGCCGCCGAGGCGGCGCTGGCGCCGCCGCTCGAGCTCCCGCCCGCGGCCTTCGACGCGGCGCGCGGCCAGTGGGACTCGGCCCACCTGCTCGACTGGCTGGCCGCGCGCCGGCCGGAGGGGGCGCTCGTCTACGCCGGCGTGGCCGACGAGGACTTCTTCGTCCGCGGGCTCGACAACTACGTGTTCGGCCTGGGCCGCTTCCGCGAGGGCCTCGGCGTCTACTCCTACCGCCGCTTCCACCACCCCGGGGTCGACGAGCGGCTGTACCTGGCGCGGGCCTTCAAGCTGCTCACGCACGAGGTCGGCCACGGCTTCGGGCTCAAGCACTGCGTCTACTTCCGCTGCGTGATGAACGGGAGCAACGCCCTGCCGGAGCTCGACGGCTCGCCGCTCGAGCCCTGCCCCGTGTGCCTGCGGAAGCTGCAGCACTCGCTCGGCTTCGACGTGCGCGCCCGCTGGGCGGCGCTGGCGGGCCTCTACGAGCGGCTGGGGCTCGCCGACGACGCGGCCTGGCTGCGCGCGCGCCTGGCGCGCCTCGAGCAGGACGGGCGCGCCGCGCCCTGGGCGGACCCGCCCGGGTGAAGCCCTCGTCGCGCGCGCGGCTCACGCGGTTCACGGTCGCCGACTTCCCGGGCGACACGCTCTTCGACGCCGTGGGCCGCGTCGTCTCCGAGGCGGCCTGCCTGCCGCGCAAGGAGCTGTTCGAGGCCTGGGCCGTGGCCAAGCGCGTGCACCGGCGCCTCGCCGGCCGGCCGATCGTGGACCTGGCCGCCGGCCACGGCCTCCTGGCCCACCTGCTGCTCCTCCTCGACCCGACGGCCCCCGGCGCGCGCTGCGTCGACCGGCGCCGCCCGCAGAGCGCCGACGCCCTCGAGGCGGCGCTCGTCGCCCGCTGGCCGCGCCTGGCCGGCAAGGTGCGCTGGGAGGTGAGGGACGTGGCCGGCGTCGAGGTCGACCCGGGCGACCTCGTGGTCTCGGTGCACGCCTGCGGCGTCCTCACCGACCGCGTGCTCGACGTCGCGCTGGCCGCGCGCGCCGCCGTGGCCGTGCTCCCCTGCTGCCAGAGCCTGGCCCGCTGCGACACCGGCGGGCTCGAGGTCTGGATGGACGGGCGCCTGGCGGTCGACGCGGTCCGCGCCCTGCGCCTGCGCGCCGCCGGCTACCACGTCCACCTGCAGCGGATCCCCGACGAGATCACGCCGCAGAACCGGCTGATCGTCGCCACCCCCGCTGGCCCGCAGGCCGCCGCCGTGGCACCGTGCACCCCGGGGGAGGAGCCATGACGCTCGACGAGGCGCTCCGCGGCGCATACTCCTGGGCCGACGACAACGCCCTCTGGGTGCTGGCGGCCGGGCTGGCGCTGCCGGTCGTGGGCACCGTCGCGGCGCGGATCGGCAAGGGCGGGCGCACCGACGCCGACGGGAGACTCATCGCCAGCCTGGTCATGGGGGTGGCCCTGCTGGCCGTCGTCGTCGAGGTGGGCTGCCTCTTCGTGGCCCGCACGGCCCTCGGCGCCGACCTCCTGCACGCCAACCTGCTCCTCGTCGTCGCCCCGGTCCTGTGCCTCGCCGGCTCGGTCGCTGGCCTGCGCATGGTCTTCCCCCTCTCGGAGCTGGGCTCCGTGCGCACGGCGCTGGACGTGGCCGGCTTCCTCGCCGCGTGCGCGGCCGTGGTGTGGGTCGCGTCGCGGTTCCACTTCGGGCTCGTGTTCCTCGGCTCGCTCGGGCAGCTCGTCGTGATCGTGCTCCTGGCGGGCGTCGTCCTCTGGCGCCTGTGGCGGCGCGCCGTGGGCGGTATCGTGGGCGACCGGACCAGGTGAGACGCCCATGACCACGACCCTCGGCGCGATCATGACCCGGGAGCCGAAGACGCTCCGGCCCGACCAGACGCTGCTCGACGCCATGTGCTTCCTGCGCGACCACGGCGTGCGGCACATCCCGATCGTCGACGCCGACGGCCGCCTCGAGGGCGTCCTCACCGACCGCGACGTGAAGCGCGCCACGCCCTCCGCGCTCCTCTCCGGGCAGCGGCAGGTGTGGGAGGAGGTCGTGCGCGGCACGCCGGTGGCGAAGGTCATGACGCGCGACGTCGTCACGGCGGCCCCCGACACGCCCCTGCGCGAGGGCGTGCGCCGCTTCGTCGAGGACCGGATCGGCTGCCTGCCGGTCGTCGAGGGCGCGCGCGTGGTGGGGATCGTCACGGCGCACGACCTGCTGAAGGTCATGCTCGAGAAGGTGTGATCGCCCCCTCGCTCGCCCCTGCTCGAGATGGCTCACAACAGAGGAGCAGAGGGAGCAGAGGGCGCGCTTCACGCGCGCGAGCCCCCCTGTGCGCCTCCGAGAATGTTCACAACAGAGGAGCAGAGGGAGCAGAGGGCGCGCTTCACGCGCGCGCGCGCCCCTGCCGGGACCGCTGAAGAAGGCTCACGCACCGCGCCCGTCAAGTGACGGATCGAGGATCC
>JAHBXY010000178.1 GCA_019636275.1 Planctomycetota bacterium | reverse complement strand
CGCAGCGCCGCCTCGAGGTCGGCCTCGGCCGCGTCGACGCGGCGGGCCGCGAGCGCGAGCTGGGCGCGGAGGACCAGGGCGTCGGGGTCGGGCGGGTCGCCCGTGAGGGCCACGGCCCGCTCGAGCGCCTGCGCGGCCGACGGCGCCTTGCCCTCGCGCGCCTTGAGCAGCCCGGCCAGGACGAGGACCTCGGGGTCGTCGGGCGCCAGGGCCCTCGCCCGCTCCACGGCCGCGTCCGCGCCGACGAGGTCGCCGCGCTCGACCTGCACCCGCGCCAGCTCGAGCAGCGCGGCCAGGCGCTCGGGCTCCCGCTCGACGGCCGCCCGCGCATCGACCTCGGCCGCCGCGAGCTCCTCGCGCAGGCGGCGGAGCGCCGCCGACGCGACCGCGTCGCCCCCGGCCGCGGCGTAGGCGTCGCGCGCCTCCGCCGCGCGGCCGAGCTTCTCCAGCACGAACCCGTGCAGGCGCCGCGCCTCCCGCCCGACCGGGCCGGGATCGGCCGCCGCCGCCTGCAGCGGCGGGCCGGCGTCCTCGTAGCGGCCGCGGCGCACGCGCTCCCGCCCGAGCGCCAGGTCGACCTCGCGGACGAGCGCCTCCTCGGAGCCGGCGCGCGCCCGCGCCGCGGCGGCCGCCGCCGCGACCTCGTCGGGGCCGAGGGCGGGCAGCCGCTCGAGGGCCTCGCGCACGTCAGCGCGGCGGACCTCCAGCTCGATCCGCCGCCGCAGGTCGCCCGGGGGCGCGCTCGGCAGCAGCCGCGCCAGCGCCGCGCGCACCTCGGCCGGCGACCCGGCGCGCAGCGCCTCCTCGAGCTCGCGGCGGAGCGTCCGCTGGTCCTTCTCCGGCCCGAGGACCGTGGTCGACGGCGACGTCGGCGTCGACGGCGGCGGCGCCGGCCCGGCGGCCGGGCGCACCGGCGCCAGGAGCAGCGCCGCCCCGAGGCCCAGGGCCAGGAGGAGGACGGCGCCGGCGGCGACCGCCTGCCGCCGGCCGGGCCCGCGCTCGCCCGCGCCCCGGGGCAGCGGCGCACGTGGGCGCTTCCGGGCCAGGACGCGCTCGATGTCGTCGGCCAGCTCCGTGCACGTGGCGTAGCGGTCGTCCGGGTCGCGGGCCATGGCCTTCAGGACCACGGCGTCGAGGCCCGGCGGGACGTCGGGCGCCAGGGCGCTCGGTCGCGGCGGCGTCGTCGACTGCGTGACGAGCTGCACCAGCTCGACGAACGTCTCCGCCCGGTAGGGGCGCTCGCGCGTGAGGCACTCGTAGAGGACGACGCCCAGGGCGTAGATGTCGAGCCGGTGGTCGGCGCCGCGCTCGCCCCGGAGCTGCTCGGGCGCCATGTAGAACGGCGTGCCGATGACGTCGCCCGTGCGGGTCATCGACCGCAGGAGCGAGCGGTCGCGCGCCAGGCCGAAGTCCGTCACCCGCGGCCGCCCGGCGGCGTCGATCATGACGTTGGCCGGCTTGAGGTCGCGGTGGAGCACGCCCGCCGCGTGCGCCACGGCCATCGTGCGCGCCAGGGCCAGGACCAGCCGGGCGGCCTCCTCCGGGGTCAGGGCCCCGGCGTGGAGGCGCTCCTTGAGCGTCTGGCCGGGGCAGTACTCCATGACGAAGTAGCGGGTCTCGCCCTCCTGGCCCGCCTCGTGGACGGCGACGATCCCCGGGTCGCGCAGCTTCTGGGCCACGGCCGCCTCGAGCTCGAAGCGCTTGACCGTCTCGTCGTCGGCCAGGTCCGAGGCCTTGAGCACCTTGATGGCGACCGGGCGCTCGAGCCCGGGCCGCCGCGCCAGGTAGACGACCCCGTTGCTGCCACGGCCGAGCTCGCGCTCGATCGTGTAGGCGCCCAGGCGGCGGCCCTCCGGGCCCGCCCCGCCGCCCGCCCCGGCGGCGCCCCCGGCCGCGCCGATGTGCGTGTCGACGACCCGGGCCCCCGGCGCGGCGGTCCCCCACGACGACGCCGTCCCCGCGGGCGCGGGCGGGGCGTCGTCGGGCTCGACGAGGTCCTCCGAGACGTAGCGGTCGAGGTCGTCGACGTCGCTCTTCAGCCCGCGCGGGGCCGACGCGGGGCGGTCCGGGCTCGACGGCCGGGCCAGCGACGAGGAGGTGCCCCGCCCCGGCGCGGCGATCGCCAGCGGGCCGCCGCAGGCGCACAGGAGGCGGTCGCGGCCGGCGAGGTGCTCGAACGCGTGCTCCGCGCCGCAGGCCTCGCAGCGGAAGCGCGCGCGGGCCACCTCGCGCACGAGGCCGCTGACGAGGTGCGTGGGCACGCGCTCGCGCACGAGGAGCTGGGGCATGCGCTCGCCGGTCGGGCGGGCGAGCACGACCCTGAGCGCGGCCGGGGTCACCAGGCCGCGCTGGCAGGCGAGCAGCGCGAGGGCGCGGTCCTGGGCGTCCAAGGCGCGGCTCAGCCCCTGGCGTGGCGCTCGTCGCGCACGCGCATCGCCTCGAGGAGCACCTGCGAGATCCTCAGGTCGCAGTCGCGGGCCGCCGGCGCCTCGCCGGGCGCGAACTCGAAGTCGCCCTGCGCCAGCGCGAGGATGCGGAACACGGCCCGCTGCCCGCGCTCCGCCCCGGCCTCGGCGCGGACGATCTTGCCCTCGGCGATGCCCAGGGCCCCGCGCAGGCCGGCGCCGGCGACCGTCAGCACGCCGGTCTTGCGGTTGAGCTCCAGCATGTGCATGAACTCCATCAGCTCGGCCTCGCGGAACGCGCCCAGGAGGCCCGCCGCGCGCGCCGGGCGCGAGTGGCGCCAGGTCTGGAGCAGGTGGTCCGACTCGTCGTCGCGCACCTTGAGCAGGAACTCGACGTTGTTCGGGTTGGCGGCGATCCCGGTCAGCTCGGTGACGAGGGCCTCCACGGCCGCGAGCACGGCCGCCGGCGACTGGTGGCGGTCCTCCGGCCGGCGCTGCAGGAGCTTGACGACGAACGTCACGACCGACAGCGGCACGCCGACGAGCAGGTCGAGCGGCGGCGTCGAGCGCTCCAGCTCCTCCATGAGCTGCGCCTCGGAGCGGGCGACGAACGGCGGGCGCCCGGCGAGGCAGTGGAACAGCGTCGCCCCGAGGGCGTAGACGTCGGCGCGGTGGTCGGCCTCGCGCGCCGTGCGCACCTGCTCGGGTGCCATGTAGCCGACGGTCCCCAGCGTCTCGCCGTCCGACGTGATCCCCAGGCTCAGCTCGTGCATGTTCTTGGCCAGCCCGAAGTCGATCAGCCGCGCGTCGCCGTCGGCGCCGATCATGATGTTCGACGGCTTCACGTCGCGGTGCACGATCCCCTTCTCGTGCGCGTGCGCGAGGGCCCGGGCCACCTGGTAGGTGATCCGCAGCGCGTCACGCACGGCCAGGCGCGCGCCGGCCCGCTGGATCATCTGCAGGAGCGTCTCGCCCTCGATCAGCTCCATCACGATGTAGATCAGGTCGGGGAGGCTGCGGACGTCGTAGATGGCGACCACGTTGCGGTGCCGCAGCCGCGCCTGGGCCTTGGCCTCCTGCACGAAGCGGCTGACCTTCTTCTGGCTCACCGCCCCCGACAGCGGCAGCGCCTTGATCGCCACGAGCTGGTCGAGCGAGCGCTTGCGCGCCTTGTAGATGGGCACGACGCCGGAGATCGACAGCTTCTCCAGCACCTCGAAGCCCTCCTGGAACAGGCGCTGGACCACGTCGAGCTCCACGAGCGAGAACTCGGGCGTCGACTGCTTGTCGCGGCACTGGGGGCAGATGAACCGGTCGCCGAGCTGGATGACGTCGCCGTCGGCGAACGTCATGAGCGAGATCGCGCGCCGGCACTGGTCGCAGGCGTAGGAGCGCTCGAGGTAGTCCTCGTCGCCGTACTGCACCGTCACGCGTAGGCTCGAGTTGCCCACCTGCAGCGTGTCGCCGGGGCGCAGGAGGGCCTTGGTGACCCGCTGGCCGTTGACGTAGGTGCCGTTGGCCGAGCGCAGGTCAAGCGCCGCGACCCCCTTCTCGCCGTGCTCGATGCGGCAGTGCCGCCGGCTGACGCGCAGGTCGTCGACCGAGAGGTCCACCGCCAGGGAGCGACCGATCACGAGGCCCTCGCCGCGGGCGAGGACGAACGTGCCGCTCACGGGGCCCTCGAGGGTCACCACCGCGCTCATGGGGGTTCAGCGTAGCGGTTGGGGCCGCGCCGCGCCAAACCGGCGGCGGGCCTTATCGTTGACGGCCCGCGATGAGCGCGAACAGGTAGCCCAGCCCCGACGTGTCGTCGCGGATGAACGCCGCCAGCCGGCGGAGCGTCTCCTCGAGGGCCGCCCGGTCGAGCGCCCCGCCCGCGCCGCCGCCGGCCGCCGAGACCTCCTGCGCGACGTCGAGCAGGACGGCCGCCGGCGGGTCGAGCTCGCCCGGGGCCGGGTTCAGGGCGGCGCGCACGAGGTTGAGCGTGGTCTGGCCCTGGTCGGCCGTGAGCAGGCGCTCGATCGCGCGCAGCGTGTCGGGGACGACGGGGTTGTGCGGGTCGACGACGCGGGCCAGGAACGGCGCCAGCGCCTGGAGCGGCGCCAGGCTCATGGCGCCGCGCGGCAGCGACAGGGCGATCACGGCCAGGCGCACGATCGCGCCGAAGATGTCGTGCTGCACCGCCCGGTTGGGCGTGAGCAGGTTGACGATCGAGCGCCGGATCGTCTGCTTGTGCGGCGAGGCCTCGATCGTGCGCAGGAGCTGGAGCACGACCGCCAGGTCCTTGCTCGCCAGGGCGTCCTCGAGCTGCCGGCGGGCCAGGTCGACCTCGGCCGCCCGGGTGGCGGCGTCGGTCGGCAGCGCGGCCGCGATCGCGTCGAGCGTCCGGGCGACGAGCGGGATCGTGCTGCCGTTGCGCAGCAGCTCCACGCCGTTCACCACCTCGCGCGCGAGCACGACCTCGAACAGGCCGTCGGCGACCGCGGTCATGTCGGCCGCGCGCCCGGCGGCGACGACGCGCCGGTCGAGCTCCTGCAGCGGCCGCAGGAGCAGGTGGGCGCGGCTGGGGACGCGCTGGCCGCGCCGGTCGACGACGACGCGGTCGACGTCGACGAGGTCGCCGAGCGCGCGGGCGATCGTCTCGGTCGCCCGCTCGCCGGTCAGCGGGTCGCGCACCTGCCGGGCCAGGGCCAGCGCCGCCTCGAGCTCCTCGAGCGCGCCCGCGTCGAGGATCGCCGCCACGTCGCGCTCGACCTCGCGCAGCGTGCCCGCGTAGCTCCGCTGCAGGCGCACGAGCAGGCGCACCAGCAGCTCCGTCTCGCCCTGGTCCTTGAAGGCCTTGGCCAGCGGCAGGAAGCCGTCGAGCGCGCCCGAGCGGGCCAGCGCGTCGAGCGCCTGGACGTCCTGGCTCGTGCCGGGGCAGAGGATGTTCGTCAGGAACCCCGGCAGCGCGTTCACGAGCGAGGCGAGCGTGCCGACCGTCGCGGGGCTCAGGTCGGCCATCTGGTCGATGATCCACACCGAGATGCTGCGGCCGAAGAGCTGGCAGCCGTCGTTCCGGGCCAGGAGGTCGAGGAGCTGGTGGACGGCGCTGCGGTTGTCCTGCGCGCCGATCCACGCCGGCTGACCGTGGTCGACCGGGGTCGAGCGCGCCTCGTCGATCGTGTTGCGGTCGCCGTCGGGGACCGTCTCGCGCTCGACGCGCCGGTAGAGGAACAGCGGCGCGAGCTGCGGCCCGAAGTCGGGCGCGCGGGTGCCGAGCTCGATCAGGGTGTCGACGACGACCAGGCCCGTCGAGCGGCCGCCGTTGCTCGGCTGCTCGAGGAGGTCGTCGAGGATCGGCATGAGGTCGTCGAGGAGCTGGACGACGCGCGGGTCGCTCAGCCGCGCCGAGCCGAGGCCCGGCGAGCCGCGGGTGGCCTGGCGCGCCGCCTCGTGGCCGCGCGCGAGCGTCACGATCAGCCGCTCGGCGGCGGCGGGGTCGCGCTGGAGGAGGTGCTGCGCGGCGCGCAGGAGCGTCGGGGCGCCGTCGTCCTCGAGCAGCGAGAGCGCGCCCCAGGCAAGGTCGGCGACGGGGTGGTCGCGCCCGTAGGTGCCGTCGGGCAGGACGGGGCCGAGGCCGGCCTCGAGGACGCGGCAGGCGCGCTCGTCGACCTCGCGCGCCAGGAGGTCGCCGCCGAGCTTGGCCGTCAGGGCCAGGATCGTGCGCTTGGCGTCGGCGTACTCGTAGAGCAGCGCGCCGCCCCCCGTGACCGCGCGCCCCTCGGCGTCGAAGCCCGGGTCGCCCGGCCGCCCGAACACGGGCCGGTCGACCGGCTGGCCGGCCGCGTCGACGAACGCGCCGGCCGCGTCGGCGTCGGCCAGGCCGTCGCCGTCGTCGTCGACGAACGGGGCGAAGAGCCGGCCCGTGGCCGGGTCGAGCGCCACGCGCGGCAGCCCCCGCGCGTCGACGCGCGCGACCCACTCGGGGTGGCCGAAGTCGAAGGTCCCGCGGACCTGCGCCTCCTCGGTCATCGCGCCCAGGACCTCGCGCGCCGCCTGCAGGAGGCGGCCCTGGGTCGCCGTCGGCGCGGCGGTCGCGGCGCGGTTCAGGGCGTCGCGCCCGAGCGCCAGGAGGTCGTGGACGAGGGTCGGCTCGCCGTTGGGGATGCCCTGCGCGTCGTGGCCGTCGTTCTCCTCGATCAGCCGCGCGACCGCCGTCCAGAGCGCCTCGCTGTCGGGGTAGTTCGCGACGCGCCCGAGGAGCGCGACGAGCTCGCGCGGCGGCAGGGCGGCGTGCGAGCCGCGCGGCTGCTGGCGGGCCAGGTCGATCAGGGCGTCGAGCGCGGCGGGGTCCTGCAGCAGGAGGTCGAGGACCGCCGCCGCGTGGTCGGCCAGCGCGGGCAGGGTGCCGTCGTCGACGAGCGCGAACAGCGCGTCGGCCGTCTGCGCCACGCCCTGCACGGTGCGGACGTTGACGATGTCGTTGACCGCGCGGACGAAGTCGCTCCGGCGCCCGTCGAGCGCGGCCAGGCGCGCGTCGCGCGCGGCCCCGGCCGGCTCCTGCGTGATCTGCTCGCGCCAGAGGCCGAAGACCACGGCGCCGATGTCCTGGCTGGCCAGGACGCCGGCGAGCGTGCTCGAGGCCCCCGCGCCGCTGCCGCTGATGCGGTCCTGGCAGCCCAGGCCCCAGAAGGCCTGGGACAGGGCGAGCGCGTAACAGAGCAGGGCCGGTGGGTGGCGGCGGACCCGCATCCTCTTCCTCCGTCGTCCAGGCGGCACCCGACAACAAACGCTGCGCCACGCCCCGCTCCCGGCCGGGCATTGTCTTCGAACGGGTTAGAGCGCCTGGCGGCGCGCAGACTTCCCAGATCCGGACGGTCTTCCAGAAGCGGAAGTGCGTGCGCCGCACGGGCATGGAGGAGACGCCCTGTCCGAGGCGAGACGGCGGCGCTACGCTGCGGGCAGAGATGAGAACCCTCGTCATGGCCTTCGGCTTCCTGGGGCTCCTCGCCGGTCCGGCGAGCGCGGACGTGGTCCACCTGACCAACGGCCGCCGGATCGAGGGGAAGGTGGTCGAGGAGCGCCGGGGCGCGGTCCACCTCGAGGTGCCGGGCGGGCGCGTCGTGCTGCCGGCCAACTCGGTCGCGAGGATCGAGCGGCGCGAGACCCCGCAGGAGGAGTTCGGCGACCGCGCGCGCGACACGGACATGACCGACCCCGCCGCGGTCGAGGCGCTCGCCGCCTGGGCCAGCGGCCGCGGCCTCTCCGATCAGGCCGAGCACCTGCGCGCCCTGGCGCAGGGGCTGCGGCTCGAGCGCCGGGTGGCCTCGATCCGCGGCAGCCGGCTGGCGATGGACTGGATCGAGGTCTACGCCTGGAGCCGCGGGCAGGGCGCGTCGCTCGAGGTGCAGCGCTGGCTCGTGGCGCAGGCGGCGGCCCTCGACCCCGACCATCCGGCGGTGCGCGCCGCGCAGCGGTCGGTCGAGCGCGAGCACGAGGCGCTCGAGGCCGGGCACACCGCGGCCGAGCATGCCCCGCGGCCGCCGGCGCGCGCCGACAAGTCCGCGGCGCGGGCCGCCGCCGAGCGGGCGGCCGCCCTCGAGGCCGAGCTGGCCCAGCGGGAGCTCGAGGAGCAGGCGCTGCGCGAGCGCGTCGAGCAGCTCGAGCAGGGGCAGCAGCACCAGCTCCGGCGGCGCGTCGTGCGGCGCCGCGCCAACCCCGGCGCGCCCCGCTCGGCATGCCCCTGACCGGGCCGGGCCGATCGCCGCCGACCGTCGACGGATTCTCCGCCGCCGCGGCGCCGCCCGCCGCGGCGCGGGCCCGCCGTCCGGTTGCCGCAGGGGCCGCCCGCGCGCGCGCGCTGACGGCTGCTCGGGCCGTAGGACGACGGCGAAGCTGGCGCCCGGCCCCGTCGCGCGCAGCCTGCAGGGCCGGCGTGGACGTCGCGCGAGGCGGCCTCCGGTCGTCCGGCGCACGCCGAGATGCGCCGGGCCCGCGCGCCGGCGACCCGGGCTGGCGTTGCTGGCTCAGCGCCCCTGCATGGGCGCCGTGGCGATCACGCCCGCGAA
Source organism: Planctomycetota bacterium (assembly GCA_019636275.1). Taxonomy (GTDB): domain Bacteria; phylum Planctomycetota; class J058; order J058; family J058; genus JAMLIC01. The sequence continues at coordinate 9,780 of JAHBXY010000178.1, read as the reverse complement.
CAGGACGACGTACAGGCACATGAGCAGGCAGAAGACGACGACGTTGACGACGGAGAGCCAGAAGCCGACCGTCGCGATGGTCATTCCGGCGGCCGGCGACTCGCCGCGCTGGATCTTGCCCATCTCGACCTTCGCGACGATCGCGCCCGGCACCGAGAAGAACGGGCCGCAGAGGACCCAGCTCACGATGCCCAGGACGAGCGCGGCGATCGCCATGGGGCTGGCGCCCGCCTGGTTGCCGCCCGGCTGCTGATACTGGAACTCGCTCACGACGCACCCCCTCATCGCCCGCCCGGAGCACCCGGACCGGACGTGAAACTATTGCACGCCGCCCCCGCCAGGACCACCCGCCGGCGGCTCGAAGGCCAGGGCGCGGATGCCACGACGCTTCAGCCGCCGCTCGACCCCCAGCGGCGGGCCGCCGCCCAGGTGCTCGGCGAAGCGCAGCGGCGTCGGCCCGCGCGGGTGGCCGGGGTCGAGGTCGAGGACGCCGAGCGCGCGCAAGGCGCCCGCCACGTCGTCGTCGTCGGGCGGCTCCCCGCAGGTCGCCTCGAGCGCGGCGCGGTCGACGACCGTGCGCGTGCCCTCGACGACGAGGAGGTCGGGGCCGCCCGGACCGAAGCGCGGACCGAAGCGCGACCAGGCCGCGCGGCGCACGCCGGCCACGCGGGCCAGGTGCGGCGCCAGGTCGCGCTCGAGCGCCTCGTCCTCGCTCAGGGCGGTGACCCAGCCGCCGGTGCGCCGCAGGAGGAGGAGGCGCCGCGCGGCCGACCCGGCGCGCGACCAGGGCGTCGCCCGCCGCGGGCGCAGGGCCGCCCGAGGGCGGACGGCGGCGTCGGGCTCGGCGTCGAGGTGCAGCGCCTCCTGGCGGTGGCGCGGCCACGGCGGCCACGCCGGCGCCGACCGCGTCGCGGGTCGACGCCCACGGGCGCCGCGGCGACGAGCCCGCGCGGTGGCGCGCGCGCCGAGCGCGCGCGCAGCAGGCGGCCGACGACCTCCGGCGCGGGGGCAGGCCGGGCGCCTCGAGCGAGGTGACGAGGGCCGTGAGGGTGGCGTCGCTGCGCAGGCGGAAGGCCACGTTCAGGGCGAGGAGCGACAGGAGCGCCGGCGCCGCGGCCGCGTCGACCTCGGGCGCGAGCGCTCGGAGCGCCCGGGCGTCCGCCGCCGGCGCCTCGCGCGCCGCGAGGAGCGCCAGGGCGATCGCCTCGAGCGCGGCGACGCCCACGGCGCCTGCGAGCTCGCCCCAGTCGGCGTCGAGGTCGACGTCGCCGAGCGCCAGCGTCCCCGCGTGCGCCGCCTCGACCGCCCCGCGCCAGCGGTGCTTGAGGTAGCGCAGGGCCAGCTCGGCGGGCGCCTCGTCGAGGGCGGTGCGGGTCAGAAGTTGAACCCCATGCCGAACTGCACGAAGAGGATCGAGACCTCCTGCTTCGAGTTGCTGAGCGTGAAGTCGCCGATGTGGCTCCCCGACGAGATCTCGCGCGGCAGGGCGTACTCGGCGGCGACGCTGAACTCGACCAGCGGCCCCCAGTGGAAGCTGAAGCCGGCGCTCACGTGGTGCTCGTTGATCACCGGGAGCTGCGGCAGCGTCGTGCGGCGGGGCACCGGCGAGCGGCCGTAGTTGTAGCCCGTGCGCACGACGAGCGACCACGCGGGGACGCCCTCGACGATGTCGCGGCCCTCGGCCACGAGCGCGCTCAGGCCGACCGCGATGACGCTCTGGTCGCGGAACTTGAGCGGCACGCGCACCTTGACCGACGGGCTCGTCATGATGTCGAGGTTCGGGTTCGTGCCGTTCGAGAGGCGCGCCTTGAACTCCTTGAAGCGCTCGCGCCAGCAGATGTAGGTGTAGTCGAGCCCGAGCGACAGCCGCCGGTGCGGCCGGAAGGCCAGCCCCAGGCCGAAGTGGCGCGGCTGGTCGTAGTCCTGCAGGCGCAGGTCGTAGCGCGACTCGAAGCCCAGCGACGGGTCGACGCGCGAGTCGACGATCTGCAGGAGCGACGGGTTGCCGTTGGTCAGCGAGCGGACCTCGTCGTCGCCGCTCACGGTCGCGCGCCCGAGGTAGTCGGCCGAGTAGCTGCGGTCCTGGTAGACGAACGCCGCCGAGAGCATCTCGTGGAGGTGGAACATGAAGCCGATGCGCCACGAGAAGCCGTAGGTGAACGCGTCGTCGATGTCCGCCTTGGTGACGATCTGCGGGTTGTCGTTGAGGAGGACCGCCGCCGTGCGGAAGCTCTCGGCGAGCGTCGTGCGCGGCTGCGCGATGCCGCCGTCGAGCTCGAACTTGCTGTAGTGGAACTGCAGGTTCAGGCCGATCGAGAAGAAGTTCGTCACGCGGATCGCCAGTGAGGGCGTGACCGCCAGCGCCAGTGTGTCGACCTCCCAGTCGAGCGGCTCGGCGAAGCCGCGCGTGCGCATCTTCTTCAACTGGACCCGGCCGCCCGTGACCGGGAAGACGCCGAAGCCCACGCGCAGCCGGCTGCCGAGCGGGTCCGGGTCGATGTCCAGCGGACTACCCTCATCGACCACCTCGCCCGGCTTCGGCTTGAGGCCCCAGTTGCCGAGGTCGAAGAGCGGCGCGACCTCCCACGACTTGAAGGGGTCGAAGAACACGCCGAACGAGAAGGCCGGGACGGCGATGAACAGGTTGTCCCGGTCCTTGAAGCGGCCGAACTCGTTCGACCACGACGCGCGCGGGTCGGCGATCGCCCAGTACTGGTCGAGGCGGTTGCCGTAGACCCAGGCCATGCCGGCCGGGTTGTTGGCCGGGCCGATGGCGTCGTCGGCGAACGCATAGTCGACGCCGCCGCGCCCGGCGGCGCGCGCCCCGCTCGAGGTGAGCTTGGGGCCGTTGGTGGCCTCGGCGCGCGCGCCGAAGAGGAGGAGGAGGCCCGCGGCGGCGGTCGCGAGGCATGCGCCACGCGTCCAGCCCCCGGTCGTCGCTCGCCCGCCCACGCTCGGCCCCCCCTGCGGACCGGGCTCGCGCGCGGGCCCGGACGCGCGTCAATCTAGCGTGAAGGAGGGGCCAGACTCCACAGGTTCCCGGAGCAGGCCCCCGAGGGCGCGGCCGACGGTCGCCGGGTCCAGGGCGTCGAGGTCGCTCCGGATCACCGCTACGGGCCCGCGGCCGCGCGGGGCCCAGCGCGCCGGGTCGGTCGGGCCGAACACGGCCAGGGTCGGCGCGCCGAGCGCCGCGGCCAGGTGCGTGGGGCCGGCGTCGTTGCCCAGGTAGGCGGCCGCGCCGGCGAGGAGGGCCATGAGGTCCTGGAGCGGGGGCGTGCGGACGACGCGCGCCCCCGGGAAGGCGGCCGGGTCCAGGCCGCGCTCGACCTCGGCCGGGCCGAGGACGACCACGCGCGTCACGTCGCCCGGCAGGCCCGCGAGGGCGGCCGCGAACCCGGCCGGCGACCAGCACTTGGCGGCGCCGCCGCTGCCCGGGTGGCAGACGATCCAGCGCTCGGCGCCGGCCAGCGCCCGCCCGCGAGCCAGGTCGTCAGGCGCTGGCCTGAGGCGCGGCCGCGGGTCGACCTCGACCGCCAGGCCGGTGGCCGCGCGCAGGCGCGCGAGGAGCACGTCGCCGGCATGCCCCGGCAGGTCGTCGGCGGCGCAGGGGCCGGCGACGACCGCGCCGCCGAGGGCCTCGACGCGCGCGGCCAGCGGGCCGGGGCCGCACACGGCCACGATGCGCGCGAAGGGCGCCAGCGCGGCCTGCGCCTGCGCCGGCAGCGGCGTCGAAGCGTCGGACCACAGCGGCAAGGCCTCCGGCGGGAAGGTGCGCACGGCGCACGCCGGGCCGCGCGGCGCCAGGAGAGGGGTGAGGCGCTCCCGGGCCGGGCCCCAGACCGTCAAGGGACCTGCGGCCGCGAGGACCTCGAGCGCGGGCAAGGCCAGGATCGTGTCGCCCAGGGCGCCGTGAAGGATCGCCAGCACGTCCGCCATGACGCGTCGCTCCGTCTTGCGCTGCCGCGCCGGCGTGCACTATAGTTCTCGCCGCTCTGGCCGGGGCCCTTCGCCTTGGAGAGCGGTCTGGCGCCGCGACGGCGCCTCATGAGGGGGGAGGCTCGGCCATGGCCGCGCAGATGAAGTTCGGGGATTACATCTCGGGTGGGCTCGAAGTCTTCAAGGCGAACGTGGTGCCCAGCGTCGTCGCCGTTCTGTGCATGATGATCCCGTTCGTCAACTTCCTGATCGGGATCAACTACATGGCCGCAGTGAAGGCGGCCAAGCACGAGGGCAAGCCCATCCAGATCGGCGACCTGTTCAACTTCGAGAACGCCGTCGACAAGATCGTCGGCCCGTTCCTGGTCGTGTTCCTCATGAACATCGGCTCGATGATCCTGTTCGTTCCCGGCCTGATCATCGGCGGCCTTTTCGTGTTCGTCGGCCCGATCCTCGCCGACCGCCCCGGGACGAGCTTCATCGACGCCATGAAGGCGTCGCTGCACTTCGCCAAGGGCAACCTGGTCCCGTGCATCCTGCTCTCGCTCGTGGTCGGCATCGTCACCTTCGTCGGCATGATGTGCTGCGTGGGCGCGTTCGTCACGATCCCGCTGGGCCTCGGCACCGCGTTCCTCGCCTACGAGGACCACAAGTCGGCGGTCCAGGCGGCCGCCGCCGAGGGCGGCGTCCAGCTCTAGTCGGTGTCGCAAGACGCGACCGAGACCACGACCGGGGCGCCGGGGCCGAGGCCCTGGCGCCCCGCGCTCGTCATGGCCGACCGGCGGCCGGGCCGCTACGACGTCCTCGAGCTGCTGCTGTTCGTGGCCGTCCTGGCCCTGGCCGCGCTGACCCCGCCGCGCGACGCGCAGGGCCGGCCCAACGCGCCGCTCAGGACGGCCCTCGAGGAGACCACCGGCGGCGGGCTGTGCGTGTGGAAGCGCGTGACCGACCGGCCGTGCGCCGGCTGCGGGCTGACCCGCGGGTTCGTGCAGCTCGCCCACGGCGAGGTCGTCGCGGCCCTCCGCCTGAACCCGCTCACGCCCGTCGTCTTCGCCTGGGTCACCTGGCGCGCGCTCGAGCTGCTCGCGTTCGTCGCGTTCCGTCGCCGTCTGGTTCACGGGATCCCGACGCGATGGGTGTGGCGCCTCTACGGCGCGTTCGGGATTGGTTTCGTCGGGCTGGCCTTCGTGCGCGTGATCCTCGGCCGGGAAGGGCTTTGAGCGGCTCTCCCATTTCCCGGAGACGCCGGCACGCAAGCGAGACCGAAGAACGGGATGGCGGGTGGAAACCGCCCACGACGCGGCGCGTAGCGACTGTGGCGCAAGGACTTCTGCTTCGTTCCAGGGGTCCGTCTCAAGGCCCCGCATTTGCTCCGAGGGGTCCCAACTTCGGCTGGAGACCCCTCGATGACCTTCCTCAAGAAGCGTCGCGTCCAAGCGCTCGGGGCCTGGGCCCTGTGCCTCACCCAGGTCTTCTGGGTGGCGGGCTGTCGGCAGCAGACGGGCGGCGGGTCGGGGAGCAGCGGCCGGGTGGCCGCTGGCGCCAGCGCCGGCGTGAACATGGGGCAGATCCTCTACGAGGTCCTGCACCAGACCTACGTCACCAAGGGCGAGACCGCCCAGGCGCAGGCGCTCGCCGCGCGGCAGAGCGACTTCGTCAGCGCCGTCAACCGGATCATCCCCAACGACGTCGGCTCGAACCTGTTCTCGACGCTGGGCGCCTTCCTGCCGATCGTCGACGACGGCACGGTCGAGCGGGCGGCGGCGGACGTCGACGCGATCATCGTCGACCTGCTGGGCGACCCGACGACGCTCGACGCGCTGGTCAAGCTCCTCGACGCGACGTCCGGCGGCGGCGCGGCGGGCACCGGCGACCGCAGCCGCAACCAGCTCATCAGCCGCCTGCTGGCCTACCCCGAGCTCGAGACGCTGGCGCGCTCGATCTTCGAGCTCGTGCGCGACAACGACGGCGTCGACGAGCGCGGCCAGCCCAACGGCGAGCGGAACCTGCTGCGCGAGCTCCAGGGCCTCCTCTCGCGCCAGCTCCTCGGCTTCCAGCCGGCGCCCGGGACCGGCAACGGCTTGGCGCAGACGATCGAGAAGCTCTCCGAGGCGCTCCTCTCCGACCAGCCGCTGGCCGCCTTCCCCGACCTGGGCGCGCCGGCCTGGGCCGTGCGCCTGGACGTCCACGGCAACCCGAAGGTCCTGGCCGACCCGGCCACGGGCCGGCTGCCGGCGCCCTTCGTCGACCGCGACGGCGACGGCGCGGCCGACGTCGACGCGCAGGGCCGCCCGGTCGACGCCCAGGGCGGCGTGATCTCGCTCCCCGCCTTCGGCAACGCCGGGACGCGCGACGCCGACGGCCGGGCGCTGGCCCCGGGCGGCGCCCTCTACTACGTCTACTTCGACGCCAAGCGGACGCTCGTCTCGGAGCTGCTCCTGCTCACGGGCGAGATGCTCGGCAAGGACCTCGCGGCCGACGTCGTGGCCGTCCTCGACGGCTGCGCCGACCGCGTCCGGCACGACAACGGCACGGTCGACCCGTCGGACGACTACGAGACCCTCTCGCCCGACACGCCGCTGCTCGACCTGACGCACGCGCAGTTCGAGCTGATCAAGCGCACGTCCATGTGCGACCTGCTGCGCGGCCTGGGCGCCGTGGTCAAGCAGGACCGGGCGCGCTTCAGCGACATGGTCGACAACCTGGTCGTCGCCGTGAAGAAGGCCAGCGCGGCCGCGGCGGGCGTCCAGGCGCAGCCCGGCGCCGGCCAGGCGCTGCTCGACGACCTGCTGCCGCTCGTCGAGGACGCCCTGCGCCCGCGCGGCCGCTCGATCTCGGCCGTGCGCGCCCTGCTCCAGGCCTTCAACACCGAGCAGCGCCGCCTGCAGAACCTGCCGGCGTCGTTCGCGCGGATGATGAAGTACCACGACTACCGCTCGCGCACGCTCGCCGACGCGAACCGCAAGAGCATCATGCAGCGGGTCGTCGAGATGATGGAGCGGGCCAACACGTGCAACGTGCTGGCCGGCAGCCCGAGCAACATGGCCGACTTCTACCTGGCGGCCATGGCCGGCAACGCGCGGGTGCTGGGGATCAACATCAGCATCGGCACGATCAACAACCTCGTCGACATCTCGATCATCCGCAACATCCTCTGCTCGTCGATCCGCGAGGACGACGTGCGGGCGCTCAAGGACTTCAACGACACCGGCGCCCTCGACGCCATGAAGCCGATCTGCAAGGTGTTCGACGACCGGGGCGAGATCACGCTCCTGAAGAACATCATGCTGGGCCTCGGCCGGCACTACGAGCGCGCCATGCGGCCGACCGAGAAGACGGCCGTGGCGATCCTCGAGTCGGGCGCGGTCGAGAAGCTGTTCCTGTGCATCGACTCGATGACGCAGGTGCGCGTCCCCGGCTCGAACGAGGTCGTGGCCGACGTGCTCGCCGACACGCTGGCGCAGGTCGTCGACAGCAGCCAGCCGATCTACGACCGCCGCAACCGGCCGCACCGGACGCTCGTCCACCTGCTGTCGAAGCCCATGGACGACCTGAAGGCGCGCTGCCAGGCGCGCGGGATCGGGCCGCGGCTCGACAACCTCATGGCCGCCGCCGAGGACGTCCTCCTGCAGACCTACGTCGACGCGCGCGGCGTCGAGCGCTGGAAGTGGGGCGCCCTCAACCGGTCGCTCGGGCAGCTCGTCGAGACGCTCGGCGACATGATCCCGCAGGCCGCGGGCGCCCGGGCCACGTGGTCCTACGACCAGCAGCGGAGCGTCGAGCAGATGCTCACCAGCCGCGACGCGGCGACGCTGCTCGAGATCGCCAAGACGGTCGGCGCCTCGCCGCAGAAGTCGGCGATCAACCGGGCGATCGCCAACCTGTTCACGCCGGCCCCGAGCGCCGCGCAGGACGCCTTCGGCGGCGTCGTCGCGCTCCTGGGCGACGTCCTGCAGGAGCGCAAGGGCCACGCCGCGCAGGTCGACCGCCAGGCGCTGGCGACGGTCCTGCACTTCTTCGGGCGCCAGCTCGACCCGGCCGTGAACCGGGCCAACGGGATCGTCGAGCTGATCCGCAAGCTCCTCACCGCGGACGACGGCATGCTCGTCCTGCGGCTGGCGCGCAACGCCTTCGACATGGGCCCCAACGGGACCGACGAGTCGGCGGTCGCCGTGCTGCAGTCGGTGTTCGACGACATCGGCGCGGCGGCGAGCGGCTCGAGCGGCCCCATGACGGTGGCCGACCTGCGGACCCTGCTCGAGCAGGTGCACGACTTCCTGAACGACGCCCAGGAGGGCCTGCCCCGCTTCGTGGCGAGGATCAAGGCCCGGTAGCGTAGAATCCGGCCCGTGCGCGGGCTGTTCGTCGTGTTCGAGGGCGTGGACGGCGCGGGGAAGTCGTCGCAGCTCGCGCGGCTGGCCGCGCGGGTGGCGGCGACCGGCCGCGAGGTCGTCCGCCTGGTCGAGCCCACGCACGGGCCCCTCGGCGGCGAGATCCGCCGCCGGGCCCGCGAGGGCCCGCCGCTCTCGGCGCGCGAGGAGCTCGACCTGTTCGTCGCCGATCGGCGGCAGAACGTGGCCGACAACGTCCGGCCGGCCCTGGCGCGCGGCGCGGTCGTCCTGCAGGACCGCTACTACTTCTCCACCGCCGCCTACCAGGCCGCCCGGCCCGAGCTGGGGCTGAGCCCGGCCGACGTGGTGGCCCTGCACGCGGGCTGGGCCCCGCGCCCCGACGTCGTGCTGCTCCTCGACCTGCCGGTGGCGCGCGGCCTCGAGCGCGTCGCGCGCCGGGGGGCCCACGACGCCTTCGAGGAGGTCGGCCGCCAGGAGGCGGTCCGCCGGACGCTGCTCGACCTCGCGGCGGGCGACGAGCGCTTCGCCGTGGTCGACGCGGGCCTGGGCGAGGAGGCCGTGGCCGAGCAGGTGTGGGCGCGCGTGGGGCCGCTCCTGGCGGGCCAGGAGCCCTCGTCGGCGCCGTGAGCGAAGACGACGCGCCGGGGCGAGTCGACGACGGCCTGGGGCCACCCCCGCGGCCTGGCGCGCCCGGAGCGCCGCTGGATCGCGGCGCGGGAACGACACCGGCGGCGACCCTCGACGAGGCGACCCGGACGACGTCGTCTCTCTCGTCCATCGCGAGCGCCGCCTCGCAAGCCATCGCCCGAGCCATCGCGAGAGCCATCGCGACGGCCGCTGCGCCCGGAGGGGTCCTGGTCGCCCTCGGCCTGGCGCTGCTCGCCGCCTGGCGCCTCGCCGAGCCGGCGGCCGACCTCGGGCCGCTCGGGCGCTCGCTCGAGGTCGCCCTCGTCGCTGCGGCCGTCGCCTGGGCGCTCGGCGTCGCGGGCGGGTGGCTGCACGCCCACCGGCTTCCGGCGGGCCCTGCGCTCCTGTGCCTGGCCATCGCGCCGCTGGTCGTGCCGCCGTTCCTCGTCGCCCTGGGCTGGCTCGACCTCGTCGGCCCCGGCGGGCGCGCCCTCCGGGTCCTCGGCGTCCGTCCGCCCGCCGGGCCGGCGCTCCTTGCGGCCAGCCCGCTCTACACGGCCTGGGCCTGCGGGGCGCTGCTCGGCGCGGCGCTGCACCCGATCCCGCTCCTGGCGGCGCGCGCGGCGCTCCTGCGCCTCGACCCGGCCTGCCTCGAGGCCGCGCGCCTGGTCGGCGGCGCGCGGGCGGCCCGCCGCATCGCGCTCGCCACGGCCGCTCCGGCGGCGGGCGCGGGCGCGGCGCTGGTGTTCGCCCTGGCCCTGCTCGAGCGCGCCACGCCGCTGCTCGTCCTGCGCGGCGTGCCGGTGCCGGTGCAGGTCGAGGAGGTCGCCCTGCGCTTCGCGGCCGAGCGCGACGCCTGGCTCGC
>JAHBXY010000177.1 GCA_019636275.1 Planctomycetota bacterium | reverse complement strand
CGCCGCGAGGCCGACCTCGAGCAGGAGGACGCCGGCGAGCAGGGTCCAGCCGGCGCGCACGACGGCCCGACGCAGGGCCAGCCGGCGGCGGGCGCGGGCGAAGGCCCGCGTGACGGGGCTCCCAGGCGCTCCGGGCGTCGAGCTCACCTGGGGGCCTCGCCGCCCGGCGCGGGCGGGGCGTCGGGGATCAGCTCGCTCAGCGGGGGGCCGTCCTCGCCGTCGACCCAGGGGCGGAGGTGGATCACGACCTCGGTGCCGCGCTCCGGCAGGCGCTCGGCGTAGGGCAGGTAGATCGTGTCGTCGCCGCCCTCGAGCAGCGGGGTGTCGAGGATCGCGTCGGGGTCGTGGTAGGTGGCCACGATGTTGCCGCCGTAGGTGGCGGCGAACACGCGCATGGTCTTCTTCCAGTCCGGCGGCGCCGGCACCTCGACGTGCCGCGAGCCGGTGAACACCCAGCCGACGCGGGGCTTGGCGGCCTGCCGCACGCGGTCCCAGATCAGGTCCTCGACCCGCCGGCGCACGCGGCCGTCCTTCGGCGCCGGCGCGCTCGGGTCGCCCTCGGGCGCGTCCTCGGCCTTCCACGCGACCTCGATCACGACGCGGTCGCCGCGGGTCAGCGCGATCTGCTCGCCGAACTCGCTCACCTGCGGCGTGGCCTCGAGGCCGAGGATGACCAGCGCCAGGTAGAGCTGCTCGGGCTCGCAGTCGAACAGGAGCAGGCTCTCGTGGGTCTTGCCGCGGCGCGTGCAGCCCATGAGCTCGAGGGCGGGGCCGTTCTTGAGGCACACCATGCCGTCGACCTCGATACGCTTCTCCTCCGTGTAGATGCGGATCCCCGGGAAGCGCGACACCGGCCCGTCGCGCACCGGCTCGCGCTCGATCTCCGGCGCGGGCGTCGGCCCCTCCGGCGGGCGGGCGGGGCCGGGGTTCACGGGCTTGGCCGCGTCCCACGGGTCGGGCAGCGGCGCGTCAGGCTCGGCCGGCGTCGCAGGCTCGGCCGGCGCGACCGGCTCGGCCGGCGGGGGCGGCGCCTCGGTCGTCGTCGCCGCCGGGGGCAGGGGCGGCGGCCCGGGGGGCGGCGCCGGCGGGTCGGCCGGGCAGCCCGCGAGGACGAGCAGCGAGAGCCACCAGCGACGGCTCACGCGCCGCCCCACAGCGGGAAGCGCGCGCACAGCGCCTGCACCTGCTCGCGCACCGCGGCGCTCGCGGCCGGGTCGGCGCGCGCCGTCAGGGCGCGGTCGATCAGGTCGGCGATCTGGTCCATCTCGGCCAGGCCCATGCCGCGCGTGGTCACCGTCGGCGTGCCGATGCGGATCCCGCTCGGGTCCATCGGCTTGCGCGGGTCGTACGGGATCATGTTCTTGTTCACGGTGATCCCGACCGCGTCGAGCGCCGTCTCGGCCGCCTGCCCGGTCAGGTCGCGCGGGCCGAGGTCCATGAGGAACAGGTGGTTGTCGGTGCCCCCCGACACGACCCGGTAGCCGCGCGCCGCCAGGCGCTCGGCCAGGCGCGCGGCGTTGGCGATCACGGCCCGCTGGTAGTCGCGGAAGGCCGGCGCGAGCGCCTCCTTGAAGGCCACCGCCTTGGCGGCGACGACGTGGCCGAGCGGCCCGCCCTGCTGGCCGGGGAACACGCTCTTGTCGAGCGCCTTCTTGTGCTCGCCCTTGCACAGCACCATCCCGCCGCGCGGGCCGCGCAGCGTCTTGTGCGTGGTCGTCGTCACGAAGTCGGCGTGCGGCACGGGGCTCGGGTGCAGCCCGGCGGCCACGAGCCCGGCGATGTGCGCGATGTCGGCGAGCAGGTAGGCGCCCACCTCCTTGGCGATGCGGGCGAAGGCCTCGAAGTCGATCGTGCGCGAGTAGGCGCTGGCGCCGCACACGATCAGGCGCGGCTTCTCGGCGTGGGCGACCCGCGCGACTTCATCGATGTCGAGGCGCTCGTCCTCGCGGCGCACGCCGTAGCGCACGATCCGGAACACCTGCCCGACGAAGTTCACCGGGTGGCCGTGCGACAGGTGCCCGCCGTGGTCGAGCGACATGGAGAGGATCGTGTCGCCCGGCTTGAGCACCGCCCCGTAGACCTCCAGGTTGGCCTGGGTGCCCGAGTGGGGCTGGACGTTGGCGTGGTCGGCGCCGAACAGCTCGCAGGCGCGCTGGCGGGCGAGGTCCTCGCAGGCGTCGAGGTGCTGGCAGCCGCCGTAGTAGCGCTTCCCCGGGTAGCCCTCGGCGTACTTGTTCGTGAACCAGCTCCCGCTGGCGGCCATGACCGCCGGCGAGGCGATGTTCTCCGACGCGATCAGGACGACCGTGTCGTCCTGCCGCCGGCGCTCGGCCGCGAGCGCGTCGCGGACGTCGGGGTCGACGGCGCCGACGGTGTCCAGGACCGCGGCCGGATACGGTGTGCTCTCTCCCACGCGCCCTCCTCAGGCGGCGTCCCGGACGCGGAGGCGTCCGGACGCCGGGCCCGCATTGTCGGGCCAGGGCGCGCCTCCCTCAATGCTTCCGCAGCACCCCTCGTGCCGGCGGAGGTCGTGACGGGGGCGTCGCGCGGGGGCGCGGCCTGGATGGACGGCATCCAGGCCTGCTCGGCGAGCATCCAGGAGTCGGCCGGTCAGTCGCTCGCGGCGGCCTCGGGCTGGCTCGACCACCACCGGCGCCAGCGCGCGATGTCGTCGCCCAGGTCGCGCCCCGCGAGGGCCTTGAGCGCGGCCCGGGCCGCGTGCCGGTCCGGCTCGTCACCCTCCTCGAGCAGGTCCAGGAGCGCCGGGGCGGCCCCGCGATGGCGGCCGCGCGCGACGGCCGCCGCGGCGGCGCGGCGCACGGCCTGGACCGGGTCGGCGAGGCCGGCGGTCACGACCTCGAGCGCCGCCGGACCCCGGGTGCCGCCGGCGGCGAGGGCGATCGCGGCGCGCACGGCGTCGGACGGCGACTCGGCCTGGAGGCGGAGCAGGGTCCGCCCGAGGAGGTCGTGGAGGTCCGCGGCGGCGGGGTCGGCGGGCGCGTGCCGGGCGATCAGGCCGACGAGCGCGGCGCGGCCGGCGTCCCCCTTCGCGGTCGAGAAGACGGTGACGAGCCGGTCGAACCGCTCGCTTGCGCCCCCGAGGTCGTCGGGGTCGAGCGGCGGGCGCACCTCGACCGTGCTCAGCGCGTGGACCGCCGCCTCGGCCAGGGCCGGGTCCGCGCTGGCCGTCGCGTCGAGCACCCGCGGGAGCGCCGCCTCGAAGGCGGCATCGAGGGCCAGCCGCAGCGAGAGGCCGTCCTTCTCGCGGGCGCCCAGCTCGGCGAGCACGCCGGCCGCCTCGGGACCGCCGAGGTCCGCGACGGCCTGTCGCAGAGGGGCCGGCGCGGGCGACACGCGGCGCGCGCAGGCGAGCAGCGCCCGGGCGACCGCCGGGTCGGCGCGGCCGAGGGCCCCCGCCGCCGGCGCGCAGGCCTCCAGGTGCGCCGGCTCCTTCGTGGAGCCGAGGACCTTGAGCAGGCCCGCCCGGTCGCGCAGGGCGACGTCGTGCAGGGCCTCGAGCAGGCGCGCGCGCCTGGCGTCGAGCTCCGCCGCCTCGGCCTCGAGCGCGAGCAGCTCTCGCAGGAGCTCGGGGGGCTCCTCGTCGGGGTCGATCGAGCGCTCGAGGATCGCGTTGTCGTCGTCGCGGATCTCCTGCACCCGGGCCGTGATCCGGGCGGCGCGCGCGTCGAGCGCGCCCAGGGCGGCGAGCCCGTCCGCGACGGAGCCCAGGTGATCCTGGGCCGCGGCGCCCGCGGCGCCCGCGGCCCAGAGGACGACGAGGGCGAGGAGGCCCGCGTGGCGCATCACAGGTCCCGGATGAAGACGAGGTCGCGCCGGAGCTCGGGCATGAAGTTGTAGACGAAGCCGCCGGGCTCGAAGAGCGAGCGGCAGTAGGTGAGGCGGAAGAAGCCCCGCGACTCCGTCGAGTCGATGCTCGGCCCCAGGTAGAACTGGATCTGCGCCGAGTCGAGGCTGGTCTCGCCGCCCGACTGGACGCTGTCCTCGCCGAAGAACGCGCCGTTGATGCGCACCTGCTTGCCTGTGGTCATGCCCTTGGTGTCGACCGACGGCGCCCACCCGGCCAGGATCACCAGACCCGTCCACTCCAGGTTGCCGCTGACGATCAGCTTCGCCTGGTTCGTGTTGCCCGAGGGCGTGTTGTTGAACGGCCCGAGCACGGGGTGGTAGTTGTCGCGGATGATCAGGATCCCGTGCCCGCGCAGGGTCCGGTTCTCGCCGATGTTGAGGTTGCCGGTGGTGAAGGCGACCTTGGGGTCCGAGGCGGTGCCCACCTCCAGCACGCTGCTCGAGACGCCGAGGTTGGCGTTGTTGGCCGGGATCGTGACGGTGCCCGGCTGCCCACCGTACGCTTGCCACAGGGCCCAGGCGAACTCCTGCACGTCCGGGAGCTGGTTGTCGAGCTGGAAGGCGTCGTTCGCGTTCGGGTAGGCGGTCGTGCTCGCCGGGTTCGGGACCTGGTGCGGGCGCGGGTCGAAGGTCGACGAGCCCGAGGTCCAGGGCTGGAAGAAGGACTTGGCGTTGTGCTGGCCGACCTGGTTCTGGCTGGCGAACAGCGAGTAGGGGTGGGGGGTCTGGACGGGCCGCTGCAGCAGGCCCGCGTGCGGGTCGCCCGTGGGGAAGCCCTGCCCCGAGAGGAAGCCCACCGCGTGGTCCCGGGCGTCCACGCGCAGCTGGAACTGCCGGGCCATCCAGGAGTCGATCCCCGTGTTGCTGTTCGTCGGCAGGTAGGTCCAGGTCGAGGGGTCGGAGGGGTCGGCGTTGTCGTTCCAGGCGAAGCCCCCGCGCCCCTTCTCCACGCCGCCGTTGCCGACGTAGAGGGGCGCGTTGGGGAAGTGCTTGGTGCGGTGAATGACCGCCTCCATGCCGCGGATGGTCCAGCCGCGGGAGACGAACGTCGGGTCGTCGGGCGCGAGGGTCGGCTGCTCGAGCGCGACCTGCTCGCCGGCGCTACGCCGGGCGTCGTTGCGCACGCGCCCCCAGCAGGTGATGCGCACGGTCGCGCCCGAGGAGGTCGTCCGGTAGTAGAAGCCGCCGTCGCCCAGCCGTGACCAGGTGGGCGTGCTGCCGGTGCCCGACACGGGCACGAGGGTGAACCTGAGACGCGAGAGCGCCTCGTTGATCCCCGACTGGGCGTTGATCCGCGCCATGAACGCCTCGCGGTCGCCCCGGACCCCCTGCGCCTGGGAGTGCGTGATGCCGACCGAGGCGGCGGCGATGGCGATGAGGAGCATGCCGACCACGAGCGTCAGGGTCAGCGCCGAGCCGCGCCGACGACCTCGCCGGTCAGGCCGTGTCTGGTCGTTCATCGGTCCCTCCCTCTCCCACTCAGTTGTTCAGGTTCGTCGTGCTGCCGATGAGCGCGTGGACCACGATCCGGGACACGATCCCGGTCCGGTCGCGCCAGGTCAGCTCGAGCCGCGCCGGCAGGAGGCGCGCGTCATCCGCCGTGGGGCCGAGCTCGTCGGCCATGTCGCCGTCGCCGTTGAGGTCGCGCGCGCCCCCCAGCTCGACCGGGATGCGCGCCGTCCCCCGGTCGGTCCGGGGTGCGCTCAACGTCTGGCCGAGCGTCGGCGAGCCCGTGCCGGACTCGTTCTTGAACAGGCGGACGTTCAGGTTCCCGCCCGTCAGCTGCGGCACGGGGAAGTCCTTGCCGGTCGTGTTGACGGTCCCGCTCCCGGTCGGCTTGTCCCAGGTGCCGTGATACGTCAGGTAGACGGTGCTCATGTCGACGTTGGCGGTCTCCTGCATCTCGGCCAGCTTGTCCCGGATCACGCTCTGCGCGACGCTGTGCTCCCAGGTGCTCGCGCTCCCCTGGCCGCCGGCGGTGAGGGCCACGGCGACGGTCAGCGCGAGCCCGGCGAAGAGCGCCATCGCGATCGCGACGTCCACCAGCGACACACCTGCGCGGGAGCTCGTAGCGGTCCTCGTCGTGGTCATCGGACGGGCCCCTTTCACCGGAGGAGCGCGGCGCGCTCGGTCATGACCAGGTCGTTCACCAGCAAGTAGTTGCCGTCGCCCTGGCGGAAGTTGGCCCGGATCGTGAAGGTGACCACGCGCCCGGCCAGGTCGACGCGGAGCATCGGCCCGGTGATCGGCGCGCAGGACGCGGGCACGAGCACCTCGACCACGCGCTGCCCGTCGCTCGCGACCGCGGACGTCTGGTCGTCGGCCGTCCCGAACAGCCCGTCCAGCCCCGCCAGGCCCGTGATCGTGGTCAGGTTGAAGGTGGGATGGTGCAGGTTGGCCTCGCGCAGACGCACGATCCCGGCGGCCGCGCCGCCAGCGGGTGCTCCGGCCGGGTGGGGGCCAGCGAAGACGACGGTCCGCCCGAAGACGGGGCCGCTGCCGTCGCCGCCGGTCACCTCGCGGAACTGGAGGCCCCGGGCGTCGGTCCCGCTGGCCGGCCACAGGGTGCTCAGCTCGCAGTCGGGGATCGTGAGGGCCGCCGAGGTGTCGAGGACCATCCGGCGCAGGGCGGAGCGGACGTGCTGGTGGAGGTTGGCCCGGACCTGCTGCTCGGAGTAGGTTCGCTGGGCGCCCACCTCGAAGATCATCATCCCGGCCGCGAGCAGCGCCAGGATGGCGCTGCTGACGACGACCTCCATGAGCGTCAGACCGGCCCGTCGCCTCACGTGACCCCTCCCGACTCGCCTCGGGTCCGACCCGAGGTCGTGCCCGCATTCCTGCCGAAACGTGTGCAACCGGAGCGCCACATCCGTGGGGCCTTTGGCGAAAGGACATGATCGTGGTGCGGGAGGCTCACGCTGTCCTGACCGACGGACACTGTCCGGTGCGGCGGACACGTACGAGGGGGGCGAGGTTTACACAAGGTCCTCTCGGCGGACGTGGCGCCCTGACCTGGCATCAGGGGAAGCCCTAGGTATGCCTCGGCCGATTCTTGGTGCCCGGTCGTTTCGCGCGGCGGGTCGCCCTGCATCGGGGCGCCCCTGATACCGCGTTGGCCATCGGATCTGTCTAATCCCCTGGGGGGAACATGGGCACGGTCGGGGAGGGGACGGCGGAGCTGACGATCCAGCGCGGGGGCGAGGAGATGACCGTCCGCCTGGCGCGTCAGTTCATCGTCGGCTCGAGGCCGGATGCCGACCTCGTCGTCGCCGGTGTGCCGCCGACGCACTTCGTCATCAACCCGAGCAAGCACGGCGCGCTCATGCTCGTCCTCGAGCACCCCGAGCGCGTGGCCGTCAACGGCCGGCCGGCGCGGCAGGCCCAGCGCCTCTCGCACGGCGACGCCATCGAGGTGCAGGGCGTGCGCCTCAAGTACAGCTCGCCGAGCGACAGCCACCCGGAGATGGCGCTCTCGCGCGAGCCCACCCCGCGCTCGACCTCGCTCCGCGACGCGAACGCCTCGATCCTCGACTCGCAGAACATCTCCTGGTTCACGAGCGAGTCGGACCTCTACCGCGCCCTGCGCACGATCTACCAGCTCGGCTCGCTCTCGCACGCGGCCTCGAGCGAGAGCGCGCTCCTGGAGGGCGCCCTGACGCTCACCATGCAGGGCGGCCGGGCCAGCGAGGGGGCGATCGTCGGTCGCGGCGAGGACGGCGGCGTCGTCCCGCTCTTCGTCCGCCGGCCCGAGGGGGCGGGCTCGGCCTCGACGTTCGCCCTCGACCAGGTGCTCGTCGCGCTCACGAGCGGGCACACGTCGGTCGTGGGCCCGCCGGAGCACCTGCCGACGCTCTGCGCGCCGATCGTGCGCCCGGGGTCCCAGCCCGAGGGCGCGCTGTGCCTCAAGCGGGCGCCGGGGGCGCCGGCGTTCACCACGCACGAGGTCGAGCTCGCCGTCTCGGTCGGCCGGCAGCTCGGCTCGGCGCTCGAGCGCGTGCGGGTGCTCAAGAGCCTGCGCTCGAGCTCGCTCGAGCTGAGCCGCCTCCAGCGCCGCCACGAGGCCGTGCTCTGCGCGATCTCCGAGGGCCTCGTGCTCGTCGGCGCCGACCGCAAGCTCGAGCCGCTCTCGGCGCGCGGCCGCGAGCTCCTGGCGCACGCGCTCGGCCGCGAGCCGCGGCCAGGCGAGCTGCTCGACGAGGACGGCCCGCTCGCCCGCCCGGTCAACCGAGCGCTCGCCGGCGAGGCCGACCCGTGGCTGGAGCTCGAGACGGGCGACGAGCGGACGATCCGCGTGTCGGCCGCCCGCGTCGCCTCGCTCGAGGCGGTCGTGCTGGTGCTCTCGGACGTCTCGCAACAGCGCGAGCTGGAGGACCGCGGCCGCGAGGCCGAGGCGCGCCTCCTCACCGACGTCGTGCGGGCCCGCGAGCAGCGGCGGATCGGCCAGGACCTCCACGACGGGGTGTGCCAGCAGCTCGTCGGCATCCAGATGCTCACGAAGGGGCTCGAGCGCGAGCTGGCGCTGGCCCACCGCGAGGAGTCGACCAAGGCGGGCGAGATCGTCGCCCTCCTGCGCCAGGCCGCCGAGGAGGCGCGCTCGCTCGCCCGCGGCCTGAGCACCATGGCCCTGCAGGAGCGCAGCTTCGTCCTGGCCCTCGAGGACCTGGTCACGACGTACCGGCGCCTCTCGCCGCACATCGCGTTCAGCCTCGAGAGCACGGGCACCATGCCGCCGATCGACGCCGAGGTCGCGACGCAGCTCTACCACGTGGTGCAGGAGGCGCTGAGCAACGCCTGCAAGCACTCGGGCGCGGCCGCGATCAGCGTGGACCTGGCCTGCACGCCGGACGGGGTGGTCGTCGCGGTCGCGGATGACGGCGGCGGGATCCCGCCCGGCGCCGAGCGCAAGGGCGGCATGGGCCTCGGAAACATGAGACACCGCGCGCGTCGCATCGGGGCGACGCTGGAGCTGGAGCCGGGTGCGCGCGGCGGGACCCGGGTGGTGTGTTCGCTGCGGACCGACGCGGAGCAGCGTGGAGGGGTGCACGGCGCGTGACGCAACGTGGCGGAGACGGGGCCTGGGCGGCGCGGCTCATCCAGGTCGCAGAGCAGCTCGAGGGCCAGGGGGGGGACCTCCGGGCGGCGCTGCTCGACGCGGCGATCGAGCTGACGTGCGCCGAGCGCGGGCTGCTGGCCCAGGCGAGCGGCGGGGAGGTGCTCTCGGTCGAGACGGCGCGCGGGTTCGACCGCGAGACGCTGCAGCTCGGGCCCGAGAAGGTCTCGCGCACGGTGGTGCAGCGGGTCCTCGAGCGGGACCGCGGGCTCGTGACCACGAGCGACGTCGACCGCGACGTCACCGACGCCAGCAGTGTGCGCAACCACCGGGTCCTGGCGATCCTGTGCCTGCCGCTCGACCGGGCGGACACGCCGGGGCCGCGCCGGGTCCTCTACCTCGACCACCGGTTCGACCAGGACGCGTTCTCGGTCACCGACCTGCAGCTCCTCGAGGCCTACGCCGGGCCGGCCGGGACCGCCCTGCGCGCGCTGGCCGCCGGGGGCCCCCCGCCCACCGACGCGCTGCTGGGGGTCGCGCGCATCCTCCGCGACGTCGCGCGCGGCTGGCTGCCCAGCGCGAGCCGGCCCGAGGGCGGGCCCAGGCGCCGCGTGCTCCTCGTCGACGACCACCCGATCGTGCGCCAGGGGCTGGCCGCCCTGATCGACCAGCAGCCCGACCTGCAGGTGTGCGGCCAGGCCGAGAGCGCCGCCGAGGCGCTGCGCCTGATCAGCACCACCCACCCCGACGTGGCGCTCGTCGACCTGTCGCTCAAGGGGACCAGCGGCCTCGAGCTGCTGAAGGACCTGCGCATCCGGCATCCCGAGCTGCCGACGATCGTCGTGACCATGCACGCCGAGTCGCTCTACGCCGAGCGCGTCCTCCGCGCCGGCGCGCGCGGCTTCGTCGCCAAGCAGGAGGCGACCGAGAAGGTGCTCACGGCGATCCACCGCGTCCTCAACGGCGAGCTCTACGTGAGCTCGGAGACGACCGAGCGCATGCTCCGCCGGGTCGTCGGCGGCGGCGGCAGCGGGCCCGCCACCCCCGAGGAGCTCCTCTCCGACCGCGAGCTGCAGGTGTTCCAGCTCCTCGGCATGGGCCGCGCGACGCGGCAGATCGCCAAGGAGCTGCACCTGAGCATCAAGACGATCGAGACCTACCGGGCGAACATCAAGAAGAAGCTCAACCTCAACGACGGCCTCGAGCTCCTGCAGCACGCCGTGCGCTGGGCCCAGGACCAGGGGTTGACCTAGCGCCGGCTGGCCGGGTCGAAGGGATCACAACAGAGGAGCAGAGGAAGCAGAGGGCGAGTCGACGAGACCGTGGGCGCGCCGCTCGTCGAACTCACCTCCCGGTTCTCGTCCCCGGGCCGCGCTCTCCTGCCCTTGGGTCGCCTGCGCGCGACCCCAACACCGGGCCTCGATCCACCCCTGCACGCAGAGCTCACGGCGGCTCGTCGGCGGATCGGTCGCCTTGCCTCGTCCGTCTCCCCTGCGCCATCTCTCTTCTGGAGCTCGGGAAGCGACGGGCGAGAGCAGGCGAGGAGCGCAGCCGACGGCTCTCGAACCGCCTCGATCGCGCTGCCGGGCGGCTACCTACGCACCCGGACCTCTACGGCCGCGCGAACGGGCCGCTTCGAGGGGCTCGCCGCCCGGATGCACGCCGGAGACCTCCGCGGCAGATCGCCGACGCGGGCGCGGAGAGAGTGGAGGGAGTGGAGGGACGGGGGGTGGAGGGTGTCCGACCAGCCCTCTGCTCCCTCTGCTCCTCTGTGGTGACCCCTCCGGCTCGTCGCCCTCAGCCCACCGCGTTGCGGTAGGCCCCGAGCGCCAGGACCGGGAAGTAGCACGGGTACATGTGGTACTTCAGGTAGAAGGCGTTGGGGAAGCCGGTCCCCGTGAAGTGCGCCTCGTCCCACAGGCCGTGCTCGGCCTGATGCTCGATCAGCCAGCGCGCGCCGCGCCGTGCGGCCTCCCCGTGGGCGCGGCCGCACGCGATCAGGCCCATGAGGCCCCAGGCGGTCTGCGATGCGGTCGACGGGATCGTCTCCGCCTCGCGCCCGGGCAGGTAAGAGGCGCACGACTCGCCCCAGCCACCGTCGGCCTGCTGGTAGCGCTCGAGCCAGTCGGCGGCCTTCTGCATGGCCGGGTCGTCGGGCCCGACGCCGATCGCCGCCAGGCCGCGCACGACCGACCAGGTGCCGTAGACGTAGTTCACGCCCCAGCGACCCCACCACTTGCCGTCGGCCTCCTGCTCGCGGCGGGCGTAGGCCTCTGCGCGCTCGACGACGGGGTCGCGGCGCGACACGCCGAGGTGCCCGAGCATCTCCAGGATCCGGCCCGTCACGTCGACGGTGCTCGGGTCCAGCATGTTCTTCTCGTCGTTGTAGAGGATCTCGTTGTAGACGACGTCGTCGACGTCGCGCTCGAACGCGCCCCAGCCGCCGTCGGCGTTCTGCAGCCCCGTGATCCAGCGCACGCCGCGCTCGAGCACGGCCGCCTTGTCGGGCAGGTCGGCGCCGGCGTTCATGAGCGCCATGACCACGACCGCCGAGTCGTCGGTGTCGGGGTAGAAGTCGTTGAAGAACTGGAAGGCCCAGCCGCCCGCCGGCACGTGCGGCGCCTTGCGCGCCCAGTCGCCCTTGCGGCGGATCTGCATCTTCGCCAGCCAGCGCAGCGCCTTCGTGACCGCCAGGTGGTCGGGGGACATCCCGCCCTCGACCAGGCCGAGCACCGTCCAGGCGGTGTCCCACACGGGCGAGACGCAGGGCGCGATGTGCGTCTCGTCGCGCGCGTG
Organism: Planctomycetota bacterium; assembly: GCA_019636275.1. GTDB lineage: Bacteria > Planctomycetota > J058 > J058 > J058 > JAMLIC01. The sequence goes on along the minus strand of JAHBXY010000177.1, from coordinate 6,519 downwards.
GTCGGGCCACTCGAAGCGCTCGAGCGCCGCCATGCCCTTCTTGAACCGCTCGTCCTCGACGCTCATGCCGCGCACGAACAGCGCCAGGAGCGAGTTGGCGATCGCCGGGAAGATCCCGCCCCAGTCGCCCGAGTCGTCCTGGTGCTCGAGGATCCAGCGCTCGGCCCGGCGCAGGGCCACCTCGCGCAGCGGCAGGACGCCGCGGCGGTCGGCCCACTTGAGCACCTTGTCGGCCGTGAGGAAGAAGTTGCCCCAGGAGACCAGCGGCGGGTCGTGCCCCTCGTAGAGCTCGCGGCTCGTGGCCGGCTCCGCGAAGAGCTCGGCGATCCCGCGCCCGGGCGGCACCGGCACGACCTTCTTCTGGTCGGCGAGGATCGCCAGCGGCACCGTGCACACGCGCGCCCAGTAGGCCAGCTCGTAGATGTTGAAGCGCGAGCGGCCCGGCATGAGGATGAACTGGATCGGGATCGACGGGCACGCCGCCCAGGGGAGCTCGCCCAGGAGGGCCAGCTCGAACTTCGTCAGCACGCGCGTCTTCGCCGGGCCACCCTTGCTCAGGATGAACTCGCGCGCCTTCGCCATGTGGGGCGCGTCGGCGGGGTCGCCCATGAGCTTGAGCGCGGCGTAGGACTCGGTCGTCACCGACAGGCACCCGGGCGCGTCGTGGTAGATCGCCCACGTGCCGTCGGGGCGCTGCGTGCGCCGGATCCAGTTCGCCAGGCGCCGCGCCTTGTCCTGGTACTCAGGCCGCGCCAGCAGGCCGGTGTAGTGGAGGAGGAAGATGTATTGAGCGTCGAGCGTCTGGTTGGCCTCGTCCTCGCCCTGCCACCAGCCGGCCTCGTCCTGACGGGCCAGCAGCGCCTGCTGGGCGCGATCGAGGGCCTCGAGGAGGTCCGAGCGCTCCTCGACGGGCGCCGCCGGCCGGGTGGCGACGGACACCGGGAGCGCGTGCGAGTCGCGCTGAACCATGGAACCCCCTTCGAGTATTGCCTCTCGCCGGGCGACCTTGCGTCCCCACGACGCACCGCGGCGGGGCCACCGGAAATGGTAGCCGATCGCCCGGACAGGGCGGAAGCCCCTTCAGCTTAGCCGTGCGGCGGCAACGGTATGGGTCGTCGTGCCACACCACCTCTTCCGGGTGGGTCGCGGGTCAGAGGCGGAGGATGGCGTCGATCCGCTGCTGCAGGTCGTCGCGCTCGAACGTGCTGCCGATGAGCGGGTCGCTCGCCAGCAGGTCGAGCGCCGCGCGCGCGTGCTCGACCGCCTCCGGCAGGCGCTTCTTCGCCCGCAGGTACTCGGCGAAGCACACGCGGTTCTCGGCGCACTCGGGGGCGCGCTCGAGCGCCTCCTCGAAGAGCTCCTCGATGAGGTCGTCCTCGCCGGCCCCCTCGGGGCCGACGGGCCACGAGGGCGCCTGCGAGTAGAACACCGCCAGCAGGCGCAGCGGGCCGGCCCCCTGGAAGCCGGGGTCCAGCTCGCGCGCGCGTCGGGCGGACTGGTCGAGGAGGCCGATCAGGCTCAGGTCGGGGATCGTCGAGAACTCGAGCACGCGGCCGAGCGCCAGGGCGCGGAAGAAGTGGCCCTCGACGCGGTCCTCCTCGAGGATGATCGCCGCGTCCGCGTGCGCGAGCGCGCGCCGGGCGTTGTCCAGCCGCTCGCGCTTCGGCGCGCTCGGGTACTCGACGAGGGTCAGGTAGAGCGACGCCACCCGGCAGCGGAGCTCGAAGGCGTCCTGCGCCTCCTTGATCCGGCCCAGCTCCTGCTCGAGCTTGCCCGCCTCGTAGAGGAGCCCGTGGACCTCCGGCGTCGCCGGCCGCCGCGGGGGCGTGTGGCACCCCGCGGCGAGCGCCAGGGCCAGGACCGCCAGGGCGCGCCTCACCGCAGCCCGCCGTAGGCCGCGACGGCGGCGTCGAGGGCCTCGCGCGCCGCCGCGCTGAAGCCCGTCACCTGGAGCGTCCCGAGCAGCTCGCGGCCGCGCTCATCGCCGTGCATCGAGAGGAGGGCCTCGCGCAGGCGGGCTGCGTCGTCGGGCGCGACCTCGCCGATCGACACGACCACGGGCGTCGGCAAGGGCGCCGAGGCGTGCAGCGCGCGCAGCCCCTCGCGGAAGGCCTGCAGCTTCTGCAGCTCCAGCCAGGCCGCGTCCTCGAGGAGGACGGCGTCGACCGGTTGCCCCTCGAAGGGCTCGCCCGCCTTCATGCGGCGCAGGGCGCGCAGCGGCTGCGCCGTCACGACCCCGCGGACGTGGCCCGTGTCGTCGTGGGTCACCTCGAGCTTGCCCGCGAGCACGACGCGCGACACGAAGCGCGGGTCGTCGAGGTGGCTCGACCACACGATCGGCTTGCGGCCGTCGCGGCCCGCCCGCAGGTCGTCGAGGCTGCGCCAGGGCGCCTCCTGCGCGACGACGAGGTGGTAGCGCTCGGTCAGGGCGTGGTGACGCTCCGACTGCGCCACGACGCGCAGGTCGAGCGCCTCGCGCCACCGCAGGTACAGGGCCAGGGAGAGGATCCCGAAGCGGGGGCGGCCCTCGTCGATCCAGCGGCGCGCCTCGTCGGCGTCGTTCGTGTAGACGGGGTGGACGTCGTAGCCGGCGCGCCAGGTCAGGTAGGCGCCCAGGCGCTCCATGACGGGGCGCGCGAGCTCGGTCGAGCCGGGGGCGTTGGGGTAGCACACCACCAGCCCGCGCTCGCCCGGGCGCGCCGCGGCGGCGCCCGCCAGGCCGAGCGCGAGCGTGGCGGCGGCGGCCGCGGCGCGTGTCCGCGCGCGCATGGCTCGCACCCCGCCCGGGCGTGGCACCGATCGCACGTCGCGCCTCCTGCTCGCGGCTGGTCCGGAGGTCCGGCCGCCGGTGACGGGGTACCTCGCGGCCCGCGAGGGCGCAAGGCACGGCCGCCGCGAGCGGACCTCTTCGTGGCTGGTCCTAGACCACATCCGCGGGTCGGCGTCCAGACTACCAGCCGGGTCCGGCAGGGCCGGGACCCTGTTCACACATTCCGAAACACGCGCGACGCATCCGAGACGAATCGCCGATCGGCGGCCGACGCCGCTTCGGACGCCTCTGTCGACAAAGGGGTTGTGTCGGCGTACCGTCAACGCGCGTTGAGAACGAAGTTTGCTTCTCGCCGGAGGTTCGTCCGGGGAGGGTTCCGATGAAGCTGGGCCGATACGAGCTCGTGGAGCGGCTGGGCGAGGGCGAGAGCGCCGTCGTCCACCTCGCCCGCGACCTCGCCCAGGGCGGGCGCGCGGTCGCGCTCAAGGTCCTGAAGCGCCAGGATCCCCGCGACGAGGCCCGCTTCCGGCGGGAGTTCGAGGTGCTCGCCGGCCTCCGCCACCCCAACCTCGTCGGGGTGATCGACTTCGGCGCGAGCGACCAGGGCGCCCTGTACCACAGCGCCGAGTACCACCCGGGCCAGCGCACGCTGCGGGAGGCGCTCTTCGGCGCGCCGCCCGCCGCCGAGGCGCTGCCGGGGCTGCTCGAGGTCCTGGCTTCGATCTGCCGCGGCCTCGAGTACGTCCACACGCGCGGCCTCGTCCACCGCGACCTGAAGCCCGACAACGTCCTCGTCGACGCGGCCGGCGTCGTGCGCCTCTCCGACTTCGGCCTGGCCGGCGCCCTCGACGGGCAGGCGGCGGGCACGCCGCACTACATGGCGCCCGAGGTGATCCGCCGCCTGCGGGTCGACCGGCGCTGCGACCTCTACTCGCTCGGCGTCCTCTGCTACGAGCTCCTCACGGGCGCCGTCCCCTACGACGGCCCGGACGCGGCGACGATCGCCAGGAAGCACCTCGAGGATCGGCCGCGCCCGCCGCGCGAGCTGAACCCGGCCCTGCCCGAGGAGCTCGAGCGCGTCGTCCTGCGCCTGCTGGAGAAGGAGCCGTCGGACCGCCTCTCCAGCGCCAACGCCGTGATCGCCGCGCTCGCGCAGGTCGCCGGGCGAGAGCTGCCGTTCGAGACGCACGAGACCAAGGAGGCCTACGTCCTCTCGGGCCGCTTCGTCGGCCGCGAGCGCGAGCTCGACTGGCTGGTCGAGGGCTTCCAGCGCGCCACCGGCCCGCTGGCCTGGGACCGCGACCCGCGCGAGTTCGACCGGCGCGCGCGCTTCGCCACGTCGCGCGGCGGCGTGGCCACTGCCCCCGAGGGCTCGCGCGCCGAGCGCCGCCAGGGCGGCAACCGCCGCGCCTCCGGCGCCGAAGCCGGCCAGAACCCGCCCGCCCTGCTCGTGTTCCTGCGCGGCGAGAGCGGCCTGGGCAAGACGCGCCTCACCGACGAGCTGCGGCGCCGCTGCCAGCTCGACGGCGCCGTCGTGCTCCAGGGGACGTGCAAGAAGCAGCTCGCCCGCGGCTACGAGCCGTTCATCCAGATCGTCAAGGAGGCGGTCCAGCTCGGCCCCGGCGAGGAGCTCGAGGAGTACGGCTGGGCCGTCTCGCAGCTCCTCGCGCCGCCCGCCGAGGCCCCGCGCGGCGTCGAGCGCCTGCGCCTCGTCGACGCCCTGGCGGAGCTCCTCGTGGCGCGCGCCTGCCGGCGCCCGCTCGTGATCGCGCTGGAGAACCTGCAGTGGGCGCGCGGCGAGACGCTCGAGCTGCTCCTGCACCTGCACCGCTCGCTCGTGACGCTCCTCACCGGCGCCCACCGCGACGAGCGCCGCCCGCGGCTGTTCCTCGTGGCCACCTACCGCCCCGAGGAGCTGCACGGCCCCGAGCTGGGGCGCGCGCTGGCCGAGCTGCGCCGCGACCGCTTCTTCGAGGAGCTCTCGCTGCGGCCGCTGCGCCCCGACGACGTGGGCGAGCTCGTGCGCTCGATGCTCGGCGTGCCCGGCGTGCCGCGGGCTTTCGTCGAGCGCGTGACGCAGGAGTCGCAGGGCAACCCGCTCCTCGTCGAGCTGCTCATGGAGGAGCTCGTCGCGCGCGGCGTCGTCGACCGCGCCCGCGGCCTGTGGCGCCTCGACGCCGAGCGCGCCGCCGCGCTCGAGGTCCCGAGCCGCGTGGGCGACCTGGTGCTCGCGCGCCTGGCACGGCTGCCCGCGCGGCCGCTCCTCGACTGGCTGGCGCTCCTCGACCGGCCGGCGCAGCCGGCCCTCCTGGCGCAGCTCGCCGAGCGGGCCGAGGAGGTCGTCGCCCGCGACCTCGAGGAGCTGGTCGCCCGGCGCGTCGTCGAGCGCACCGAGCAGGGCTACGAGCTGGCGCACGCGCGCGTGCGCGACGTCGTCCACGAGGCGCTGGTCCGCGGCGAGGCGCACGCGCGGGCCGCCATGCACCGGCGGGTGGCGCGCGCCCTCGAGCAGGGCGACGGCGCCGACCTCGCCGAGCTGGCCCACCACCTGCTCGAGGCGGGCGAGGGGCTCGAGGCCATGCGGCGCGCCCGCCTGGCCGGCGAGGCGCTGGCGGCCGTCGGCGCGCGCGAGCGGGCCTGCGAGCTCTACACGCGCGCCCTGCGCGTCGCCGACGACCACCTGGCCCTCGCGCGCCACGACGACGCCCGCCGCCGGCCCCTCCTCGAGGAGCGGCTGGCCCTGCACCGGGCCGTCGCGGCCGAGCTGGTTGCGCTCGACCGCGTCGCCGAGGCCCGCGGGCAGACGCTCGAGGGGCTGGCGCTGGCGCGCGAGCTCCGGGACGCGCAGGCCGAGGTCGGCGCGCTGGCCACGCTCGGCCGGCTGAACGCCCGGCTCAAGGAGCTCGATGACGCGCGGCGCTACTTCTTCGAGGCGCTGAAGACCGCCGAGCGGATCGAGTACGGCAAGGGGATCGGCCGCAGCCTCCTGGGGCTCGGCGAGCTGACCGTCGAGGAGGGGCGCCTCGAGGACGCGCTCGAGTACCTGGAGCGCTCGCTGCGGTTCGAGCACGACCTGGGCGACGCCTGCGAGCTGGGCAACACGCTCAGGGCGCTGGCCAACGCGCACGCGCGGCGCGGGGCCTACGACGACGCCGTGGCGACCTGCCAGCGCGCGCTCGAGCACGAGCGCGCGGGGGGCCGGCGGGCGGGCGTGATCGCCACGCTCGAGCGGCTGACCGACGTCCACTTCCTGCGCGGCGACGTGGCCGCGGCGATCGACGCCGCCGAGCAGACGATCGCCCTGGCCGAGGTCGAGGACGACAAGCCGGCCGTGGCCCGGGCGCAGCTCGCCCTGGCCTCGTGCCACGAGCGGACCGGGGCGCGCGCGGAGGCGCGGCGGCGCTTCGCCGAGGCGGCCACGACGTCGCGGCGCCTGGGCCTCCAGGCCGAGCTGGCGCAGGCGCTCAACGGCGCCGGCTGGCTGCACCTGCTGGCCGGGGAGCACGAGCCGGCGCTCGTCGCCTTCAACGAGGCCACGACGCTGTGGAACGTCGGCGGCGACCGCGCCGGCTACGCGGCCGGGCTCGTCAACCTGGGGCTCACTTACGCGCGGCGCGGCGACCTCGAGCGGGCGGCCGCCTGCCACGACGCGGCCGCGCGCGTCGCCTGGGAGCTGGGCGCGCGGCGCGCCGAGCTCGAGGCGGCCTGGGGCCGGGCGGCCGTCGACGAGGAGCGCGGGCAGGCCGGGC
>JAHBXY010000176.1 GCA_019636275.1 Planctomycetota bacterium | reverse complement strand
CCGCGGGCCAGGTCGCGGTAGGCGAAGTAGGCCGGGCGCGGCTGGCCCGCGTCCGGGGCGCCGTCGGGGCCGAGCAGGCCCCAGCCGGCGCCGTGCGAGTCGTACCAGAAGGTCTTCGTCCACCAGGGGCGCGCGGCCATCCCCTGGTAGACGCCGCGCAGGTGCCGCGCCTGGTCGTCGAGGCTCACGCGCGGGCCGACCTTCCAGCCGATCTCGGTGACCCACACCGGCTTGCTCCCGTGGCCCGCCAGGCGCAAGAACTGGCGCAGGAGGTCGAGCTCGGCGAGGCGGCCCCCGACGGTGTCGCGGCCGTCATACTGGTGGTGGGTGATCACGTCGAACAGGGGGCCCGCGGCGCGCAGGATCGGGTCGAGCCAGTCGCGGCGCCACGCGCCGGAGCTGGAGAGGTCGGGGCCGCAGGTGAGGGTGCCCGGCGCCTCGGCGCGGAGCACGCGCAGGCCGGGGACGAGGAAGGCCTGGATGAACTGGGCCCGGCTGCCCTTCCAGAACTCGCGCAGGTTGGGCTCGTTCCAGATGCCGAGCGCCTGCACGCGCCCCCGGTAGCGGCGCGCGACCTCGCGCACGAAGGCCAGGTAGTCGGCCGGGTCGCGCGGCGGGACGGCGTGGTCGGCCGAGCCCGAGGCCCAGGCCGGCGTGTAGGCGATCGTGCCGAAGACGCTGAGCCCGCGCCGCTCGGCGTGGCCGACGACCCGGTCGACGTCGCCCCAGTCGTGCTGCCCGCGGACGCGCTCGACGTGCGACCAGTCGATGTCGATCCTCAGCCAGCGGACGCCCGCGTCGGCGAGGCGGTCGAGGAGGGCGTCGCCCGCCAGGTGGGCGTTGACGCCGAACGGCGAGGGGTCGACCGCCGGCTGCGCGCGGGCGACGGGGACGGCGAGCAGGGCGACGACGGCGAAGGCAGTGAACGACGGGACGTGGCTGCGGCTCATGGCGGCACCTCGGGCGTCGCCCTGCGCAAGGCCCGCGCCCGTTGCGTCGTCCGGGGGACGCGCGCAGCAAGCGCCTGCGGCGCGAGGACCTGCGGCCCGGGTCGTCGCGTGGCGCCAGCGCGACTGCCGCCCGGAACCTGGAGGAGCGTGCGTGGACGCACGGCTTGCCGGCGCCCTCGGGATCGGTCAGGCTCGGGCCATGAGCTGGACCACCAGGGCCGTGCTGCTCCTCCTCCTGCCGGCCTGCACAGCGCCGACGTCGCCGTCCGTCGAGCCGCCGCCAGCCTCGGCGCGCGATGGGGCCCTGGAGGGGCCGTTCGTGTCCGTCGACGTGGAGGACCGAGACCTGGCGGACGTCATGGAGCAGATCGGCCGTCAGGCCGGGCGGGTCATCCACGTCGACCCGGCCGTCCGGGAGCGCGTGACGGTGGGGATCCCGCAGCTCCCCTGGCGTGACATGGTCGACGTCATCGCGCGCATGACCCGCTGCGACGTCGAGGAGCGGTCCGACGGGACCCTCCTGCTCTCACAGCCGCCGACCGTGCGCGTCACGTGGACGGACACGAACGCGCGCACGCTCCTGCAGCTGCTCGCCGCCCACGGCGGCAGGAACGTGTTGCTTCCTCCGAGCCTCGGCGGCCCTCCCGGGGTCAGCGCCCCCTACGAGCCGCCCTCCTGGCGCGCCGGCTTCGACGAGGTCCTCGCCACGTGCGGCGACTACGACGCCTTCGACCCGGATCCGGAGACCATCCGCGTCCTCCCGCGTGTCCTCACCGGTCGGGTCGTCGACCTCGACTCCGATGGTGTGACGCTCGCGCTGGACGCTGAGCACGGAGGCGAGGGTCTACGCCTCTCCGTACCCCCGCCCTCGGCCGCTGGCGCCCTGGGCGCCCTCCGCCGGCGGCTCGCGGCCGCGGGGGAGGCTCCCGTCCGCCTGCGCTGGGCCGTCGCCCGCGGTCGGCTCGAGGTGACGGACGTCCTGTCGCCATGAACAGCCGCCGTCGTCGCCTGCGGCCTAATCAGGAGGAGGCAGGGCCTCCTCGATCTTCTCCGCCAGCCGGCACAGCGCCGGCCACCCGCGCGGGCCGCGCTGCGCGATGCGCATGGCGTCCTCGACGTCGATCAGCGCCACGCGGGTCCACATGCCGCCGCGCGGCTCGCGCTCGGGGAGCGTGAGCATGTAGCCGGGGCCCTCGAGGTTGATGCGGAGCCAGAGGATCCGGCTCTCCGCCTCGTCCCACACCTTGCTCGCCGCCCAGCGCGCCACCGAGCGCGGGTCCCAGGGATTCAGGTCAGGTCCGAACACCACCGGGGCCTCGCTCCTCCTCCCCCTGCTGCTGGGTCGATCGGCTCAATGGCCTCCGCCATCGCATGGTGTCGGAGCGCCCGCAGGTCGACAATGGCGCGGCCGCGCCCGGGGCGGCGCCCCGCGCTTCAACTCGTGCCGGCGCAGCCCCTCTCGGGCGTCGCCGACCCGCGCGGGGGACGACGCTGACCCGGGCGCGAGTCACACGGGAGGTCACCATGTCCCGCGCTCCTCTGGCGCTCGTGTTCGCGCTGGCCCTCGCGCCGGCCGCCGCCGCCGCCGACCGCGCCGCCCTGGCGCGGGCCTACCGGCGCTTCGAGGCGGCCTACGCGCAGGCGGCGCCCGCGGACCCGGCGCCCTGGAACCGGCGCTTCGACCTGGCCACGGTCTCGTTCTTCGCCGGCGACCCGGCGGGCGCCGTGCGGGCGCTCGACGAGGCCACGGCCGACCTGCTCGGCGCCGGGCCGAGCTGGCGCCGCGCCGCGGCCGTGCGCCTGACGGTGTCGCCCGAGGTGGCGGTGTCGGGCGAGGTCGGCGGGCTGTCGATCGTGCCGTCCGGCGCCGCCCCGGCGCGCCTGCGCCTGCGCGCGCCGGACGGGCGCGTCCTGTGGACGGGCGACCTGCGCGAGGGCGTCCCGCTCGACGTCGCGCTCCGCCGCGACCTCGCGCCGGGCCTCTACCCGCTCGAGGTCGTCGCCGACGACGGCCCCCCGCTCGACCTCCGGCCGCTCGTCGTCGTGGCCCGGACTCCGGAGGTCGCCGCGCGCGAGGCGCTGGCCCGGCTCGACGCGCTCCCGCCCGGTCCGGCCGTCGAGGCCTGCCGCGGCCGCGCCGGGCGCCTCCTCCGCGCCGACCTCGCGCGCGCCGCGTCGGAGCACCTCGTCGACCTGCCGGCGCGGATGGCCGAGGTCGACGCCGAGGTCGCCGCCCTCGCGCGCGGCGAGGACCCCTACCGCGGCCGCCCCGGCCACCTGTGGCGCGCGCTCCGCGTCGGCGACCGCGAGGTCCCCCTGCGCACCTACGCGCCGGCCCGCGGCGGCGACGCCCCCCGGCCGCTGGTCGTGGCCCTCCACGGCATGGGCGGCGAGGAGAACATGTTCCTCGAGGCCTACGGCGGCGGCGCGCTCGTGCGCCTCGCCGACGCGCACGGCCTCCTCGTCGCGTCGCCCTCGACCGACGCGCTCATGGCGACCGGGCCGGCCGGCTTCGACGCCGTGGTCGAGGCCGTCGCGCGCGAGCACGCCGTCGACCGCCTGCGCGTCTACGTGGTCGGGCACTCCATGGGCGGCGGCCTCGCCGCCGACCTGGCCCGCACGCGCGCCGACGTCGTCGCCGCGGCCGCCTGCTTCTCCGGCGGGCGCTTCGGCCCCGGCGCCGCGCCGGTGCTGGTCGTCGCCGCCGAGCGCGACCTCGTCGCGCCCGGGGCCCTGCTCGCCGACCGCGCCAACCGCGCCCGCGCCCGCGGCGCCCCGATCGCCGTGCTCGAGTCCCCCGGCACCGGCCACACCCTCACCGTCGGCGCCCGCCTGCCGGAGGTCGTCGGCTGGCTCCTCGAGCGACGCGGTCCTGTGTGATCGACGGCTGCGGCCGCGGATGCCGGGCGAGGTGGCGCGCGCGGCCGATAGGATCAGGCGATCGATACCGGCCGCGCGCGCGGCCTGGCCCGGTGGGTCGCCCACGGCGCGCCCGGGTCAGCCGGGGGCGTCGTCTCCGCGCGCGAGCCGACGCTCGACGCGGTCGGCCAGCGCGAAGAGCAAGGGCACGAGCAGGCTCACGGCGAGCATGGCCGCGTACAGGGCGGGCACCTGGGAGGGCAAGAAGAGCCCGTGCAAGAAGAGGTGCGGGGTCGCGAGGTGGACCGTCGCGAGGCCGATCAGGCCGGCCGCGCCCGAGAGCGCCACCTGCCAGCGCAGCCGGAGCCCGTGGACGCGGGCGAGCACGACGACCCCCGCCGGCAGGGCGAGGGCGACGGCGCTGAAGGCGAGCTCGGGGAGCACCGGCTCGCAGTCCGACCAGAGCTGGAGGAGGACGGCGTGATCGAGCCCCGGGCCGCGCCGGTGAGAGGCGTACTCGGCCCCCACGAACGTGACGAGGTTCAACGTGGCGGTCGCGAGCACGATCGCCGCCGCGGCGCCCAGGTCCCGCCCCGCCGCCCGGGGCAGGCGACGCAGCCGCTGCTCGCCCCAGCCGGCCGGCGCCAGGAGGACGCCGGCGAGGATGTCGGCGATCACGCGGCGCGTGAACTCCGCCGGGTCGCGGTCCATGCCCGTCCAGAGCGTGCCGACGGCGTCGAAGAGCCCGAAGTAGAGCCCGAGCATGAGCGCGGGCAGGAGGGCGCTCCGGAGCGTCATCGAGGGCGAGGGCGCGGGGGCGTCCAAACGATCGGAGCGTAGCGGACGATCCGGCGCGAAGGCAAGCCCGCCGGCTGCGACTACACGTCTTCGACCAGGTCCCGTCCGGACCCTGGACTCCTCGTGACCACGCGACGCGCACCGGAGACCTGGGTGGAACGAAGCAGCGAGTGAGCTACTACCTCTGGGCGTCGGTCTCCCGGGGCGGCGCGTTCGGCCCCTCCTCCGGCCCCCACGGGGTCGCCCGGCGGAACTCGGCGGTCGGCTGGCGCGCGACGCGCGCGGCCACGTCGACCCGCAGGCGCCGCTCGCGCGGGTGCCAGTAGAGGTAGGGGGCGTTCGAGCGGTACCAGGTGAAGACCGCGTCGCCGTCCTCGCCCACCGCGCGGGCCGCCGTCTGGGCCTTGAGGTCGTCGAGGGCCTGGTCGATGTCGGTGAGGCCGAGGAGGCGCCGGGCCAGCCAGGCGCGGTCGGCCTTCTCGGGGACCACGGCGCGCCAGGCGAGCAGGTGCTCGACGAGGCGCCGCTTGGCCGCCGCGTCCTCGTCGGGCGGGCCGCCCTTGACCCGCTCGGTGAGGATCGACGCGGCGATCCGCGCCGCCTCGCGCGGCGGGACCTCGACCGGCGGCCCGAGGTCCACCTCGAGCGCGGCGGCGAACTCGCGCGCGCGCCGCAGGGGCTTCGAGTCGTCCTCGGGCGCGGGCCGCGTCGGGTCGGCCTGCTCGCGCAGGGCCTCGGTCGTGCCCGCGTCGAGGCCCAGGACCTCGAGGCGGATCACGGCGATCGAGCGCACGATCCAGGCGCGGTCCTGCAGGGCCGCGGCCGCCGGGCGCGGGTCGCCGCGCTCGGTGGCCTCCATGAGGCTGCGCACCTGCGCGAGCGTCCGGCGCGCCTCCTCGCGCGCCTCCGGCCGCTCCCACCAGGGCGTGTCCTGCGCGTGCACGGGGCCTGCGCTCGTCAGGGCGAGGAGGGCGAGCGCCAGGGCCCGGAGGCCCCGGCTCACCGGCTCGGCTCGAGCGAGTTACGGATGTGGGTCCAGTTGACGTCGTGGTAGCCGTAGTACGACGGCCCCACGTAGGTCTTGAGGTAGCGCGCCTGCGGCTGCAGGGCGTCGAACGACCGGTAGCGCAGCCGGTCGTGCGTCGGCAGCGGGTCGCCCAGGACCGTGCGGGCGCGCGACTTCGTGGTCGCGTCGGTGTAGTTCCACACCTCGTCGCGGTAGCTGCCGATCGCGCCCGTGCAGCACGAGTGCATGAGGGCGAAGTCGAGCGGGCCGTGCGTGCGCACCGACGCCGCCAGCGCGTCGCGCCACTCGCGCACGAAGGTCTTCTTGTCCGTCGTCCGCGGGCCGCTCGGCGGGGCCGTCCACACGCGGCTCTCGAACAGGTCGAGCTCCTCGTCGGGGCAGCCGGGGAACGGCTCCATGAAGCCGTGCGAGCCCCAGGCGATCCCGCGCAGGGTGCCGCGGCGCAGGTAGCGGAACAGGTCCTCGCGGCTCACGCACCAGTCGTTGACCACGCGGCGCGGGTTCGTCGGGTCCTTCAGCGCGTCCTCGATCTTGCGCTGGTCGAAGCTGGCGCCGTCCTCGATCAGGGCGTAGCCGGGGAGGTGCGGGAGGACGTTGCGCAGCGTCTTGGCGACGTCGCCCTCGAGGTAGTCGATCTCGGTCCCCTGGTAGCCCCAGAGGATCGCGTAGAGGCGCTCGACCGCCGACTCCGACGTCGCGCGGGTGACCTCGGCCGAGCCGCGGCGCAGGCTGACCGTCACGCGGCCGTCGCCCGTGCCCTCGAGCTCGAGGCGGTGCGTGCCCGGCTGGAGCTGGAGCGCGCCGCTCACCGGCGCGCCGGCGCGCAGGAGCCGGCCGGGGCCGGCGATCGACAGGCTCGCGGCGCTGCCGTCGACGCGCACCGTGAACGCCTGCCGGCCCTCCTCCGGGGCGCCGGGGACGGCCAGGAGCCGCGCGGGCAGCTCGATCCGGTCGTTGCCGGCGGGCGGCGGCGGCGGCGTGGGCGCCGAGGGCCGGTGGTCGCGCAGGCTGTCCTGGCCGCGGTCGCCGTCGAAGCGGCCGCCGACGCTCTTCACGCGCGACCCGTGCGCGTTGGGCGCGTCCAGGGCCACGCCGTAGGTGATCTGGAACGACTCGGCGTTGTCGAGGCCCGTGAGCACGTTGCTCAGGCCGGTCGTCGTGTAACGGCGCCCGCGCAGCGTCTGGCCGCGCAGCTGCGCGTCGAGCCGCGCCGAGCCGCGCGCGCCCGAGGGCGCGTAGCTGAACGACGACCAGCTCCAGCGCAGGTACTCGAGCTGCAGGTCGCCCGTGACCCGCGCGTCGGCGTCCTGCGTGAGGGTCGCCGTGCCGCGGAAGCGGCCGCTCTTGTCCTTGCCGGTGATCGAGTAGGTGCCGCCGAGGTTCAGGTCCTGGGCCTGGGCCGAGCCGGCCAGCAGGAGCCCGAGGCCGAGGGCGCCCGCGGTGGTGAGGAGGTGCCTGCGCATGAGGGTGGTCCCCTGAAGATGGTTTCCGGGAGCGTGAGCACGTGCCGGACCAGGCCCATGAGACCAACGAACTCGCCTCGACGCCAGGAGTTGCTGTCCGACCGCCGGTTCCGCTCCATCTCCCGCGCCCGGGACGTGCGACGCATCCGGGTCGCACGGACGATCGGGACCCTGTGGGGCGTGCGCCGGCGGGCGTGACTGCTTAGCCTGAAGGCGCGTGGACCCCTACGATCCGATCGACCAGGCCGTCCGGGCGATCGTCAACCTCGGGATCGCCTCCCCGGCCACGATGGCGCCGCACGTGGCCGCGTGGCGCGAGCGCCCGCCGAGCGAGGACACCCAGGACGAGGACACCGAGCTGGCGGGGTTCCTCACGTCCCTGCACCAGGCGGGCGTCCTCACGCGCACGCAGGGGCGCACGCTGCTGGCCATGCTCACCGGCACGACCGCCGGCGGCATGCCGCCGGACGACCCCTACGTCGGTCATCGCTTCGGCAGCTACATCGCCGAGGCCAAGATCGGCGAGGGCGGCATGGGCAAGGTCTACCGCGCCGCCCGCGTCGGCTCGCTCGAGAGCCACTACGTGATCAAGGTCTTCTCCGCGACCGACGACGCGCAGGCGCTGGCCCGCTTCCGCCGCGAGTGCGAGGTCATGGCCTCGCTCGACCACCCGAACATCGTCAAGGTGTTCGCGGCCGGGCAGGAGGGGACGCTCCCCTACCTGGTGCTCGAGTTCGTCGAGGGCCCGACGCTCCAGGAGCTCGTGGAGGAGCGGGGGAAGTTCAACTGGAAGAGCGCCACGCGCGCGGTGAAGCAGATCGCCTCGGCCCTGGCCGGCGCGCACGAGCAGAACGTCATCCACCGCGACATCAAGCCGCACAACATCCTCGTCGCGCGCGGCGGGATCCTCAAGGTCTTCGACTTCGGCCTGGCCAAGACGATGGACAGCAAGGTCGTCTCGCACGCGGGCGAGATCCTGGGCTCGCCCGCCTACATGGCGCCCGAGCAGTGGGGCGACCACGAGGTCGACCACCGCGCCGACCTCTACGCCCTGGGGGTGGTCTACTACCTGCTCCTCTCCGGGCAGCTCCCGTTCAAGGGGCGCACGCCGGCGGACTACTCGTGGAAGATCCAGGCCGGGCGCTACGACGCGCTCGCGTCCGTGGCGCCCGACGTGCCGGCGCCGGTGTGCCACGTGGTCACCCAGCTCCTCGAGCGCGACCGCAACCACCGCCCGCCGCACGCGCGCTCGCTCCTGGCCGACCTCGACCGGATCCTGCGCGGCCAGTTCCCCGACGTCCCCCGCCTCGAGCCGGTCGACGGCCCGGGCGAGCCCTGGGCGCTCCTCGGCGCGCCGAACTTCGACATCGGGCGGGCGCCGCAGGCGTCGGTGCGGCTCGACCACGCGTCGGTCGACGACCGCCACGCCGTGCTCGAGCGCACGCTCGGCGGCGTCCTCCTGCGCGACCTCGAGGCGCGCGGCGGCTCGCGGATCAACGGCCGCCGCGTGCGCGAGATCGTCCTGCGCGACAAGGACCGCCTGCAGTTCGGCGACGGCCCGGTGCTCCGCTACCGCGCCGGCAACGTCGGCCGGCGCCCGGGCTCGGGCCGGCTCGTGCCGCCGTCGTCGGACCGCTACCGGACGCTCTCCCGGGCCACCCCGGAGCAGGAGCGGCAGGGCCCGCCGGTGGTCGTGAGCGGCCTGCTGGCCGCGGCGCTCGAGGACGCCGCGCATCCGCGCGCGCTCGTCGCCTGCTTCGAGGCGCTCGACACGCGCGTCGTCCTGGCGCAGCTCGAGCGCTCGAAGCAGCGCCTGGCGCGGCTCGGCGTCGCGGCGGACGACGGCGCGCGCGCGCTCGACCGCGCGCGCGTCGCCGCCCAGGAGCGCGTGTGGCGCATCGTCGACCGCCTGTTCCGCACGACGCGCGAGAACCTCGGCCGCTCGGTCGAGGCCTGGCTCACCTGGTGGTTCGAGGCGCGGACCTCCTACCCGCGGCAGCTCCGCGCGCCCGGCCTGCGCGCGCGCGGGCGGCTCCTGATCACGCCGTCGCCCGACGCGGCGCCGATCGAGGTGAGCCTCGCCGAGCACGAGGAGTGGTCGCTCGGCCGCGCCGACGACGCGGACATCACCGTGCCCGAGCGCTCCGTCTCGCGCCGGCACCTGACGCTCCTGCGCCTCAACACGCGCTACGCCTTCCACGACCAGGGGAGCCGCTTCGGCACGACCGTGCGCGGCGTGCGCAAGGAGGTGGGCCTCCTGGCCGACGGCGACGTCCTGGAGCTCGGCCGCGCCCGCGCCCGCTTCGAGGACCTGCCCGACGGCCGGACCGAGGACGACACCGTCGCGACCGGCCGCCTGGCCGGCGTCGACCCGGCCACCTTCACGGGCCTCGTCGACCTGCGCTCGCCGGCCACGCTCGAGGCGCTCGTGCGCCTGCTCGACACGCCGCGCCTCCTCGACGCCTGCCTGGCCGCCGCCGAGCCCTGGGAGGCGCCGGAGGCCATCGCCCCGGCCGTGACCGCCTTCCTCGACGACCAGCGCGCCCTGGCCGTCGAGGCCCTGCCGGCGATCGCCGGCGTGAACCACGGCGAGGACGTCGCCGCGTGGAAGGCGTGGCTCGAGGGCGTGCGCGCCGACCTGCCCCGGCAAGTGGAGCCCGAAGGCTGGGCGCAGTAGGTCCCTGAGACCAGGGCTCACGACAGAGGAGCAGAGGGAACAGAGGGCGCGTAGCCGCGAGGGGAGGCTCCAGCTCGCCCTCTGCTGCCTCTGCTCCTCTGGTGTGATCCTCTCGTCCAGGCTCAGGGCGCCGCGAAGCGCCGCCGCAGGACCTCCACGACCGCCGCGTCCGCCCGCGTCGATACGACCTCCACCGCCGTGCGCCCGCGCCGCACGCCCAGCCAGGCGGTCACGGCGAGGAGCGCGAGCGTGATCGTGACGTTCTGCCAGCCGTCCAGCCGCCACTGGCCCGACCAGGCCAGCGTGCCCGCCTCGGTGAAGGGCCGCAGGTAGGGCACGTCCCAGATCGAGCCGTCGGGGCCGGCGGAGCCGACGAGGTCGCAGACGAGGTGCAGGTGGAACGCCGCGCAGAAGAGCGCCGCGACCGCGAGGCGCCGCCCGAGGCTCCCCGCCGCGAGCGCCGCGGCGCCGGCGCTGGCGACGCAGGCGAAGAGCACGTTGTGCAGGTCGTGGTGGTACTGGTGGAAGTAGCTCGTCGGGGCGTCGGTGAACCACCGCGTGAGCATGTCGGGCACGGCGCCCACGCCGTCGACGTCGGGGATCAGGCCGCCGACGGTGACGATGACGCGGTCGCGCCGCGTCGAGTCGCGCAGGCCGTTGGCGAGGACCCAGGCGAACAGGCCGTGGGTGATCGGGCTCACGCCGGGAGGGTAGCGCCGTCCGGCGGGACCTCGCCAGCCGGGGCGGCGCGGCGGCGGAAGAGGCCGGTCCAGGCGACGAGCACGGGCAGGAGCGTGAGCATGCCGAAGAGCGCGGCGATCATCGCCAGGCCCGTGAGCACGCCGAAGTAGGCGTTGGGGCGGAACTCGGAGAAGGCCAGCACCGAGAAGCCGACGACCGAGGTCAGGCTCGTGTAGAGGATCGACGTGCCGATCGAGCCGCTCGTGCGCACGAGCGCGGCCCCCACGTCGCCGTCCCGGCGCAGCTCCTCCTCGTAGCGGAACAGGTAGTGGATCGCGCAGTCGATCCCGATCCCGAGCGACACGCTGGCGATCATGACCGTGGCCATGTCGAGCGGCACGCCGGCCCAGCCCATGGCCCCGAGCGCCAGCGAGATGGGCAGGAGGTTCGGCACGAGGGCCAGGAGCCCGGCGGCCGGGCTGCGGAACAGGAGCGCGAGCATGACCCAGATCGCGCCCAGGCACAGCGCCGTCGACGAGACCTGGCTGCTCATCAGGCTCTCGAGCATGTTGGCGTAGAGCACGAACATGCCCGTGGCCTCGGCGCGCAGGGCCCCGCCCGGCGGGAAGCGGTCGCCGAGCTCGCGGCGCAGCTCGTGCAGGAGCGGGATGCGCCGCAGCTCCGGGTCGGTCTCGCGCACCCGGGCCACGATGCGCACGGCCGAGAAGGGCTCGACGGTGGCCCCCTCGAGCGCGATCGGCTCGACGACGACGTAGGGCGCCAGGAGCTGCCCGACCGCCTGCTCGGGCAGGCGCGCGAGCACGGCCACGGCGTCCTTGCGCTCGCGCGGGATCAGCTTGCGCATCTCGTCGATGAGCCCGGTGTAGCTCATGACCACGCCGACCTCGCGGCGCTCGCGCAGCCACTCCTCGACGCCGGCGGCCGCGTCGAGGTGCTCGGGATGCGCCGGCCCGAAGGCGCCCGGCGGCCCGGTGAGCACGACCTCGAGGCCGCTCGTGCCGCCGAGGTGCTCGTCGACGTAGGTCAGCCCCTGGTGGATGTGCGAGCCGCGGCTGAAGTAGTCGATGAACCGCGCCTCGACGTCGAGCCGCGCGATCCCCAGCCCGCCGGCGAGCGCCAGGAGCGCCGCCAGGGCGACGACGACGGGCTTGCGCCGCAGGGCCAGGGCGGCCAGGCCCTGCAGGAACGAGGCGCTGCGCTCGAGGCGCCCCTCGCGGCGGGGCGGCAGGACGGCCATGGCGCCGGGGAGGGCCACGAACGAGAGCAGGAAGGCCAGGCCAACGCCCACGGCCATGAAGCGGCCGAACTCGATGATCGGCCGCGACCCGGTGAAGGCCAGGGCCAGGAAGCCCACCATGGTCGTGGTCGCCGTGAACAGGCAGGGAAGGACCAGGCGCCGGGCGACTCGCATGGCGCGGGCCTCGGCCGGGTCGTCGGGGGCGCGCGCGAGGTCCTCGCGCCAGCGCACGATCATGTGGATCGAGTGCGCCAGGCCGATCACCAGCAGCAGCGACGGGATGTTCGCCGTGATCACCGAGACCTGCTTGCCCATGGCGTCCATGAGCGCGAGCGTGAGCAGGACCGTGAGCGACGTGGGCACGAGGGGCAGGAGCACCCAGCGCAGGCGGCGGAACACGAGGCCGAGGAAGCCGACGATGAACGCCAGCGACAGGAGCGTGAACGTGCGCAGGTCGCGGTCGATCGCCTCGACCATCTCGACCACGATCGACGGCACGCCCGAGACCTCGATGTCGCGGCCGGCGGCGCGCTCCTCCTGCACGATCCGGCGCACCTCGCGGATCACCTGGATGCGCTCGGCCTTCCGCCGCCGCTCGGCGTCGGCGTAGGTGGGCCGGTAGGCCTCGCGGGCGCGGACCGCCTCGTCGAGGCGCGCCCGCGCCGCGGGGTCGCCGCCCCCGGCCGCCTCCTCGGCGGCCGCGACCGCCGCCTGGTGCCCGACCCAGGCCGCGGCCGCCTCGACGTCTTCGGGGCGCGCGACGAGCGTGACGACGATCCCGGCCGTGTCGCCGCGCTCGCTCACCAGGTTGCCCGCGAACAGCGCGTGGCCGGTGAGCTCGGCCCTGGCCTTGTCGAGGTCGACGCCCGGCGTGAGGACCGTGGCCTGGCGCATGAGCGCCATGATCGGCATGACC
This sequence comes from Planctomycetota bacterium, assembly GCA_019636275.1. Taxonomy (GTDB): domain Bacteria; phylum Planctomycetota; class J058; order J058; family J058; genus JAMLIC01. Next base: position 5,898 of record JAHBXY010000176.1, on the reverse strand, counting down.
GGTCGCTCGAAGCTGCGCAGGAGCGGCGCGTTGGCCAGCGAGAGCACGTCGCGCACGCCCTCGATCGCCGCGAAGCGCTGGTGGAGCGAGACGACCGCCGCCACGCCGTCGGGCGTGAACAGGTCCGGGCGGCGCAGCCCCACGAGGACGAACTCGTCGCTGCCGAAGAGCAGCCGCGTGCGGTCGTAGCGGCGCGCGTCGGGGTCGTCGTCGAGGACGAGGGACTCGGTCGACGCGTCGACGCGGAAGCGCTCGAGCGCCGGCCGCGCGACCACGGCGGTCACGGCCACGAGCGCGAGGGTCAGCGCGGCGAGCAGGCGTCCCATGGGCGCGGATTCTAGCTCGGATCATTCATGACCGCGTGACGACATCCGCGCCGCACCTGCACGGGACCCTGAACGATCCTCGCCAGCCTGTCGGCCACCTCGCTCGGATCATGCACTCTCTTGGCTCGACCTCACGTGATGTGACGACGTCCACTCGTGCATGATCCGGGCCAAGCGCCCCGCGCGCCGGCGGGGCCGCCCGGGGCGCGGCCGGCGCGGGACGGGGCCGCCCGCGCCTGGTACAACCACGTCGTGACCCGGCGCAATGCCCTCCTCCTCGCGCTCGCGACGGCCGGCGCCGCGCTCGCGGCCGGCCGCGCCGGGGCCGACGGCGAGGCGGCGCGGCCGCTCGTCGTTGCCGCGGCCGGCGAGGTCCTGGGCAACCTCGAGCCCTGCAACTGCGTCCAGGGCATGCTCGGCGGCATGCCGCGCCGCCTCGCGGCGCTCGCGCGCGAGCGCCGCCGCGCCGACGTCGTGGCCCTCGACGGCGGGGACCTCACCGGCCGCGACCTCCACCCGCGCCTGCTCGAGGCCAAGACGCGCGCCGCGCTCGAGCTCCTCGCCCGGGGCGAGGCGGCGGCGGTCGCCGTCGGCGAGAAGGACCTGCGGCTCGGCCACGTCGCGCTGGCGCGCGCCGCCGCGGGCGCGGGCGTGACGCTCCTCGGCGCCAACCTGACCCTCGCCGCCGGCGTTCGCCGCCGGCCGCCTGCACCACGCGGCAGGCGCCTCGTGGTCGTGGCCCGGCGTGCTCGACCCGGCGCTCGGCGGCGACCTTCCCCACGAACGCTCGACGTCGGCGGCCCGGCGGCGGCCGCGGGCGGCGCTCGGCGACGCGCCGCCGCGCCCTGCGCGTGCTCCTGTTCCACGGCGCCCGCGCGCGAGCGCGCGGGAACCCTCGGCGGTGCGACCGCCAGGTGGGTCGATCGTCCACCGCAGACAGCCTGGATTGGCGACCGCCAGCCGGCTGCCTCAAGCGCAGTTTGGCTCAAATCAAGGGTGCGGTTGCGCGACGCCGCCACATTTAACTGCCTCGGAACTGCCGCAGTGAGCGCTGCTCAACTACCTGCATCGGCGCGGTGAGTGCCACCGGCAGGCGACTGGCGCGCGACGATAGGCGCCACCGAGTGCAGCTCAGCGGTGCCGCCATTTCTTCGCCGGCGGCAGTCAAAGTGCTCGGAGTTACCACGCGCCACCAGCCTAAGAGAGTGGTTCGGCAGCGCGCCGATCCACAAGGCGCCTCACAGGTCTTGCCGTGTGCCAGGACGGGCGCGCCGGGCTGTTCGAGTGCGTCGGCTGCCACGTGGTCGGCCACGGCTTCGAGGGGGGCTTCACGTCCGTCGCCGAGACGCCGCACCTGGCCGAGGTCGGCTGCGAGTCGTGCCACGGCGTGGGGAGCAACCACGCCTTCGGCCCCGTCAAGCGCGGCTACGGTGTGCGGCCGGGCTTCCCCGAGAGCTGGCGCGCCACCTGCCTCGGCTGCCACGACGCCTCGAACAGCCCCGGCTTCGACCTCGAGCAGGGGCTCCTGCGCATCAAGCACTGGTCGGACAGGTGAGCGGCGAGCCCGCCCCGCCCCACGCCCACGTCGAAGAGGTCCTGGCCGCGGCCGACGCGCTGGCGACGGCGCTCGGCCCGGTCGAGCGCGCGGCGGCGCTCGAGGAGCTCGCCGCGCGCGCGGCGGCCGCGCCCTGCGCGCGCCGACGCGCCGCGCGGGGCCTGCGGCACCTTCCGGGAGCCGCGCCGCCGCCTCAGGCGGCTCGCACGGGTCGACCGCGTGCTCGGGGCCGCGCAGCCGGCGCTGCTCGAGGGGGAGCCGGGCACCGGCAAGACCCTGCTCGCGGCGACGATCCACCACGCCGGCCGGCCGGGCGAGCTCGCGCGCGTCTCGCGCCCAGCAGCGGCCGAGGCCCTGCGGCGCGCCTGGCGCGCCGGCCCCGGCACGCTCCTGTGCGAGGAGGTGGCCACGCTCTCGCGCGCCGCGCAGCAGGAGCTGCTGCGCCTCCTGCGCGCGCCCGGGCGCCGGCCGCCGCTGGTGCTCGCCACGACGCGCCTCCCGCTCGACGCCGCGGTCGACGCGGGGTGGTTCCTCCCCGAGCTGCGCGACCGGCTGCACGTGCTGCGCCTGCGCCTGCCGCCCCTGCGCGAGAGCCCGGCCGCCGTCGTCGCCCTCCTGCGGGAGCTCCTCCGCGCGCGCTGCGCGCCCGACGAGCCGCCGGCGCTCACGCCCGACGCGCTGGCGGCGCTCCGCGGCCACCCGTGGCCCGGCAACGCGCGCGAGCTCGAGCAGGCCGCGCGGGCGCTCCTCGACTGGGCCGGGCGCGGGCCGATCGAGCGCGCGCACATCGAGCGCTTCGTGGCGCAGCTCTCGACGTCGACCGCCCCGGCGCGAGAGCGACTGGAGGTCGCTCCTGTGGCCGAGCCCGAGCCCACGCTCGCGGCGCTCGAGCGGGCCGCGATCGCGGCGCGGCTGGCGCGCCACGGCTGGCGGCAGCTCGAGACGGCGCAGTCCCTGGGGATCGACCGCAAGACGCTCTACCGCAAGATCCGCGAGTACGGCCTCGAGCCCTGACGCGGCGTGCCGGAACGGAACCGTTCGGCAGCCGCGCGGGCGCTCTTTCGAAACGCGGCGCAACTTGTCAAGATCATGTCCACGTCCATGGTGCAGCCGCGGAAGCTCGTCCAGTGCCCTCGCTGCCGGTTCCGGAACCCCGGGACCGCGCAGGTGTGCCTGGCGTGCAAGGGCGCGCTGCCGCAGGACGCGCCGGCGCCTGGCAGCGCGTCGCCCTTCGTCGGCGCCGCCCCGCCGGCCGCGGGCGAGACGACGTTCTCCTCGGGCGACACCGCCTTCGGCTCGGGCCTGAACTGGCCCGCCCACGGCGGGGTCCCGCCGACCCCGGGGCCGGAGCGGCACGACGGCACGCGGCGCCTGGCGCGGCCGGTCCCCTCGCGCGGGCCCGAGGTCGACCCGCAGCCGTCGCCGCCCGCCGGCGTCAACGCCTCGCAGCTCTTCGCGCAGCTCCAGGCGATGGCCCGCGGCGATGCGCCGCGGCCGGCCCCGGCGCTCCGCGCCCTCGGCGCCCGCCCGCCGGCGTCCGCCCGCGCCGCCGCCCCGGCGCCCTGGGCCGACGGCGCCCGGGTCGCGTCCCCCCGTGCCCGCTCGCCCGCCGGCGGGCCCTGCGGGGGCGCCGCCGACCCCGGCGACGGTGCGCCTCGACGCCGCGAAGCTGACGCGCGGCGCGCCGCCGGTCGTCGAGGCCGTGCAGCCGCCCGTGTCGCAGGTGCCGCGCTTCGACGTGGACGACCCGCGGATCGTGGCCTGGCTGCACTGCGAGCCGTTCGCCCCCGTCCCCGTCGGCATCGAGCCGGTGCTGACGCTCGGGCGCGGCTCGACCTGCGGGCTCGTCCTGCCGCACCCCGGCGTGTCGCGCACGGCGGCGATCGTGCGCGTCGCCGGCCGGGAGCTCGTGTTCGAGGACCGCTCCACCTACGGCTCCTACGTCAACGGCGCGCGCGTCCTCACGCACGCGCTGCAGGTGGGCGACGCCCTGCTGATCGGCCCCTACGAGATCAAGGTGCGCTCGACCGACGAGGTGCGCGGCAAGACGATCTCGGAGGCCGAGGAGACGCGCCCGCTGCAGTCGTTCAGCAGCCTGCCCTCGGCGGACGCCATGTCGGGGCGGCTCGAGAAGTCGTCGCTGGCCGAGGTGCTGCAGGCGATCGAGTTCAACCAGAAGACCGGCACGCTCGAGGTGTTCGCCGACGGCGACCGGAGCGGCCAGCTCGTCGTCTACGAGGGCAGCCCCATGTTCGCCACCTTCGGCGACCTCGAGGACGAGGCGGCCGTGTGCGCGATGATCTCGCAGCGCCGGGGCTACTACACCTTCCGCAGCAAGATCGAGGCGGGCGAGCGCACGCTGAAGACGACGATCACCGGGCTCCTGCTCGAGGCCAACCGGCGGCTCGACGAGCAGGGCGCGCCGACGTAGCCGCGGCGCCCCCACCGATTGCGGAAGGCCGCCCGGCCATTTAGGCTCTGCTCGCCCCGCCCGGGGCGCAGGAGCGAACCTTGGCCGTGCACGAGATCGCCGTCACCGGCTCGGTGGCGTTCGACCACATCATGAACTTCCCCGGCCGGTTCAAGGACCACATCCTCCCGGACAAGCTGCACATCCTGAACGTCTCGTTCCTCGTGCAGGGGCTGCAGCGCCTGCGCGGCGGCTGCGCGGCGAACGTGGCCTACGCCCTGGCCCTGCACGGGGTGCGGCCGCGCCTGGTCGCGGCGGTGGGCTCGGACTTCGCCGACTACGGGCGCTGGCTCGAGGAGCGCGGCGTCGACCTCGCGGGCACGCACGTGCACGAGGACCTGCTCACGGCGTCGTGCTTCATCACGACCGACCTCGACAACAACCAGATCACCGGCTTCTACCCGGGCGCCATGGCCCGCGCGGCCGACGCCCTCGTGGGCGGGCTGCCGGGGGCGCACCCGGCGCTGGCGATCGTCTCGCCCAACGACCCGGCGGCGATGAAGGCCTACCCCGAGGAGTGCCGCCGGCTGGGCGTGCCGTTCATCTACGACCCCGGGCAGCAGGTGATCGCGCTCGACGGCGCCGCGCTCTCCGCCGGGCTCGTCGGCGCGCGCGCGCTCGTCGTCAACGACTACGAGCTCGCGATCGTGCAGGAGAAGGCCGGCCTCGACATGGAGGGCCTCCTCGAGCGCTGCGAGGCCGTCGTCGTCACGCTGGGCGAGCACGGCTCGCGCATCCATCCGCGCGGGGGCGACGTCGTCGAGGTGCCGGTCGCGCCGGTGGCCGACGTGGTCGACCCGACCGGCGCGGGCGACGCCTACCGCGGCGGGCTGATCAAGGGCCTCGTCAGCGGCGCGGGCTGGGAGACGAGCGGGCGCCTGGGGGCGCTGACCGCCTCCTACTGCGTCGAGTCGAAGGGGACGTCGTCGTACGGGTTCGACCGGGCGGCCTTCGCCGCCCGCTACGAGGCGGCCTTCGGCCGCGCCCTCCCGCGGGGGCTGTGACCGGGGCCCGAGGCCCGAGGGGAGGCGCGCGTGTGGGACGTGGTGATCTCGCTCGTCGCGGTGGCGATCGTCGTCCTGATCTTCTGGAAGATGCCGGACGACGACGAGGCCTGGCAGGAGGACGCGCCGGCCGCCGGTGAGGCCGGCGCCGTGTCCCAGCCCGCCGCGAGCGCGCCGCCGGCCGCGCCGGTCGCGAGCGCGCCGCCCGCCGAGGCGCTCCCGCCGCCGAAGCCGACGACGCTCGCGCTCGCGCGGACGAACGACGCGGCGCTCGACGGCCTGCTCGCGGAGGCCGACAAGGCGTTCGAGGCCGGCGACCTCGACAAGGCGCTCGCCGGCTACGAGGCGGCGAGGAAGACCGCGCCTCGGCGGGCCGGGCCGATCGTCGGCGCCGCGCGCGTGAAGGTGACGAGGGCGAGCCCGACGCTCGGCTTCGCCGCCGCCGAGAAGAACGCCGCCGTGATCGCCGCGGCGAAGGAGCTCAAACGGGCGGCGGACCTCGAGCCCACCTTCGGGCCGGCGTTCGTCGAGCACGGGCGCGCG
>JAHBXY010000175.1 GCA_019636275.1 Planctomycetota bacterium | reverse complement strand
TCCGATGAACGGGTCAGCGCGTTGACCTCACCCAGGCGGTGAGGCGCCGTCACGCGGCCGGGCGCTCCTCCTCGTCCTCCCACAGGTCGCCGCCGTCGAAGTCGGTGCGCTCGCCGACCCACTCCTCGCCGCTCCACACCCATACCCGGTCGTCGCCCGGCCAGCGCACCCGCTGCCCGACGCGGAGCGCCGGGCCGTCGGGGGAGAGCTGGACCAGGAACAGGGCCGGGGGGAGCACGACGAACCTCCAGATGCAGGGTAGCGGCGCGCATCCGCTCGGTTAAGGGCCGTCCGCCGCGACGCGATGGCGCGTCGTGCTATCCTCTTGCCGCGCGGCGCCTCCCGGGGAGCCGGCGCGCGGGAGAGGGCGATGGGCGACTACACGGAGTTCGACGAGCAGCAGGCGGACAAGGGCGGGAGCGGCAGCGGCTTCCTCAAGTTCTGCCTCATCTGCGGCTGCCTCCTCATCCTGCTCATGGGCGCCGGCGTCGGGGTCATGTACTGGCAGCTCAAGGACATGTTCGTCATGGACCCGGTGCGGGTCACGGCGAAGGTCGAGTCCGAGCTGCTCCCCGGGGCGAAGGTGCCCGACGGCTACGCCGGCATGTTCGCCATGCGCTTCCCGGGCGGCCTCATGGAGTTCGCGCTCATCGTCCCCGAGGGCATGCAGCAGCAGGCCAACCAGGGGACGCTCCCGCTGATGATCATGGCCTGCACGATCCCGCCCGGGCAGTCGCCCGAGCAGGTGACGGGCGAGATGCAGAAGGCCATGCAGCAGCAGACCGGCCGGGGCGGCGCCGGGCTGCAGGTCGAGGCCGAGGAGGAGCGCACGATCACCGCGCGCGGCCAGGAGGTCGCGCTGCAGGAGCGCGTCGGCGTCGAGAACGGCGTGAAGGTCAAGCAGGTGCTCGTCGTCGTCCCGCAGAAGCCGGGCTCGACCCAGCAGGTCCTCCTCATGTTCATGGGCAAGGAGGACATCTTCGACGAGGCGGCGATGAACGCCTTCCTGGGGTCGCTCAGGTAGCCGGTCACAGCCCCCGGTTACGCTCGCGCCGGGCGGCCGCCTCGCGCGCGCCGGCGGCCGCCGCCTCGAGGCGGGCGCGCGAGCCCGCACGAAGGCCTGCGCGGCCTCCTCGTAGGCGCCGTCGCGCTCGAGCGCGGCGGCCAGCGCCTCGTGGGCGGCCGGCAGCCAGGGGAGCAGGCGCGCCGCCTGGCGCGCCTTGGCCGCGGCGACCTCGGGCCCGAAGAGGGGGCCGGCCGGCGCCCGGCGCAGGGCCACGACGACGCCCTGCAGGAGGAGGGCGTCGGCCAGGATGGCCCGGGCCGCGTCCCCGTCGGCCGCGGCGGCGAGCGCGGCGTGCTCGAGCCACTCGCCCGCCTCGTCGAGGTCGCCCGCGCGCAGGGCCACGCGCGCGCGCGCGAGGAGCGCGGGGGGCGCCAGGGCGGGGTGCGGCAGGTCGTCGAGGAGCAGGTCGAGGGCGCGGGCGGCCCAGGCGAGGTCGACGTCGTCGACGCCGGCGTCGAGGCCGGCCGGCGCCGGGGCGCGCAGGCCGCCGGCCAGCCAGGCGTAGAGCGCCGCCTCGGCGCGCGCCGCCTCGGGACCTCCAGGGGGCGTCGTCGCGCGCGGCGAGGGCGGCCAGGCGCTGGCGGGCGCGGGCCGCGGCTCGCCCGAGGCCGCGAGCAGGCGGCCGAGCGACCGGGTGGCGGCCGCCGCGGCGGGCGGCGCCCGACGTGCTCCTCGAGGACGGCCCCGCGCCAGGCAGGCGCCGGGCTCCGGCGCGCCGTCGGGGCCCGGCGCGGCGAGCACCGCCGCGCGCTCGAGGGCCAGCCGCTCGTCGTCGGGCGCCTCGCGGGCGGCGCGTGCCAGGGCGTCGAGCGCCTCCTCGCGGTCGCGCCGCGCGCCGCGCGCCTGGAGCAGCCGCGCCAGCCCGCGCCAGGCGACGACGTGCCGCGGGCCGAGTCGGGAGGCGCGCCGGAAGCGCTCGATCGCCTCGTCGGAGCGGCCGAGCGCCTCGAGCGCCTGCGCGAGCTGCAGGTGCGACTCGAAGTCGATCGTGTCCAGGGCGCAGGCGCGCTCGAGCGTGGCCGCGGCGCCCGCGTGGTCGCCCTGGAGCAGGAGCGCGAAGCCCAGCTCGCGGCGCGCGCGCGGGTCGTCGGGGCGGAGGTCGACGAGGCGACGGAGCGCCGACACGGCCGCGGCCACGTCGCCGCGCACGAGCGCCGCCTCGGCGTCGCGCTGGAGCCGGGCGTCGGCCGCGGCCAGGCGCCGCACCCAGTGGACCTGCGCCCGCGGCAGGTCGATCACGACGCGGTCGAGGCCGCGCGCGACGGCGACCCGCACCAGGTCGGGGCGCTCCTCGACCACCTCGCCGTGGATCGACGTGCCGTCGCGGAGGATGACCTCGTCGTCGGCCGCCCGGGCCGCCGCGCCGCTGACGGCCAGCGCGAGGGCCGGGGCGACGATCAGGGCGGCGAGCCGGGCTCGCACGGGGCTCAGAAGCCGAAGCGCCAGTTGAGCTGCCAGCGCCCGCCGTCGTACGACCCGCGCACCTGGCTGCCGAAGCCCCAGCCCGCGCCGCCGCGCGGGACGACGGTCGGGCACGGCGGACGGTAGAAGCCGCCGCCCCAGCCCCAGCCACCGTTCAGCACCCGCACGCCGCCCCAGGGGTTCAGCAGGTTGTAGCCGCTGTAGATCCCGTTGGGCCGCTCGTAGGAGTCCAGCGCGCGCTGGCGCGCGCGCTCGCGGGACAGCTCCTGCGCGTAGAGCTCGGCGCGCTCGCGCCGCGCCTGGGCCGTGGCCTCGCGCTCGGCCTCGCGGCGCGCCCGGGCGCGCGCCTGCTCGGCGTCGCGCTCGGCCTTGCGCGCCTCGGCCGCCTGCCGCGCCTGCTCGACGCGCGCCGCGCGGGCCTCGGGGGTCATCCACTCGCCCTCGTGCTGGACGAGGCCGAGGGCGCGGTTCCGGTCCTCGACGGTGACCCAGCGGCCGTCGACCTTCACGTAGCCCAGCGCCGCCCGGGCGCCCGGGTGGTCGGTGTCGACGCGCAGGACCGAGAGGAACGCCTTGCGCGCGTCGTCGGCGAAGCCGTTCTCGCGGCAGAACACGGCGAAGCGGTAGCGCTCGTCGGCCGTGCCCTGGGCCAGCTCCGCGCGCAGCCGGTCGAGCTGGTCCCACACGTCGTCGGTCTCCTCGACCCTGACGATCTGGCTGCGGTCGACGCGCACCTCGCCGAGGCGGTGGCGGATGATCACGGTCGTGCCGCTGACGGTCACCGACCCCTCGAGGACGCGCCCGTCGGCGAGGGTCACGATGTCGGCGCGGGCCGGCCCGGCCAGGAGGGCCAGGAGGGCGACGACGGACCAGCAAGTTCGGCTCACGGTCGGCTCCGGTCTCGCCCGCGGGCGAGGCTGGGGATGCGCCCCACCAGCATGCCCCCGCCCGGCCCCGGGTTCAACCCCGATCCCGCCCGCGCGCCGACTTGCCGCCGGCCTCCCGGCGTGGCGCAATGGCGACATGGTCACGAAGGGACAGCTCCTCGAGCGGCCGGTGGTCATCCCAGGCGGCGAGTGGTGCCTCGACGGGATCTACCTGCGGGGCCAGGGCCCGGGCCTGCTCCTCGCCTCGCCGCTGCCCGGCGGCGGCGGCAGCATGCAGAACCCGCTCACCAACGAGCTCGCCTACGCGGCCGCCTACGCCGGCCGGGCCAGCCTGCGCATGGACTACCGCGGCGTCGCCGGCAGCGAGGGCCAGGTCTCGGACGACCTCGAGGCCGCCGTGGCCGACCTGCGCCTCGGGCTCGACTTCCTCCTCGAGTCGACCGGCGCCCCTCGGGCCGCGGTCGCCGGCGTGGCCTCCGGCTGCTGGGCCGCCCTGGCCGCCGCCATGGCCGACCCCCGCGTCGACCGCGTGCTCCTCGTCGCGCCGCCCCGGCGCCAGGGTCCGCCGCCGGGCACCCCCGACTACGCCACCCTCGGTCGGCCGCTGCTGGTCGTCGTGGGCGAGCTCGACCCCGCATCCGACCCCGCCGCCGAGCTGTCGCTCACCACGGGCGGCGCGCACGGTCGCCTCAAGGTCCTCGCCGGCGCGTCGGCCGGCCTGAGAGAGGCGCTCACCGACCTCGCCCACCTCGTCGCGCCGTTCCTCGGCGCCGAGCGCCGCCACACCGACGAGGACCCGCGGCCGCGCGGCAAGCTGTTCTGAGGCCACGATCACCTCGGCTCGCCAGGACTGACGACTCGTCAGGCGCCTGACACGACACGAGGGAAGCGCCCGGCGAGCCGGGCCTCGACCTCGTCGAGCGTCGTCCCGCTCCGGTCGCGGCGGGCGTCGTGGGCCCGCCGCTCGATCTCCGTGAGCCACTCGGGGTCGAACGGCCCTTCCTCCGCCTCCAGGTTCGCGGCGAGCTCGGCGATCAGCGCCGCCCGCTGCGACAGCGGAAGCTCGAGGACCTCGTCCAGGAGCTCCTTGGTGCGCTCGATCATGGTCCTGTCAGGATAGCGTCCAGCCCCCGTCCTGACATCTCGGGGGCCCGTCCGCGCCGAAGCCGCTACGGGTCGTCTTCGTCGCCGATCACCCCCCTGGCGATGTCGTCGTCCGATCAACTGGATCCAGCGCCCAGGCCAGGACGGCACGGCGGACCGCCGGCCAGAGTCGTTCGTCGCTGCCGAGCACCTCGCGCGCGAACGCCGCCGCCTGCGCCGGACCGTCTCCGTCGGTCACGGGCGTCGGCTCGTCGTCGTCGTTCGTCGGCGGCTGCGGCGCACGCGCCGACCAGGCCGCATACGACGCGACCTGGATGGCCGCGCGCGTCCGGGCGGCGGCCGGGCCGGCGCCATCGGCGACGCGATCGGCGGCGTGGCCCGCCGCGAACGCCGCGTCCTCGTGGGCCCTGCAGGGACAGGCCACCCATGCGCGGGCGGCCTCGAGCGCCCGCTCGACGGGGTCCGCATCGAGCGGGCTCTCTCGCCACGCAGGCGCGACGAGCGCCGCCGCCGCCAGCGCGGCCACGACGAGTGGTGTCGTGCCCCAGCGCTCGAGGCCGCGTACCCAGTACTCGAGGCTCGTCGGGGCAGGCGCGACCGCGATCAGGCGAGCGGCCTCGTGACCGCAGTAGGCCGCGATCTCGAGCGCCCCCGGCCGGAGCTCCCCGGCGCGCGCGAGCGCCTGCAGGCGTGCGGCCTCGTCCTCGAGCGCTCCCGTCCCGGCGGCTCGGCGCTCGTGGTCGCGGCGGCGAGCGTCGCTCACCCGGCCACCGGTCGCCGCGCCAGGTAGACGATGTCCCGCAGGTTGTCCGACGCCTCCGGATCGGGCCGCTCGCGGAAGCGCCCGGACCGGATCACACGGGCGAGGCCCACGGCCCACAAGGGGCCGAGGACGAGCGCCAAGCCGATCGCCACCTCGCGCAGGGGCACGTTGGCGACGAACGGCAGGCCGAGGAGCGCCGCGTAGAGGACGCGCGGCAGCCAGGCGTCCTCGGCGACGCGGCGCGTGCGGTCAGCGTTGCCGCGCAGCCAGGCGAGCTTCACCTGGTCGTGGATGATCCAGGCGCTGAAGACGAACGGCAGCCCGGGGAGGCCCAGCGCGCCGTAGATCGCCATGAAGACCACGTAGGACAGCTTGCAGGCCCACGAGGTCGCGCGCGCCAGCGGGCGCCAGTCGAGCCTCCTCTTCCGCCGCGCCGCCACGAGCAGGGTCGCGGCCACGACCAGGTAGCCCGGCCCCCACCAGGCGAAGAGCGCCGCCGAGAGCGGGTCACCATGCCACAGCGCCAGGCCGAAGCCGGCCGAGTGCAGGAGCATGAGGGGCAGGCCGGGCAGCTCGCTCGTGATCATCCCCTCGCGCCCGTCCACCGCGTGGCCGAGCGCGTGGCGGGCCACCTTGACCACGGTGAGCAGCGTGAACAGCGCCAGCCAGGCGACGAGCCCCGGCGTCGCCTGCTCGAGCGTGCGGTAGACCTCGGGGTCGATCGGGAGCTGCACGCGGCCAGTGTGCCAGGTGCACGTCGGCGGCGCTCGCTGGCGCCTGCGGCCCGGGCCTCTGCGTCCGGAGGGCGCCAGGACGACACCCGCGGTCCAGTGCGCCCGTTCGCGCTCACGCATCGCCGTCGCTACGCTGCTGGCATGCGCGCTCCCCTGCTCCCGATCGCGTCGCTCCTCGCCGCGCTGGCGCTCGTCGGCTGCCCGCGCGGCAACTCGATCACGGTCGGCGCGGACACCTACCTGCCGGCGTCCGAGGCGCCCTACGGCGTGGACGGCGTCGTCCTGGGCGCCTCGATCGCCGACGTGCGCAGCGCCCTCGGCGCGCCGACGGAGGAGATGGGGCCGCCCGACCGGCGGTTCGCGCGGTTCACGCGCGGCACGGGGGTGACCACGCGCGACGACGTCGTGGTCGAGGTCAGCGGCGCGGCGCTCACGCGAGGCGACGCCGTCCTCGTCCGCGCCGGCTCGACCGAGGAGGAGGTCGTCGCGGCGCTCGGCGTGGGCTGGGTCGAGGAGCAGTACCAGCCGACGCAGGCGGGCGGCGGGATGATCACCACGGGCTCGCGCTTCGTCGGTAAGGACATCCGCTACCGCGACGGGGACGTGACCTTCTACCTGTGGCTCCGCGACGGCGAGGTGCGGAGCGTCACGTCACGGCGCGGCTGGCCCCGCCACCAGCGTGAGCCGAAGCCGCGGTAGCGCGGGCCCGCGTCGGCCAGCGACCCGGGGTGGAAGGCGCGCCACGCCCGGGGGTCAGCGGGCGCCCCGGGGCCTATGATCCCGCCCCATGACCCCGTCGCCGACCGACCCGACGCCGCCCCGCCACGCGCCCGCCGAGGAGCTGGGCCACGACGTCCGCCTCCTGGGCGACCTCCTGGGCGAGACGCTGGCCGAGCAGCGCGGCCCGGCCGCCCTGGCCCTGATCGAGGACGTGCGCCAGGCGGCGATCGCCCTGCGCCAGGGGGCCCTGCCGCGCGGGCGCGAGGCGTTCGCCGAGAAGGTCGCCGGGCTCGACCTCGACGCGCTCGAGCAGGTGTCGCGGACGTTCACCCGCTACTTCCACCTGATCAACGCCGCCGAGGAGCAGCACCGCGTCCGGGCCCTGCGCCGGCGCGACCGGCCGGACGCCGCGCCGCCCGGCTCGATCCGCGCGACGTGCGCCGACCTGGCGCGGGCCGGGACCTCGGCCGACGACGTGCGCGCGCTCCTCGGGCGCCTGTTCGTCATGCCGGTGCTCACGGCCCACCCGACCGAGGCGCGGCGGCGCACGGTCCTCGACCACCTCGAGCAGGTGGGCCTGGCGCTCGAGCGGCTCGACGACGCGCGCCACGGCTGGCGCGAGCGGCGGCGCACGCTCGAGGCCCTGCGGGAGGTCGTCCTCACCCTGCACGTGACCGAGGACGCGCTCCTCGAGCGGCCGACCCCGCTCGACGAGGTGCGCGCGGGGCTCGACGTATTCGAGCGCACGCTCCTGGCCGTCACGCCGGCGATCTACCGCGAGCTCGAGGACGGCCTCCGGGCCGCCTTCCCGGGCGAGCCGTTCGACGTGGGCCCGGTGCTCCGCTGGGGCACTTGGATCGGCGGCGACCGCGACGGCAACCCCAACGTCACGGCCGAGGTCACGGCGGTCGCCCTCGCGCGCCAGCGCGCGGTGGCCCTGGCCAGCCACGAGGCCGACGTCGAGGCGCTCGCGCGGGCGCTGTCGGTCTCGGCCCGCCGCCTCCCGCCGGGCGACGCCCTGGCCGCCCTCGAGGCCTCGCTCGCGCGCGACCGCGAGCGCCTGCCGGAGGTGGCCGCGCGCGCCCGCCGCGAGGCCGCCCTCGAGCCCCTGCGCGAGAAGCTGCGCTACGCGCGCGCCCGGCTCCAGGCCACGCGCGCGCGCGCCGAGGGCGGCTACCCCGACGCGGCCGCCTACGAGGAGGACCTGCGCCTCGTCGAGCGCGCCCTCGTCGGCTCGGGGCTGGGGCGGCTCGCCGCCGGCCGGCTGAAGGACGCGATCCGCCGGGCCGAGGTCTTCGGCTTCCACCTGGCCAGCCTGGACGTCCGCGAGCACTCGGCCGTCCACGAGGCCGCCACCGACGAGCTCCTCGCGCGCGGCGGCGCCCCGGGCTACGCGCGCCTGGGCGAGGAGGCGCGGGTCACCTTCCTCGCCGGGCTCCTCGAGCGCGCCTACCTGCCCCGGGAGCGCGACCGCGCCGGCCTCTCGCCGCGCACGCGCGAGCTGCTCGCGACCCTCGACGCCGTCGGCCGCGGGCGCCGCGAGGCCGGCGCGCCGGCCTGCGAGCGCTACGTGGTCTCCTTCACCAGCGCGCCGAGCGACCTGCTCGAGGTCCTGTTCCTGGCCCGGACGGCCGGCCTGGCCCCCGACGAGCTCCGGCCGGTGCCGCTCCTCGAGCAGCTCGAGGACCTCGCGCAGGCCGGGCCGTTCGCGCGCCGCCTGCTCGAGCTCCCGGCCGTGCGCGTGGCCCTGCGCGGCGAGCTCGAGGTCATGATCGGCTACTCGGACAGCGGCAAGCAGGTGGGCTACGTGGCCAGCGCCGTGGCCCTGCGCGACGCGCAGCGGGCGCTGGCGCGCGTCGCCCAGGACGAGCCCGACCTGCTCCTGACCGTCTTCCACGGCCGCGGCGGCGCGATCGGCCGCGGCGGCGGCCCGGCCAGCCGCGCGATCGCCGCCCAGCCGCCCGAGGCCCTGCGCGGCCGGCTGCGCGTCACCGAGCAGGGGGAGACGATCGCCGCCCGCTACGCGCGCCCCGAGATCGCCCGCCGCGACCTCGAGCAGATGCTCGGCGCGGTCCTCCTGGCCTCGCGCCGCACCGGCGAGGGCGACGACCCGGCCCGCGAGGCCACCCTCCAGCGCGCCGCGCGCGCCGCGCACGACGCCTACGCCGGCCTCCTCGCCGACCGCGAGCGGCTGGCGCGCTACGCGGTCGCCGCCACGCCGCTGCAGGAGGTGGCCCAGCTCCCGATCGCCTCGCGCCCGGCGTCGCGCGCCAAGGGGCTCGTGTTCGAGGAGCTGCGGGCGATCCCCTGGGTCTTCTCCTGGAACCAGAGCCGCCACGGGCTCCCGGGCTGGTTCGGGCTCGGCGCGGCGCTCGAGGCGATCGCCGCCGCCGAGGGCCCCGAGCGGGCGCGGGCGCTCTACCGCGAGTGGCCCTTCTTCCGGGCGCTCGTCGACAACGCCCAGCTCGCCCTGGCCCGCGCCGACATCGACGTCGCCGCCCGCTACGCCCGGCTCGCCGGCGACGACGGGCGGCCCGTGTTCGACGCGATCGCGGCCGAGCACGCGCGCACGGTCGCCGCGATCCTGCAGGTCACCGGCGCCGCGACGCTCCTGGCCGACCAGCCGACGATCGCCCGGACGGTCGCGCTCCGGAACCCCTATGTCGACGCCCTGAGTCACGCCCAGGTCGAGCTGCTCGGCCGGCTGCGCGCCGCCGGCGATGACGCCGCGCGCGCGCGCCTGCGCGAGGTGCTGTTCACGACGATCAACGGGATCGCCGCCGGTCTGCAGACGGCGGGCTGATCAGGCCCCCAGCACCACCGCCACCGCGTCCAGCAGCACCTGCTCACGGCGCACGCTCTCGACCAGCCGCTCGCGCAGGGCGGCCTCGCGGATCGCCTCCTCGCGCATGGGCGAGGGCTCGCGCGCGGCCACCCCGCGCAGGTAGCCCAGGTCGTCGCGCAGGTCGTCCAGGAGCGCCTGCGCCGCGCCGTCGGCCTCGCGCCGCCGGCCCTGGCGCAGCGTGTCGAGCGCCAGCTCGACCCCGGCGCGCAGGGCGCCGAGGAGGTGCGGCAGGTGGACGCGGCCGGCCAGGGCGTCGCGGTCGAGCGGGGTGACGACGTCGCGCAGCTCCGGGTCGACGTCGGGGTCGTTGGGGTCGCCCGGCGGCTCGAGCAGCCGCGTCTGCAGCGGGCGGTCGGCGAGGACGGTCGCCTGCGGCGTCCGCCCGAGGTGCAGCTCGACGACCACCGGCCGGGTCTGTGGCCACAGGCGCGCCTGCGCCCGGTAGACCAGGCCGGCCGGCATGTCGAGGCCCTGCCAGGCGCCGCGGTCGAGGTCGGTGCGCCCGAGGACGACCGCGAACGCGCGCCCGCGCGCCGGCTCGCCCAGGCGGCGCGCGAAGGCGGCCGCGCGCCCGTCGGTCGGGCCGAGCGCGTCGCGCGCCAGGGCGTCGATCAGCGGGTGGCCGGGGGCGAACAGCTCGAGCGCCTCGTCCTGGAGCGCCTTGCGCCGCGAGAACGTCCCGCGCCGGCGCGCGCGCCCCTCGGTCGGCACGGCGCCCGGCGGCGCCAGGCCCTCGGGCACGCGCTTGAGGTGCTCCCAGCTCCAGCCGATGCTCCACACCTCGTCGCCGAGCGGCTTGACCGCGATCCCCACCCGCCGCGCCCAGGCGGCGAGCGGCTGCGCGTCGCGCTCGCCGTCGGTCTCGGCCAGCACCTCGGCGTGCTCGGCCGCGTCGTCGAGGCTCCGGCGCGAGGCGTCGAGCGCCCGCTCCCAGGCCTCGTCCTGGCGCGCCCGCTCCTCGTCGATCGCCGCGGAGATCGGCCGCCCGAGCGCCTCGAGCGCCGGGCCGCCGCGGCAGGCCGCCTCGGCCACCTGCTGCTGCACGCGCGGCATGAGGAGCTCGAGCCCGCCGAGCGAGCGCTCGTAGACCTTGAGCACCTCGCCGTGCAGCTTGACCAGCGCCCGCTCGACCTTCGACGGCCCGGAGAGGACCACCGAGAGCACCGGCCGCGTGGGGTCGCGCCCGATGCGGTCGAGGCGGCCGACGCGCTGCTCGACGCGCGCCGGCGACCAGGGCTGGTCGAGGTGCACGACGGCCGAGGCGACCTGGAAGTTGCGGCCCTCGCCGCCCAGCTCGTCCGAGACGAGCACCCGGCAGTCGCCCGGCTGCTGGAACTTGAGGGCCGCCTCCGAGAGCGCGCCGTCCTCGAGCCCGTGGTGGAAGCGCTCGACGGTCCCCTCGCCCAGCTCGTCGGTGAGCGCCGCCGCCAGCTCGTCGACGACCTCGCGCTCCTGGCTGAACACGAGCACCTTGCTGCCGCCGTCGGCCAGGTGCTGGCGGACCCAGCGGCTCGCCGCGCGGAAGCGGGCGCAGGCGCCGCCGCCCTCGACCATCCACTCGCGCACGAGCGCCAGGGCCCGCGTCAGCCAGGCCTCCTCGCCCGGCAGGGCGCGGGCCTCGGCCACGGCGCGGTCGCGCAGGCGCTCCTCGTCGGCCGGGCCCGGGTCGCTCGTGAGCGCGGCCAGGAGGTCGAACGGCGCCGCCTTCTTCTTGCGCTTGACCTCGAGCGCCTTGCGGCGGGCCTCGAGGAGCGACAGGGCCGCCAGCGGCGTCGTCGACGCCAGGCGCAGGAGGAGGCCGCGCAGGCCGCGCTGAACGGCGTCGAGGTCGGGCGCGTCTGGGAGGGCCTCGACGTGGGCCACGAACGACGCCTCGGCCTCGCCGGCCTTGTACTTCACGAGCTCGAGGCGCCGCTCGCACAGCGCCGTGCCGAGCGCGCGGACGGTCGCCCGGCGCGTGCGGACGATCCGCCGGTCGACGCGGTGGAACTCCTGCGCGTAGGCGACGAGCTCGCCCAGGGCCTCCTCGTCGCCCTCGACCAGCCGCGCGCGCAGGTCCTCGACGACCGGGTCGTGCGGGACGGCGCCCTTCCAGCGCGCCGCCACCTGCCGCAGGTCGTCGGGGCTCAGCTCCGCCCCCCGCGTCACGCCGTCGACCAGCGCCGCCGCCTCGGCCAGCGGCCCGGCGATCGCCTCCTGCGCCGCCAGCCGCCGCGCGAGCGTCTCGCGCCCCTTGCCGTAGGCCTCCGGCGCGACCAGCGCCAGGAGGCCGCGGAGGCCCTCCTCGTCGCGCTTGCCCGGCGTGGCCGAGAGGAGGAGCACGCCCGGCGCCTGCTCGGCGACCTCGCGCAGGAAGCCGTAGAGCGGCCGGTCCGGCGGGACCTGGTGGGCCTCGTCGACGACGAGGAGGTCCCAGCGCTGCCCGCGCAGCGCCTTCTGCAGCTCGGGGAAGGCCTCGAGCGCCGTCGTGGACACGATCACCCGCGGCCGGGCCGGCAGCTCGGCCACGAGGTCGGCCGTGACGCCGGTCGACAGGCGCGTCAGGTCGAGGTGCACGAACACCTGCTCGCCGAAGCGCAGGAACAGCTCGCACAGCCACTGGCGGCTCATGGAGCCCGGGGCGACGACGAGCACGCGCAGCTCGGGCCGGGCGGCGGCGAGCGCCTGGGCCACCAGCCCGGCCTCGATCGTCTTGCCCAGGCCGACCTCATCGGCGAGCACGTAGCGCGGGGCGCGGTCGCACAGGACCCGGCGCGCGGCGTGCACCTGGTGGGGGAGGAACTCGATCCGCGCCCCGAGCAGGGCCGGGATCCCGAACGACTCCTCGAACCAGCGCGAGACGACCTTGTGCATGCCGGCGCGGGCGAAGAACGCGGCCGGCGGGTCCCAGGAGAGGGCCTCGAGCCGGTCGAGCGGGTCGTCGCTGACCGCCTGGCGCGGCAGGAGCGCGTCCTCGCGCACGACCTCGAGGTGGCCGCCGGTGTCGACCTCGTAGCGGTGGAGGAGGAGCGTCTCGTCGACGTCGTCCTCGGGGCGGCGGCGCGGCTGGGGCGGCGGCTCGAGGGCGCGCACGACGGTGCCGTCGCGCGGCGCGCCGCCGCCCGGCGGGGGCGTGACCTCGACGCGCTGCCCGGCGTGCAGGCGCGCGCGCACGAACTCCTTCTGCTCGTCGGGCCGCACCTCGCGCGGCGTGGTCTCGACCTGGAACAGCACGGCCACCGCGCCGCGGCCGCGGCGGTCGATCACCCGGCCGTAGCCGAGCGCGGGGAGCGAGAGGTCGCGCACGAGGGCGCCCAGGGGGATCACGCGCTGGCCTCCTCGGTCAGGTCGCGGGCGGCGGCGAGGGCCGCTGCGCCCGGGGCGAACATGCGATGATCGCTCACGGCCAGGCCGCGCGACCGGTAGAGCCGCACGGCCGGCTCGTTGGTGGCCGTCACGTAGACCTCGCGCGCGACGACGGGCCGGGTCGCCGCCCAGGCGTCGTAGCCGTCGACGAGGCGCCCGGCGACGCCGCGCCCGCGCCAGGCCGGGGCCACGAACACCCAGCAGAGCGCGGCCACCGGCCGGCAGAGGAAGCGGTCGAGGCGCTCCTCGGCCCACAGGACGCCCACGGCCCGGCCGCGCGCGCGGGCCACCCGCACGTGGCCGCGCGGCGCGTGGGCCGCGGCCCACACGACGTCCCTCCACTCGCGCTCGACGAGGTCGTGCGAGGCCACGTGCTCGGCGATCCGGGCGTCCTCCCACGGGTCGCCCACGGCCGCGGTCCAGGCGCGCAGGTGGTCGCGCACGTGCGCGTCCAGCCAGGCGCGCACGGCCCGCTCGTCGCGCGCGGGCCGCAGGTCGGTCATCTCCATGGCGCCTCCGTGGGGGCCGCCCGTTGTACCCGCGCATGGGCCGGAGGCCAGGGTGGTGTGCTCGACGGCCCGTGACGTCGTCTCCACGCGGGGTCCAGGACGGCCCCGTGCCTGGTGACCAGGCCCCATCGGAGCAGCACGTGAGGCGAGGGCGATCCGCGCGGACGACGACGTAGCGACCCACTTCGAGCCCGCACGCGCCGCCGCCCGCCCGGCCACCGCGGCCGCAGCCGTCGAGCACACCTCGGAGCCACTGAAGAGATCGGCGCTACAACGTTCCAATGGTGTCAGCCTTCGATCGGAGCGGCACGTGAGGCGAGGGCGACGAGGCTGAGCCGCGGCGGCGATGCGCGCGGGCGACGTCGTATCGGCATACTTCGAGCCCGCGCGCGCGCCGCCGCGGCCAGCATCGTCGCCCGCAGCCGTCGAGCACACCTCAACTCGAGCAGGACAGGACCACCGGCGGCGCGTCCGCCGGCGGGGGCAGGGCGTAGGCCTCCTCGCCCGGCTGCTCGTCGAACGGGCGGCGCAGGACGCGCAGCAGGCGCTCGACCTCGCCGCCGTCGCCGGCCTCCGCCCGCTCGATCGCCCGCTGCGCCAGGTGGGTGCGCAGCACGTACCTCGGGTTGACCCGGTCCATCGCCGCGCGCCGGGCCGCCGGGTCGAGGCCGTCCTGCCGCAGGCGCGCCGCGTAGCGCGCCGCGACCGCCGCCCACGGGCGTGAGTCGCGGAACGCGGCCTGGACGGAGGCCTGCGACGCCTCGTCGGCGGGGTCGACGCGGCCCAGCGCGCGGAAGGTCAGGGCCAGGTCGGCCTCTCCGTCGGCCATCGCCTGGAGCAGCGACAGGAGCAGGTCGTCGTCGTCGTCGCGCCAGGCGGCGAGGCCGAGCTTGTGGCGCATGAGCTCGCGGTAGGTGCGGGCGAACTCCGGCGCGAAGGCCTCGAGCGCGGCCTCGGCGGCCTCGCGCGGCACGAGCGGCGCGAGCGCGACCGCCAGGCGCCCGAGGTTCCACAGGCACACCTCCGGCTGGCGGTCGAACGCGTAGCGCCCGCCGGGGTCGGAGTGGTTCACGACGAGGCCCGGGTCGAAGGCCTCGACGAAGGCGAACGGGCCGTAGTCGAGCGTCAGGCCGACGATCGACAGGTTGTCGGTGTTGAGCACGCCGTGGACGAACCCGTGCGCCTGCCAGGCCGCGACCAGGCGCGCCGTGCGGCGCGCGGCCTCCTCGAGCAGCCGCTGATACCGGTCGGGCGCGGCGGGGTCGACGGCGCCGGCGAGGTCCTCGGCGACGATGAAGTCGGCCAGGGCGGCGAGGTGCTCCGGGTGGCTGCGCGCGACGTACTCGAAGGTCCCCAGGCGCACGTGCG
Source organism: Planctomycetota bacterium (assembly GCA_019636275.1). Classification (GTDB taxonomy): domain Bacteria; phylum Planctomycetota; class J058; order J058; family J058; genus JAMLIC01. The sequence continues at coordinate 3,832 of JAHBXY010000175.1, read as the reverse complement.
TCGGCGCCAGCCGCACGAGGAGGGCCCCCGTCTCGACCTCCTCGCGCTGCACGGGGGTGCGGCTGCCCACGACGCACAGCGCCCGCGTCGTCGGGACGCCCAGCGCGTCGAGCGCCTCGCTGGCGAGGAGCTCGCGCACCGACGAGCGCAGGACGGCGCGGCCGTCGAACACGCGCGAGAAGGCGGTCCGCCCCGAGCCCTTGACCTGCACGTCCCACGTCTCGCCCGCGGGCGTCCGCGCCTCGCCCAGCGACACCGCGCGCCCGTCGCCCAGGCGCGGCACCCACACGCCGAACTGGTGCCCGGCGTAGGCCGCGGCGACCGGCTCGACGCCGAGCGCGCGCCGGCCGTTGATCGCCTCGAGCGTGGCCGGGTCGCGCCGCGCGGCCGGGTCGAGGCCCAGCGCGCGCGCGGCGTCGTCGCTCCAGGCGACGACCCAGGGGTCGTCGAGCGGCGTGACCTGCGCGCGCGCCCACAGCGGCTCGGGCAGCCGGGCGTAGCGCTGCTCGAGCGGCAGGACGGCGAGCGAGGGGGCGAGGGTGGTCATCGTCGACATGCTCGCACGGCGCGGCGGGGCGAGCGCCGTGGGAGAATCCGCGCACCAGCGATGACCGGGGACGTCCGCATAAGGTCGAGCCGGCATGGCCACGGTCATCGAGAAGCCGGTCGAGATGGTCACGGATGGGACCGACCACGTGCACGTGAGCTTCGACATCGACTCGGTCGACCCGCAGGTGGCCCCGGGCACGGGCACGCGCAAGATCGGCGGCCTGACCTACCGCGAGGCGCACCTGGCCATGGAGATCATCGCCGAGAGCCGGCGCCTGTGCAGCATGGAGATGGTCGAGGTCAACCCGATCCTCGGCGTGCAGAACCAGACCACCGAGCTGGCGGTGGGGCTCATCGCCTCGGCGCTGAGGAAGCGCATCCTGTAGGGGCGCCCGCTCAGCGCGCCCGCGCCTCCAGCTCGTCGCGCACGGCGCCGAGGAGGGGGCGCAGCGCCTCGACGCGCTCCAGGCAGGCCAGCGACAACTCGCGCGCGGCACTGGCCTCCCGGTCGGCGCCGCGGGCCACGAGGGTCTCCGCCTCGTCGCGCAGCACCTGGGCCCGGTGGCTCAGGTCCGCCGCGCTGGTCTGCACGCGCGTGAGCACCTCGCGCAGCTCCGCCGCGCGCGCCTCCGCCGCCCAGCCCTCCAGCGCGGCGTTGGACCAGGCGATCAGGCGCCGGGTGCGCCAGCGGGCGCGCGGCGCGTGGGTCTCCTCGGAGACGAGGAAGGCGGCGGGGTCCGCGGGCAGGTCCTCGTCCAGCTGCGCGCGCAGCCGCTCCTGCGCGCCCGCGTCCGCGCGCAGGCGCGAGGCCAGGGCGCGCAGGGCCTCGTCGCGCAGCGCCCCGCGCTGCTCGACCAGCCCGTCCATGGCCGTCCGGGCCTGGGGGCTCTGCGCGCGGAGCGTCCCGCGCGCCAGCGCCTCGTAGCGGGCCGCGGGCGGCTCGCCGCGCACGCCCACCTCGAGGACGTAGCGGTCGACGAGGTCCGGCTCGCGGTCGGTCCAGATGAAGCAGAACGGGATCCCGACCAGGAGCCCGACCCCCAGGTGGTAGAGGACGCTGCGGGCGGACGTGCACACCTCGGGCACGCTCACGGACTCGACGCGCAGCCGGGCCTCGCAGGCGGCCACCTGCGCTCGTTCGTCAGCGGGTCCGAGGACGCGCCCGCCGAACACCCCGCAGCCGCGCAGGGCCGAGACCAGGGCGTCGAGGGTGCGCGCGTCGAAGGCCGCCTTCTGCTCCTCTCCGTAGGTCGTCCGTCCGTAGCTCGAGACGAACTCGTGCGCGAAGTCGTCCTCGACCCGACAGAGCGCGTCCGCGGCCACGGTCCGCGGCTCGCCCGGCGCCAGCGGCGGCGGCGGCTCCACCGACACGCGCACGAGCTCCGTGGCGCAGCCGCCGGGGCCGAGCGGCGTCACGAGCGCCAGCAGCCACGCCGCCGCGCGGGTGGGCCTCCGCGCGCGGACACTCCGCAGCACGCCGATCATCGCGCCCTCGCCTCCAGCTCCTCGCGCGCGGCCTCGAGCACGGGGCGCAGCGCCTCGACGCGCTCGCGACAGGCCAGCGCCAGCTCGCGGGCGGCGCGGGCCTCGGCCTCGGCGCCCCGGGCCACGCACGCCTCCGCCTGGTCGACCAGCAGCTGCGCCTGGTGGCTCAGGTCCACCGAGCAGGTCTGCAGGCGCGTGAGGGCCTCGCGCAGTTCGGCGGTGCGCGCCTCCGCCGCCCAGCCCGTCAGCGCCGAGTTCGTCCAGGAGATCAGGCGGCGGGTGCGCCAGCGCGCCCGCTGCGGGTGCCTCTCCTCGGCCACGAGGAACGGCCCGGGGTCCGTGGGCAGGTCGCGGGTGAGCTGCGCGCGCAGCCGCGCCTGCGCGGCCGTGTCGGCCCGGAAGCGGGAGACGAGCGCGCGCACGGCCTCGTCGCGCAGCGCGGCGCGGTGCGCCACGAGGTCCTGCATGGCGTCGTCGGGCCCAGGGGTCTGCGCCCGGACCGTCCCCCGCGCCAGCACCTCGTAGACGGCCGTGACCGCCTCGCCCCGCACCCCCACCTCGAGCCGGTAGCGGTCCGCGAGGTCGGGCTCTCGGTCGGTCCAGATGAAGCAGAACGGGATGCCCACCAGGAGGCAGGCCGATGCGAACACGGCGACGCGTGCGCCCGTGGTGATCGTCGGGTGGCTGACCGAGGTCAGGCGCAGCCGGGCCTCGCACGGCGCATCGGCCGCGTCGCTCGGGTCTCCTGGGCTGGAGGCGACGGCGAACACGCCGCGCAGGGCCGCCTTGAGGCGGCTCAGCGTCTGGGCGTCGAAGGCCGCGCGGAAGGGGGCGTAGGTGAACCCCGGGTGGCCCGAGTCGAACTCGTCCTTGAAGTCGTCCTCCACCTGGCAGGTGACGTCGCCCTCCAGCCGCGCCAGCTCCCCCGCCGCCTCGAGGGCCGCTGGCTCGACCGACACTCGCACGAGCTCGGTGGCGCAGCCGCCGGGCCCGAGCGGCGTCACGAGCGCCAGCAGCCAGGCCGTCGCCCGGACGCCTCGCCTCATCTCCCACCCCCCCTGGTCGCCACTCTGGCCGGGCGCAGGAGCGGCTGCAAGGCGTTGCAGACGGGCCCGAGCCTCGTCTAGGCTCCCGCTGGGCGAGGCGAGATGACCCGATCACTCCACCGGGCTGGCGACAGGTTGCTCCCTGCGGTCCGCCTGACGCTGGCGGGCGCGCTGGCGCTCCTGACCCTCCCCGCGCCCGTGCGCGCGCAGGACCTCGACGCGCGCCTGGTGGCGCTCACCGCGCGCCTGAGCGCCGCGCGGTCCGACGCCGGCCTGTGGCACGAGCGGGCCCTCCTGCGCCTGGAGCTGGGGGACCGGGTCGGGGCGCTGGCGGACGTGTCGGAGGCGGTCCGCCTGGACCCCTTCGCGCCGGACCCGCGCGCCCTGCGCGCGCTGCTGCTCCTGGCCGCGGACCGCCCCGCGGAGGCCCTGGCCGACGCGACGGACGGGCTGGCCCGCGGGCCGCGCGCCGACCTCTATCTGCTGCGCGCGCGCGCGCGCCGGGCGCTGGACGACCTGGAGCGGGCCCTGGCCGACGCCGACCGGGCGCTGGAGCTGGCGCCCTCGGCCGCGGCGCGCCTGGAGCGCGCCTGGATCCGCGCGCTGCGCGGCGAGTGGCCGCAGGTGCTCGAGGACGCGGGCGACGCCGCGCGGGCCGAGCCGCGGTCGGTCGAGCCGCTGCTGCTCCTGGGGATCGCGCACCGCGAGCGGGGCGAGTGGGAGGCGGCCGCCGCGCGCTTCGGCGCGGCCCT
>JAHBXY010000174.1 GCA_019636275.1 Planctomycetota bacterium | reverse complement strand
CGCCGCCTGCCGCGCCTCGCGCAGGAGCGTGCGCGCCTCGCCCTCGCGCTCGATGCGGACGACGTCGCGGCGCGGGAGGGTGACCCGGCCGGCGGGCGTCTTGACGACCACCCGCTCGGCGTCCTCCTCGACGACGCGGCCGCCGATCGTCCGCCCGTTGGCGAGGTGCACCACGTCGGCGCGCGCCGGCGTGACGAGCGCCGCGACCGCGAGGGCGAGGAGGGCACGGCGACCGGGGCGCATCGGCCCCAGTATGGCGCGGCGCCCGCCGCCCGGCGAGGTGGCGGTGCGGGCCGGGATCGAGCACACTGACTGGGGTTCCACGGCGGAGGCGAGCGATGGGGGCACCATGGCCGGGCGGGCGCGACGCCGACGGGGCGCCGCCCCGGGCCGCCCCGGGGCCCGGGAGCGTGCCGCCGATCGTCCGGGGGCAGGGCGCGCGCCCGTCGGGCGCCTTCGCCGCGGTCGACGGCGCCGGCGGCGAGCCCCTCGTCGCGCCGCCGCGCCCGACCGGGCGGTTCGCCCAGCGCCCGCCGACGGCCTCGGCCCCGTCGGCCGCCTGGCCCGCCGTCGGGTCGCACACCGCGCCGCCGTCGACGGGGCACCTGCGGGCGGTCAGCCCGCTCCCCGCGGAGGGCGACGACGTGGGCGGCTACCGCGTCCTGGCCACGATCGGCCGGGGCAGCATGGGCCGGGTCTACCGCGCGCGCGACCGGGCCGGGCGCGACGTGGCGCTCAAGGTCGTCCTCGGCGAGCAGGCCGACGCCGAGGGCCTGCGGCGCTTCGAGCGCGAGGGCCAGGCCATGGCCGCGATCCCCCGGCACCCCAACGTGGTCGCGGTGCACTCCACCGGCACGTTCCGCGGGCAGCCCTACCTGGTGCTCGACCTCGTCGAGGGCGAGAGCCTGGCCGACGTGCTCAAGCGCGGCCCCCTGCGCGTCGTCGACGCCGCGGCGATCGCGCGCGACCTGGCGCGCGCCGTCGAGCACGTCCACCGCGCGGGCGTCCTGCACCGCGACCTCAAGCCGGCGAACATCCTCATGCGCGCGGACGACGGCCGCCCCGTGCTCACCGACTTCGGCATGGCGGGCCTGCGCGACGCCGAGCGCCTGACGCGCACGGGGGACCTCGTCGGCACCCCGCTCTACATGCCGCCCGAGCAGGTCCTCGGCCTCGTGCGCCGCATCGACGGCCGCAGCGACGTCTGGGCCCTCGGGGCCGTGCTCTACGAGATGCTGTCCGGGGCGCCGCCGTTCGTCGGCCGGAGCCTGGTCGACGTGTCGCGGGCGATCACCTCGAGCGAGCCGGCCCCGCCGCCGGGGGTCGACCCCGGCCTCCTGGGGATCGTGCGCCGGGCCCTCGCCAAGCGGCAGGAGGACCGCCTCCAGACGCCCGGGGCGCTCGCGGACGCGCTCGAGGCCTGGGCGGCCGGGCATGCGCCGCCGCCGCCGACGACGACGACGGCACGGCGCCGCGCGCCGACCGCCCTCCTGGTGGCCGCGGCGCTCGGCCTGGTCTCCGCCGCGCTGGCCCTCGTCGCCGCCGGCGTCGCCCCGGTCGCGCGCGGACGCGGCCGACGGCGCCGTCGAGGCCGCCGACGACCGTCCGAAATGCCGAGGCCGCCGACGTCGCCGCGCGCGAGCCCGCGCGGCGCCCCGGGCGGCCGGGCGCCGCTCGTCGAAACGCGCGCGCCGGCCGGACGCTCGACGCGCTCGGCTGGCTGAACCAGCGCCGTGACCTGCGCCGGGCCGAGGTCGGCGGCGCCGCCGTGACCGCCGAGGCGACCGTCCGCGAGGGGATCCCTGCCCTCGCCCGCCCGCTCCGCCGCGACGAGCTCGCCGCCGCGCTCACGATCGTCCGCCGCCTGCGCGACCTGGGCAGCCTCTCGCCCGGGGCGGACGCCGCGGCCGACGCCGTGGTCGCCGCGCTGCAGGAGCGCTTCGTCGCCCTCACGGGTCCAGAGGCGCACGACGCCGAGCCGGACGTGCGCCTGCTCGAGGCCCTCGCGGAGAGCGGGCTCCTGCCGCTCGACCCGCTGCCGGTCGAGCGCCTCCTCGACCAGGCCATGGTCGTCTTCTACCTGCACCCGGGCGCCCTCACCTCGCGCCACTACCACCGGGTCCTCCTCGCCATGATCCGGCTGGACGTCGACGTCCTCCGCGACCACGTCCTGCGCGCGCCGCTGCTCGGACCCGACCTGGCCAGGGGCGCCGCGGGCGAGTACCTCGCCCTGCGGCTCCGCTGGGAGAAGCACGCGCACGCCGACGAGCAGACGCGCATCGCGGCCGACCTCCTGGAGCTCATGGCGAGCCCGCGCATCGCCGAGCTCGGGCCCGTGACGCGCGGCCGCGGCACGTGGCTGGTCGCGCGGCAGGTGGGCACGCCGGCCCAGTCGCTCGAGCGGCTCGACCGAGCCATCGCGCTCGACCCCCGCAGCCCCTACCCGCACCACGCGCGCGCCGGCCTCCTCGCCGACATGAACGAGCCGGCGGCGGCGGCGGCCAGCGCGCGCGAGGCGGTCGCCCGGCTGGAGCGGGACGGCTTCGCGCGGCGACCGTCGACGCGCTACGACGCCGCGTCGATGCTCCGCAGCGCCTTCCACCACCTCCTCCGCGCCGGGCAGGTCGCGGAGGCGCGCAGCGTGCTCGTCATCTACGAGGCGCTCGACCAGCCCGAGAAGCTCGACGAGCTGCGCGCCGCCCTGCGCGAGGCGGAGCGCGCCTCAGGCCGACGGTAGGTCCAGGAACCCCGCGGCCAGGCGCGCGTTCAGCTCGACGCCGGCGCGCAGCTCGTCGAGGCCCAGGCGCTCGTCGGGCGAATGGGCCACGGTGATCGTGCCCGGCCCGGCGAGGACCACCGCGCCGCCGGGCGCGAGCGCGCGCAGCCGCGGGGCGTCCGAGCCGAAGGGGACGGCGGCCCGCGGGAAGCCGGGGACCGGCGGGTAGCGGTCGGGCGGCTCGTCGAGGAGCACCTCGACGTCCGCGTCGGGCGGGGCGAGGCGGCGCACGTCCTCGAGCAGCCGCGAGCCGGGGAGCGTGCGCAGGAGCAGGTCGGCCTCGGCGTGGGCCGGCACGACGTTGGGCGCCTCGCCGCCGCGCAGGAGGCCGAGGTTCCACAGCTCCGGGCCGAGCTCGGCGTCGGTCGCCTGCGGCAGGCCGCGCAGCGCCGCCAGCCAGTCGAGCAGCGGCCAGAGCGCCGAGCGCCCGCGCTCGGGCGTGCCGGAGTGCGCCGCGCGGCCGCGGCAGCGCAGCCGCACGTGCACGACGCCCCGCTGCCCGGTGGCCAGCGCCCCCTCGGTCGGCTCGCCGTCGATCACGGCGGCGAGGTCCGGGAGCGCGGGCCGGAGCGCCAGGGCCGCCTGCGCCCCGGCGCTGTCGGTCTCCTCCCCGACGACGCCCAGCCAGGCCAGCCCGCGCGCCCCCCGCCGCACGAGCGCGTCGATCGCGGCGAGCTGCGCCACGGCCTGGCCCTTGGCATCGCACGCGCCGCGGCCCCACAGCACGTCGCCCTCCCAGCGCGGCGCGATGAACGGCGGGACGGTGTCGAGGTGCGTCGTGAGGAGCACGCGCGGCGCGCCCCAGCGCGCCAGGACGTTGGTGCGGCCGGGCGCGACCGGCTGCAGCTCCACGTCGGCCCCGAGCGCGCGCAGGAGCGCCTGCAAGGGGTCGAGCCCGGCATCCTCCTGCCCGCTCGTCGTGTCGACCGCGCACAGGTCGGTCAGCCAGCGCCGCAGGGCCGCGTCGTCCATGCGACCACCCTACTCGGCGGGCGCCCCGCGCGGTGCCTGCCAGAGGACCACGCCCAGGAGGGCGACGGCGGCCAGGCCGCCGACGGCGTAGGTGCCCGGGTCCATCCACGGCCCGTGGAGGCGCAGGTAGTGCGACAGGGCGCCGGGGTGGCCCATGGGCAGCCAGAGCTGCGAGGAGGCGGCGCCGACCGCGAGCACCAGGCCGAGGACGGGCCAGCCGATGCCGCGGCGCTCCACCGCCATGGCCGTGAGCGCCACGACGACCGGCCAGACGTGCAGCAGGTGACGCGACTCCGAGTTGACGCCCGTGACGAGCCCGAACCAGACGTAGATCGTCAGGCCGAGCCCGAGCGACCAGGCCGCCGCGCACACCCCGCCGAAGTACGCGGCCGCGACGAGCACCACGGGCCCGAAGTAGACGACGTGGGCGACCAGGAACACGAGCGGCAGGCGGACGCCGTGGACGAGCGACGAGCCGGGGGAGAGGACCAGGGCGTCGACCAGGCCGGGGCCAGGGGCGAGCGGCAGCGCCCGGAGGAGGAGCTGGAGGCCGAGCAGGGCCGCGGGCACGAGGAGCAGCTCCGGGAGGGAGAGCTGCGCGCGCAGCGCGGCCGGCGTCGCCAGCGGGCACTCGCCGAGGAGGCGCTTCCCGACGAGCGCCAGGTACCCCCCGAGGCAGGCGAGGCTCAGGGGCAAGGTCGGGAGATGCACGGCCAGCGCGCCGGTCGAGAGGTGCGCAGGCGAGTCCACGAGCACGGCGCCGCGGAGCGCGGCGGCGGTCGCCGCGGCGGCCACCAGCAGCGCGAGGGCCACCCCGGCGGGGCGCGACGCCGGCGCGTGCTCGCCGTCGCGCCGCGGCAGGACCAGGAGCACGGCCCCGCTCCAGGCGAGGGGCGGCCAGGTGAAGGCCGCCAGGAGGAGCACGAGCGCGAGGGCCACGCGCGCGCGGCGGAGGAAGGCCAGGAGGGCCCCGATCGTCAGCACGAGGCCCGCCGTGTCGGTGAGCACGGGGGCGTAGAAGGGCATCTTCAGGCCGGCGAAGCTCAGGAACAGCCCCCCCCACGCCAACCACCGCGCCCGCTCGCTCAGCCGCAGCGCGTCGAGCACTCCCTGCCAGAGGACGAGGCCGAGGGCGAGGAGCGCGAGGTTCAGGAGCGCGAAGCCGAGCACGACGCCGGCGTCGTCGAGCGGCTGCGCGCCCGCGACCGTCGCGCCGAGGAACACGACGAGCCCGGGCAGGCAGCGCTGGAGGCGCCAGCGGGGGAGCCGCCGCGCGGCGGCGAAGAAGCGCGTCGCCTGGTGGACGTAGGACTCGCGCCCGTCGTAGCCGAGCCCGCTCGAGACCGGGATCCGGTCGCCGCGCAGCCCCGCCCCGAAGCCGACCAGGAGGAGCCCCGCGACCAGCGCGGGCGCGGCGAGCCGCCGGAGCCGGGCGGGAGGAGCCGGAGGTGCGGGGTCGCTCATCGCGGGGCACGAGTCTACCTCCCCGGCGCGGGCACGCCGCTCGCGGCGCCGTCGAGCGCGGTCGATGTGGCCGTGGGGCGGCCCGCGTCGTATCACGGTGTGCGTGATCACGCCCAACCGCTCCTGGTGGCCCGGCGCCTGGCTCGCGCTCGCGGCCCTGTCGACCTGCGGCTGCGCCGCGCCCGAGCCCGAGACGTGCCCCGACGGCCGCGTGGGCGGCCCGCGCGAGGCCCCGGAGTGGAGCCGCCCGCGGCCCAAGCGCCTGCCCGCCGAGGCGGCGGCCGGCGAGCGCGGGGGGGCGGAATGAAGCGCCCGCCCCCGCGCGTTGAGGGGACCCGATGAAGAAGCTCGTCGCGGTCCTGCTCGTCGCCCTGCTCGCCGCCGGCTGGTGGTGGTGGAGCGCGCGGGAGGCGGCCGCCCAGGCGGCCCCCTCGCTGCGCACGACCGAGGTCGTGCGCGGGACGGTCGTGGAGACGGTCAGCACGACGGGCACGCTCCAGGCCGTCACCACGGTCGAGGTCGGCACACAGGTCACGGGCGTGCTGCAGGAGATCCTGGTCGACTTCAACTCGCGCGTGCGCAAGGGCGAGGTGATCGCGCGCCTCGACCCCGACGTGCTCGAGGCCCGCCTGGCGCAGGAGGAGGCCTCGCTCCTCGCCGCGCAGGCCACGGTCGAGCGCGCCCGCGTGGCCGTCGAGGAGGCGCGCGCGCGTGAGGCGCGCACGGCCCGGCTGTTCCAGCAGCGGCTCGCCCGCGAGGAGGAGGTCGAGGCCGCCGGCTTCGCCGTGCGCTCGGCCGAGGCGTCGCTCCGGGTCGAGGAGACCCGCGTCACGCAGGCCGAGAGCGCCGTGCGCATGGCGCGGACGAACCTCGAGTACGCCACGATCACCAGCCCGATCGACGGCGTCGTGCTCACGCGCGCGGTCGACGTCGGCCAGACCGTGGCCGCGAGCCTCCAGGCGCCCGTGCTGTTCACGATCGCCGAGGACCTGCGGCAGATGCGCGTCGAGGCGGCGGTCGACGAGGCGGACATCGGCCGCATCCACTCGGGGCAGCGCGTGACCTTCTCGGTCGACGCCTACCCCGAGCGGCGCTTCTCCGGGCGCGTCACCCAGCGCCGCCTCGGCCCGACCGTGACCCAGAACGTCGTCACCTACCAGGTGATCGTCGAGACGCGCAACGACGACGAGCTGCTCCTGCCCGGCATGACCGCCAACGTGTCGGTCGAGGTGGCCCGGGCCGACGAGGCGCTCGTCGTGCCGGCGGCGGCCCTGCGCGTCCAGCCCCCCGGCGCCGATGCCGACGACGCCCCGCGGGGCCCGCGCCGGCGGCGGTCGCGCCCGGCCCGCGCGGCCCGGGGTGGACTGGCGGCGGACCGGGCGCGCGGCTCATGGCGGCGGGCGACCCGGCGGCGGGCGGCCTGCGTGGCGGCGGCGCGGCCTGGCAGGGTGTGGGATCGAGGGCGAGGGCGAGCAGGCCGCGGCGCGCGCCGTGCCGGTGCGCGTCGGCCCGAGCGACGGGGCCCTGGTCGCCGTGACGCCGACCGAGGACGGCGCGCCGCTGCCCGAGGGCGCGCGCGTGCTCGTGGGGGTGGACGGCGGCGGCGGCCCCGGCGGGCAGCCCGTGAACCCCATGCGCCTGCTGCGGGGCGGCCGCTGATGGGCGCCCCGCTCATCGAGCTGATCGGCGTCCGCAAGGTCTACGGGGAGGGTGAGTCGGCGGTCGAGGCCCTGCGCGGGGTCGACCTGCGGATCGACGTGGGCGAGGCCGTGGCGATCACGGGCTCGTCGGGGTCTGGCAAGTCGACCCTCATGAACCTGCTGGGCTGCCTGGACCACCCCACGTCGGGCGTGTGCCGGATCGCGGGGCGCGACGTCGGCGCGCTCTCGGCCGACCAGCGCGCCGACCTGCGCAACCGCACGATCGGCTTCGTCTTCCAGGGCTTCCACCTGCTGGCCCGCACCACGGCCGTGGAGAACGTCGAGCTGCCGCTGATCTACGAGGGCCGCACATCGTCGGGCGAGCGGCGCCGGCGCGCGCAGGGGGTCCTCGAGCGCGTGGGGCTCGGCAACCGCCTCGACCACACCTCGCAGCAGCTCTCGGGCGGCCAGCAGCAGCGGGTGGCGATCGCCCGGGCGCTCGTCACCGAGCCGCGCCTGATCCTGGCCGACGAGCCCACGGGCAACCTGGACACGAAGACGACGCAGGAGGTGCTCGACATGCTCCTCGGCCTCAACGCCGAGGGGATCACGGTGATCGTCGTCACCCACGAGCCGGAGGTGGCCGAGCGCTTCCCGCGCCGCATCGAGGTGCGCGACGGGCTGGTCGTCGTCGACACGGCCGCGAGGCCGGAGGCCGCGGCGACCGACGGCCCGGCCGCCGCGCCGGTCGACATTCGGCGCGGCTGGGCGGCGCCCCTGGCGACGCTGCCGGTGGCCATGCGCGCGATCCGCCGCCACGCCCTGCGCTCGATGCTCACGGCGCTGGGCATCGTCATCGGCGTCGGCGCCGTCGTGGGCATGCTCTCGATCGGCCGGGGCGCGCGCGCCGCCATGCAGCAGCAGGTGGCCACGCTGGGCACGAACATGGTCAGCGTGCGCTCGGGCTCCGCCGGCCGCGGGGGCGTGCGCTGGGGGGCGGGTAGCACCAACTCGCTGACCCTCGAGGACGCGGCGGCGATCGGCCGCGAGTGCCCGTCGATCGCCCGCGTCAGCCCGCAGGTGAGCCGCGCCTTCCAGATCAAGGCCGGCGCGTCGAACTGGTCGGCGCTCGTCGAGGGCGTCAACGAGGAGTACCTCGAGATCCGCAACATGCGGCTCGTCGCCGGCGAGCCGTTCAAGGCCGCCGAGGTGCGCCAGGGCGCGAAGGTGTGCATCCTCGGCAAGACGGTCGTGCGCGAGCTGTTCGGCTCGGGCGACCCGCTGGACGAGGTGATCCGCATCGACCGCGTCCCGTTCCGGGTCATAGGCGTGCTCGCCGAGCGCGGCGAGTCGCAGTGGGGGCAGGACCAGGACGACGTCGTCCTCGCCCCGCTGCCGGTCGTGCAGCGGCGCCTCATGGGGATCACCCACGTGACGCAGATCTACGCCTCGGCGGTGAGCGAGGAGGCGGTCCGGACGGCCGAGGCCGAGGTCAACGCCCTGCTGCGGGTCCGCCACCGCATCGGCCCGGGGCAGGAGGACGACTTCGTCGTCCGCACGCAGATCGACATGGCGAACTTCGCCGGCGGCATGCTGCAGACGATGACCATGCTCCTGGCGGCGATCGCCGGCGTGTCGCTCGTCGTCGGCGGCATCGGGATCATGAACATCATGCTCGTGTCGGTGACCGAGCGCACGCGCGAGATCGGCATCCGCCTGGCGATCGGCGCCCGCGGCCGCGACGTGCTCCTGCAGTTCCTGGTCGAGGCGGTGGCCCTCTCGGCGGGCGGCGGCGCCCTCGGCGTGCTCATCGGCGCCGGCATGGACCGCGCCGTCGGCGTCGTCGCCGGCTGGCCGTCGGGGCTGGGCGTCGACGCCGTGGCCCTGGCCCTGGGCTTCTCGGTGTTCGTCGGCGTGACGTTCGGCATGTACCCGGCGCGCGTGGCCGCGCGGCTCGACCCGATCGTGGCCCTGCGCCACGAGTAGTCGCTTTCCCGGTCAGCGGGGCGGGGGCGGCGGGTCCGGGTCGGTGCGCTCCTCGATCCACTCGCCTCCGCGCTGGAGGCCCCGCCCGGCCTCCCCCGCGGCCTCGTCGAGGCGCTCGCCGGCGCGCTCGAAGGCGCCCGGGTCTTCGGCCTCGAGCGTCGGCTCCGGAATGCGGGGCGGCTCGGGCTCGCGCCGGTCGGTCTCGTCGGGGCAGCCGACGAGGCACAGACCCAAGATGGCCGCCGCAAGCGGCCCGGTCGTCCGTCGACGCACGGTCGCACCTTCGGCCCCCCGGCTCGCGACGAGTGAGGCGCCGCCGCCGCCGCGCGCGGCGTGAGCCGCGGCGCGGCGGGGCGGCGGGCCGGCGCCGCGGCGTCGCCCCTGCGGTCGTCCCGGCGGGGGCGGCGGCGCGCCTGGCCTCTGTTCGGGCTACGGAGCCATCCCGCCTGGCTGTCCCAGCTCCCCGCGCCCGGTGAACAGGGAGATCACGAACAGCGCCAGGAAGATGAAGAAGAGCACCTTGGCGAAGGTGTAGGAGGCGCCGGCGACGCCGAAGAAGCCGAACGCCCCGGCCACCAGGGCCAGCAGCAAGAACAAGAGCGACCAGCCGAGCATCGTGCGCCTCCTCCCCTCCGTGACTGAAAGGGCAGGCCCGAGGAGCTCCGCTCCGGCAGCCGGGAGTCGCCGAACGACGGTCGCCTGCGGAGCGCCTCGGACCCGGACAGCGTGCCTCGGTGCACGGGCCGTGCCGTCGCGGCGGGCCCGCTCCTCCCCGGAGGTGAGGCCCGGAGCGGGGACACGGGTGGCTCGCTCCGGGACAGCGGGGCGCCCAGGGGCTGGTCGGAGGTGTCCTGCGCGGCGGCGAGCGAACGGGTGCCGGCGGGCGAACCGGCGGCTCACGACACCGGCGCGCGGCCCCCCGCCTTCTCGATGCGGTCGATCACGTTCGTCGTCGACTTGCCCGCGAGGAGCGGGACCAGCACGACGCGGCCGCCCCAGCCCTCGACCAGCTCGCGGCCGACGACGACCTTCCCCTGGTAGTCCTCGCCCTTGCAGAGGACGTCGGGGCGGACGCGCTCGATCAGCGCCACCGGCGTCGGCTCGTCGAACGGCACGACCAAGTCGACCGCCTCGAGCCCGGCGAGCACGGTGGCGCGCTCGTCGAGCGAGAGGACCGGCCGATCGGGTCCCTTGAGGCCGCGGATCGAGGCGTCCGTGTTGAGGCCGACGACGAGGAGGTCGCCCTGGGCGCGGCAGCCCTGGAGGAAGTGGACGTGCCCGGCGTGAAGGAGATCGAAGCAGCCGTTGGTGAACACGACGCGCAGGCCCTTGCGCCGCGCCTCCTCGACGCGCGCGGTGACCTGCGCCGGGGCCGTGACGATCTTGCGCCGCAGGACCGGGGGCGTATGGGTCTGGAGCTCCGCCTCGAGCTCGTCGGGGTGGATCGGGGAGACGCCCAGCCGCTCGACCTCGAGGCCGGCGGCGACGTTGGCCAGGTGGACGGCGTCGGTGAGCGTGGCGCCCGCGCCCACCGACAGGCCGAGGGTCGCCAGGACCATGTCGCCCGCGCCGGCGACGTCGAACACCGCCCGCGCCTTGGCCGGGAAGCGCTCGCCGCGCGCCTCGCCGCGGCGCAGGACGTAGATCCCGTCCTTGTCGAGCGTCACGGCCACCCACTCGAGGTCGAGGCGCTCGATCAGCGCCTGGGCGGCGGCGCGGAAGGTCGGCTCGTCGACGGGCTCGAGGCCGGTGGCCCGGGTGGTCTCGTTGCGGTTCGGGGTGATCGCGGTCACGCCCGCGTAGCGCTCGAACGGCGCGTCACGGTTCGGGTCGGCCAGGACGGGGACGCCGCGACGGCGCGCCTCGGCGGCCAGGCGCCGGCAGAGGCCGCCCGTGAGGACGCCGCGGCCGTAGTCGGACACGAGGACGACCCTCGCCCCGTCGAGCAGCTCGAGCGCCCGGTCGAGGAGGCGCTGCTCGAGCTCGCCCGGGATCGTCCCGGCGGTGTCGTGGTCGAGGCGCAGGAGCTGCTGCGTGCGCGCCACGAGGCGCGTCTTCTGGGTCGTGAGCGAGCCAGGGTCGCGCAGGACCCCGTGCGACACGACCCGGTGCTCGCCCAGGAGCTCGAGCACCCGGTCACCCGCCGCGTCGGGCCCGATCACGCCCACCGGGCGCACCTCGGCCCCGAGGACGGCGAGGTTCGCCAGCACGCTCCCCGAGCCGCCGAGGCGCGTCTCCTCGCGGGTCACCTTGAGCACCGGCACCGGCGCCTCGGGCGAGATCCGGCTCACGTCGCCCCACACGTAGCGGTCGAGCATGAGGTCGCCCACGAGCAGGACCGGCAGGCCCTTGAAGCGGGGGATCAGCGGCAGGAGGTCGGCGGTGCTCATGGAGGAGGGATTCTCGCCGAAACCCGAAGGGCGAGGGAGGCCGAGGCGCGGCGCCGTCCGCGGCCCCAGTGGCAGGGCTGCTCGCGCGAGTCGCCGTGAGGCCACCGACGGCGGAGGCCACGGCGAGCGAGCCTTCACACGAGGCGCGCCGCGCGCGGGGTCAGAGGGGGCTCGTCGGCGGCGGTCCTGTCCCGCGACCGGTGCCCGGATCGGGGGGGGCGAGCGGCACGGCGCCTGCAACGCGGCCCTGGTCGCGGCCAGCGCCGCGGGAACGCGCGCACGAGGTCGGGGAGCCGTCCCCGATGGCGCGCGGGGTCTCGCTCCCCGGGTCGCCCTGCGAGGAGGTCCCGTGCGCCCTCGTATCCGCGTCTCCGGCCGTAGGTCGTTGTCCTGGCGAGGCCTGGCGCCGATCGCCGCCGCGGCCCTCCTGGGCCTGGGCGTCGCGGCGCCTGGCGCCCTGGCCGAGCCGCCGCTGGCCCGCACGGCGGCGGCGGTGGCCGGCGACGTGGCCCGCGCCGGCGACGCGGCCTGCGCCGGCGCGCGCGCGCCGGGCGCGAGCCTGGTGGCGATCCGTCCCAACGAGACCGTCATGGCGGGGCGCACGAAGATCGTCTTCGGGCAGGTGAGCATGGCCGAGGTCGTGTTCTCGGTGCAGGACAAGCGCCCGCGCCGCGTCGAGGTGCTGGGCCTCGGCGGCAACTCGTTCGTCCTCCTGGTGCCGCCGCGGGCGACGCTGCGCGTGCCCGTGCCGCCGGGCTTCGGCCCGCCGCTCGCCATGCGCGTCGAGCCGGCGCCCTCGCTCCCCCCCACCCTCGTTCGTTAGTACAGCGACGGCTGCGGCCGCGGATGCCGGGCGCTGCGGCGCGCGCGCGGGGTCGTCGGCGTGGCCCGCCTCCGCGAGCTCCGTCCCGCGGCTGCGGTGCTGCAGCCCGTGCGAACGGACCCGACCGCTCGCAGCCGTCCGCAGCCGCGGGCCTTCCGCTCGCTCCGGCGGCCCACCGGGGAGCCGGCGATCGATACGACCCGCGCGCGCGCCGCATCGCCTCGGCCTCCGCGGCCTCGCCTCGCTCGCGGCTGCGTTCCACCCGGGTTCAGCCCGATAGGCCCGCGTGGCGGGCCAAGCAAGCAGCGTGAGCGGTCCGGCAGAGATCGGTCGCCCACGGGTCGGTGAGCCGCGAAGGCCGGTTGGCTTCGCTCGGCGGCGCCGCCCCCGGGGGTCCCTTCAGGCGAGCTCGGGCTGAGCGAAATGGACGAGCTCGGCTGGACGAGCTCAGGCGCGGCGGGGCGCTACGGCGAGCCTTCGCGGTGCTGCGGCCAGCCGCGCTCCACGGGCGGGGTCTGCTCGATCGGCCCGATGGGCTCGATCGGGCGCTGGCGGAACCACCAGGGCATGGTCACGGTGAGGATGATGAACATGGCCACGAGCAGGGCCAGGATCCACCACCACGCGGCCAGGCCGTAGCCGCCGACCTCGCGCGGGGTCGGGGCCCCGGCGAGGTCAGGACGGTCCCGGTTCGCCATCGCGCACCTCCTCCGGCGTGACCCGTGCCAATGGCGTGCCCCCTGGCCGCGGACCGGCCACCTCGCTCCGGGGCCGGGCCCGGCTGGAGCCGTCGCGAGGCAGCCGTGGGCGCGAGGGGACACCCGCGTCCCGGGTCGGCCGGGTGGAGTCCCGCCGGGTGCTATGGTCCGCGCCCTGGAGGTGGTGGGGCCATGCTGGAGTCGCTGGAGGTGAGCGAGGCCGCGCTGGGCATGGCGCGGGTGTGGGCGATCCGGACGTTGTGGGCCGTCGTGATCATGCTCGTCGGCTGGCTCATGGCCGGCTGGCTGTCGTCGCGGACCGGCCGCGGCCTCGACCGGGCGCACCTCGAGCCCACGCTGGCGCGCTTCCTCGCCGGCCTCGTCCGCTGGACCGTGCTCGTGATCGCCGCCGTCAGCGCGCTGAGCGCGCTGGGCGTGCACACGACCAGCTTCGCGGCGCTCATCGGCGCGGCCGGTCTGGCCGTGGCCCTGGGCTTCCAGGGGACCCTCGCGAGCTTCGCCGCCGGCGTGCTCCTGATCGTCTTCCGCCCCTTCCGCGTCGGCGACACGATCCGCGTCGGCGCGCAGCAGGGCCGCGTCGACCAGATCGACCTGTTCACGACGGCGCTCGACACGACCGACAACCGCCGCGTGGTCGTCCCCAACCACCTCGTCTTCGGCCAGACGATCGAGAACCTGACCTTCCATGGGCGGCGCGTCGTCGAGCTCACCGTGCCGTCGCCCAACGCCGTGGACGTCGAGGACGCCCGACGCGCCCTGGAGGAGGCGGCGCGCTCCCTGCCCGAGGGGCTCGAGGAGCCCGCCCCCGAGGTCCAGGCGATCGAGCTCCAGGCGGCGCAGGTCATGTTCCGCGTGCGCGTGTGGGTGCCGACCGAGCGCCTGGCGCCCGCCAGCGACGCCCTGGTCCGCGCCGCGCGCCGCGCGCTCGACGCCGCGCCGAAGCGGGGGTGACGAAGCGCTAGCCCGATTTCGGGACGCGGTCGTCCTCGTCGAACGGCTCCTGCTGCTCCAGCTCGCGGCGCGCGTCCTGCAGCCGGCGCAGCTCCCCCTCGAGGCGCTCGACGCGCCGCGTGAAGGCCAGCAGCTCGCCCTGGAGCTGGCCGAGGAGCCGCTCCTGGAAGCCCGTCAGGACCTCGAGCGCCTGCACGCGGGCCGCGAGGTCGGCGGGGGGCTGGTCGTCCACGGCTACCTCAGGCGCCGGACGATGAACTCCGGCGCGAAGACGAGCAGCCGGCACAGGAGCGCCATCTGCCAGGGGAAGGTGTACGCGCGCCGCTTGCGCGCCAGGGCGCGGCGGATCTTGCGGCAGGCCACCTCGGTGGTGAGGAAGAACGGCATGGAGAAGTCGTTCTTCGCCGTCAGCTCCGACTCGACGAAGCCCGGGTTCACCGACGTGCACACGATCCCGTGGCGGCGCAGGTCCATGCCCAGGCCATCCATGAGCATGCGCACGGCCGACTTCGACGCGCAGTAGGCGGCGTGGCCGGGCAGGGCGCGGAAGCCCGCGATCGAGGCCACCGCCACCAGGTGCCCGGCCCGCTGGGCCTTCATCGCCGGCACGAACGGCACGAGCGTGTTCACGACCCCGACGACGTTGGTCTCGAACAGCCGCGCCATGGGGTCGGCGTCGCCCGGGTCGAGGCTGCGCTTGTCGGGCCCGCCGACGCCGGCGTTGGCGATCACGAGGTCGACGCCCCCCGCGGCGGCGAGGAAGTCTCTCGCCATCGACGCCATGGCCGGGCGGTCGACGACGTCGACGGCGTAGGTGTGGACGACCGCCCCGCGCGCGCGGCAGGCGGCGGCGGCCTCGTCGAGGCGGTCCTGGCGGCGCCCGGTCAGGCCGAGGACCACGCCGGCGGCGGCGTACTGCACGGCCAGCTCGCGGCCGATCCCGGAGGTCGCGCCGGTGATGACGATCCGCACGGGCTACTCCTCCGCCCAGTAGGCGGCGCGCTCGAGCGACAGGAGCGCGCCCTGCCCGGTCGCGTCCTCGAAGCGCACGAGCGGGCGCAGCGGCGCGTCGGTCGCCACCCAGTAGCGGGCCACGCGCTCCCCCGCGCGCACGACCCAGCGCACGCACCGGAACTCGCCGGCGGGCGTCGTCACCTGCTCCTCGCCCTCGGCCTCGACCCGCGCCCGCGCCGGGCGCGTCGGCGCGGCGCGCAGCCCGAGCGTCGTCGGCAGGAGGTCGACCTCGAGCGCCCGGGGGGCGAGCGTCCGGAGCGTGAAGGGGAGCTGGTCCTCGAGCCACACGCCCGCCGGGAGCTCGTCGCTCCAGTCGCCCTCGCCCTCCCAGTAGGAGTGCGCCTGGCGGGCGAGGCCGCCCGGGCGGCGCACGAGGCGCACGAACGTGTTGCCGCACCACTCCTGCGAGCCCATGCTCAGGTCGAGCGCGCGCCGCGGGTCGCGCCGGTCGACGCGCAGGAAGAGCGTCTGGCGGTGCTCATAGGCGCGCCCCGTCGGGACGGCGTGGACCGCGCCGACCTTGATCGCGTCGACGTGCCCCGGCCCGGGGGCGTCGGGCTTGACCGCCCGCGCCGGGTCGAACGGCTCCTTCACGGCCAGGCGCACGAGCGTGTAGGCCTGCTCGCGCCCGTAGACCGCCCGCCGCGCCGCGTAGCGCGCCACCTCGGCCCGGCCGTCGTCCCAGGCCGGATCGAGCGTCAGGCCGAGGAGGCCGGGCGCGTCGTCCCCGCGCGCGCGGAGGGCCAGGCCCCCGAGCAGGAGGACGACGACCCCGATGAGCAGGGTGACCGCGTTCCAGCGCACGAACATGCGCCCGCTGGTCTGGTCGTCGGTGAGGGGCGGCGGGTCGTCGGCCATGGGCGGGGGTCTCTCGCGGTCACCGGTGCAGGAACTCGAGGAAGCTCTCCAGCTCCCTGGCCATGTCGGGGTCCTGGAGCTTGCGGATGGCCCGGATCTCGATCTGGCGGATGCGCTCGCGCGTGACGTTGAAGCGCTGCCCCAGCTCCTCGAGCGTGTGGACGCGGTCGCCGTCGAGGCCGTAGCGGAGCACGAGCACCTCGCGCTCGCGCACGGGGAGCGACTTGAGCACGGTGCGCAGCCGCTCGGCCAGGAGCTGGCGCGAGACCCCGTCGGTGGGCCGCGGCGCGCCCTTGTCCTCGAGGAAGTCGACGAAGTCGCCCTCGCCGTCCTCGGTGTAGGGGGTGTCGAGCGAGATCGGCGAGCGCGCCGCGCGGATCACCTTGTCGGCCTCCTCGACGGGGAGGCCGAGCTGGCGCGAGAGCTGGTGCAAGGGCGGCGGGCGGCCGGTCTGCTCGTCGTACTCGCGCGAGATGCGCCGGAACTTGGAGACGACGTCGGCGAGGTACACGGGCACGCGGATCATGCGCGACTTCTCGTGCAGGGCGCGCGTGACCGCCTGGCGGATCCACCAGGTCGCGTAGGTGGAGAACTTGAACCCGCGCCGCGGGTCGAACTTCTCCACCGCCCGCAGCAGCCCCGAGTTGCCCTCCTGGATCAGGTCCAGGAACGACAGGCCCCGGTTGCGGTAGCGCTTGGCGATGCTCACGACGAGCCGCAGGTTGCCGCGGCACAGCTCCACCTTCAGCTCGCCGTAGCGGCGGATCACCTCGGCGCAGTGCTTGCGCACGCGGCGCTGGAGGTCGCCCGGCCGCTCCCACGCGTCGCCCTCGAGCTCGGCCAGCTCGCGCTCGAGCGCCAGGGCGCCGGCCTCGTCGCCCCCGCGGCGGCGCTCCCGCGCCAGGTAGCGCAGCTGGAAGAGGCGACGCAGCCGCTCCTCGAGGCGCCGCGCGACCTCGAGCGCCACGGCGACGTCGTAGTCGTACCCCTTGACGACCTCGAGCAGCGCCTCGGTGCGGCGGCGCACCTCGCCCTTGGCGCCGAGGATCGCCTCGCCGCGGCGCGGCGCGTCGCGCTCCTGGAGCACCTGCGGGCGCAGGGCGTCGAGCTCGTCGACGAGCCCGCGCGCGCGCGCGAGGTCCTGGTCGAGCCGCTCGCGCGCGGCCAGGCGCGCCTTCTTGGTCGTCAGCGGCGCCTGCATGATCCGGTCGAGGAACAGCCGCCCGCCCTGGGCGCGCTCGAACATGCGCACGGCCTCGATCGCGCCCGGGCGCGTCGGCACGACGAGGTCGCGCAGCCGCTCCTTGCAGTCGAACAGCGCCGTGGTGATCCGCACCTCCTCGTCGCGGTCGAGGAGCGGGATGTCGTACATGTCGTTGAAGTACATGTGGACGGGGTCGGGGTCCTCGAGCTCCTGCCCCTTCCCCGCCGCGCCCGCCGCGCCGCCCTCGACGACGACGCCGCGCTCCTCGAGCGTCTCGACCAGCGCATCGAGCTGCGAGGGGTCGCTCAGCGCCTCGGCCGCGACCTCCTCCACGGCCCGGAGCTCGAGGCGCCCGCCGGCCGCGCCGGCCTGCTCCAGGAGGCGCTCGACGGCCTGCGTCCACTGCCGCGACGGGCGGCCGCGCTTGCGCTTCGCCCGCCCGCCGGGGCGGGGCGCGCCGGGCTCGCCGTCGTCGTCGCCGAGGGCCTCGCCGTCGACGGCGTCGTCTTCCTCGTCGAGGCCGACCGCCTCGAGGTCGTCGTCGTCGTCGGCCGGGCGCTTGACCCGGGCCGGCGGCGCGGGCTCGCGCTTCGCCGGCGCGGCGGCCTCGGCGCCGCGCCGCGTCAGGCGGCCGGTCTTCTTCTTCGCGGCCGGCCGCTTCTTCGCCGCGGGCGCCGGCTTCTTCTTCCGGGCGGCCATCAGGGCGACCTCCCCTCGCGCTCGGCCAGGTGGCGCTCCCAGGCGCCGACGACGGCGGCCCACGTCGCGGGCTCCGGCCCGGGCCCCGCGATCTCGGCCCCGGTCAGCGTGCGCAGCGCCTCGTGGAGCTCGTTCAGCTCGCCCCAGCTCTCGTGCGCCGGCAGGGCGGCGACGAGGGCCGGGACCGCCGCCCGGCCGTCGGCGCGCGTGGACAGGGCGGCCGCGGCCTCGACGCGCACGGCGGGCTCCACGTCGCGGAGCGCCGCCACGAGCCCCTCGCGCGCCGCGTCGACGGGCCGGAGGCCCAGCGCGGCCGCGGCGGCCCGGCGCGTGCGCGCCGCCGGGTCGCGGAGGGCGTCGAGGAGCACCCGCGTGGCCCGCTCGTCGGGATGCCGGGCCATGGCCTCGAGCACCTCCTCGCGCCGGGCCGGGTCGTCGCGCCGGAGGAGCTCCTCGAGCCGCCCCAGCGGCGGCGGCGCCCCCAGGCGCGCCAGGGCCAGGGTCGCCGCACGGCGCACCTCCGGGTGCGGGTCGTCGAGCGCCGCGAGCGCCGCCGGGGCGCGCGTCGCGTCGCCGCCGGCCCCCAGCGCCTCGACCGCGTTCTTGCGCACGACGGCGTCGGGGTCGGTCGCAAGGGCGCGGACGAGCGCCTCCTGCGCGGCGGCCGGCGCGGGGCTCGCCTTGAGCACCATGGCCGCGTAGCGCCGCGTCACCGGGTCGGGGCTCGAGAGGCCGTCGGCGGCCGCGACGAGCAGGGCGTCGTCGCGCGCCCAGGCCCGGTCCTTGAGGACCCACAGCGCGTAGAGCGTCCCGCGCAGGGCCACGGGGTCGCCCGCCAGCCCGGCGCGCAGGGCCGCCGCGTGCTCGCGGACGGCGGCCGCGTCCTCGTCGAGGAGCGCCCCGTCCTCGTCGGCGGGGAGGGCCCGGCGGCCCCCGAGCTGGAAGACGAGGCGGTTGTAGAGGGCGTGGTCGCTGTCGGGCAGGCCGAGCTGCCGCACGTAGAGGTCGAAGCTGCTCGCGTCCGACCGCGCGGCGAGCTGCTCGATCGCCCAGCCGCCCCAGCGCCCCGCCGGGTCGCGGCGCGCGACCGCCCGCAGGGCCGGGTCGCGCACGAGCCCGACCGCGAGCGTGATGCCGAGGAGCGCGACGAGCAGGACCGGGAGGCGCCGGCGCAGGGACACGCTCCGCCGCGCCTGGGCCGCCGCCTCGTCGGCCGCGAGGCGCTCGCGGAGGCCTCCGCGGCGGCGAGCCGGGGCGGGCTGCTCG
>JAHBXY010000173.1 GCA_019636275.1 Planctomycetota bacterium | reverse complement strand
GAGCGGCGCGGGCGCGAGGCGCTGGGGCGCGTGCGCGCGCTCCTCGACCGGGGCGACGTGCAGGGGGCGCGCGCGGCGCTCGAGGGGGCCCGCGCGGAGGTGGGCGACCTCGAGGCGCTCAAGGACGAGCTGGCGGCCGTCGTCGCGGCCGTCGAGAAGGCGCCCGCGCCGCTCGACGACGCGGGGCTCCTGGCCTGCGCCTTCGGGGCGAAGGTGACCCTCCTGTCGGACGGGCGGGCGCAGCTCATCTACGACTTCGAGGCCGAGGCGCAGGCGGCCGACTGGGCCGCCGCGCCGGCGCCGCGGGACATGGGCAACCGCATGGTGCAGCGGTTCATCGACGGGCAGCAGCCGCAGGCGCCGCGCGGCGTCGGCGACCCGTGGAGCCTGCACAAGAAGACGCTCGTGGGCTACGGCTGGTCGCGGCGCTCGCTGGTGGCCGGCTTCCGCACCGACCGGCCGCTGGCGGTCGAGGTCGAGGCGCGCGGGCGGCAGAACACGCTCGTCGGCCTCCAGGGCGCGGGCGAGCGGACGCTGGTCGTCGGCCTGGGCTACATGCTCGAGGAGCTGCCGCTGGCCGGGGTCGGCCGGGGCAACGAGGAGGTGCAGAAGTTCGTCGGGCGGCTGAGCCGGACGATCGAACAGAGCCGCCGGCGCGGCCCCTCGGCCGTGATCGTGCGCGAGGCCCGGCTCATGGACCTCGAGGAGCTGCAGGTCCAGCCGCACGCGGCGCGCGACAAGGCCGAGTTCACGGTCGAGGTCGCGCCGCTCGACCACGGGCACGAGGTCTCGCTGCGGGTCGGCCGGCGGGTCGTGGGCCAGGTGATCATCGAGGACCTCGGCGACCGCGCCCGCGTGAACCTCCTGACCATGGGCGCCGCCGTGGCCTACGACCGGATCGCCGTCACCGGCGCGCTCGACCCGCAGGTCCTCGAGCGTCTGCGGGCGCTCTCCCGCGAGGTGCGGCACGACCCCGACGCTCTCCGCCGGCGCGTGCGCGAGGAGCGGGAGCGGGCCGCGGAGCGCGAGCGCAACGCCCCCCCCGGCCCCGGCGGCGAGCGCGGCGGCGGCGAGCGCGGCGGCGGCGAGCGCGGCGGCGGCGGCGACTGACCGACCCGATCCACCACGCGACCGGCGACCCGGTGAGGTCGTAGGGGCGGAGCTTGCTGCGCCGACGGGGCCGCACTCCGGCCCGGCGGCGGCGCACCCCGGGTCGGAGGGGCGCAGCCTGCTGCGCCGACGGGGCCGCGCGGCGATGCGACCCCGTCCCCCGGCCGACGCGCCCCGGGTCCTACGGGCGCAGCCTGCTGCGCCGACGGGGCGGCGCGGCGATGCGGCCTCGTCCCCCGGCCGACGCGCCCCGGGTCGTAGGGGCGCAGCCTGCTGCGCCCTCGGGGCCGCGCCGGCCCGGCGTCACTGGCGGCGGCGCGCCCCGGGTCGGAGAGGCGCAGCCTGCTGCGCCGACGGGGCCGCGCGGCGATGCGACCCCGTCCCCCGGCCGACGCCCGGGTCGTAGGGGCGCAGCCTGCGCGCCCAAGGGGCCGCGCGGCGACGGGGGCCTCGTCCCCCGGCCGATGCGCCTCGGGTCGCAGGGGCGCAGCCTGCTGCGCCGATGGGGCCGCGCGGCGGCCCGGCGTCACTGGCGGCGGCGACGCGGTGAGGTCGTCGGGACCCAGCCTGCTGCGCCGTGCGCCGAGAGGGCTTCTGATCGCGCCGGGTCCCGCCCTCTGCTCACTCTGCTCCTCTGTCGTGAACCTCCGTCGTGAACCCGCTTCGTCGCATCCGTGCGCCCGCGCACACCCTCCGCGCCACCTAACTCCAGGCGCCCGCTCCCTTCACCTCCAGGCGCGCCGGGTGCCTTGGGCTCCCCCGAACCCTCCACCCAGGAGCCACCGCACATGACCCCGCGCACCCTCGTCCTCGTAACCACCCTCCTCTCCGCCCTGGCCCTCCCCGCGCTCGCCCAGCCCGCCCCCGCCACGGGCGGGCTCGTTGGCGCGCTCGGCGGCGACCCGGCGGCCGGGCCGCTGATCCTGTTCAGCCTGCAGGAGCCGCCGCGGCGCCACGCGCCGGCGGTGCTCGCCGAGCAGATGGCCCGGCAGACGCGCCGCCTGCGCGAGCTGCTCGACGTGGCCGCGCCCACGTCGCAGGAGGCCGACCTGCTGCGCCGCCTGAACGACAGCATCTTCTCCGTCGCCCGCCACGTGCTGAACGAGCGCCCGGCGCCGAACCCGGCCCTCGCCCGCGGGCTCCTGCCGTACGTGAGCGAGGACATGGCCCGAGCCCTGGCGAAGCGCGGGCCGACCGAGACCGGTCCGCTGGGGCCGCGGCCGGTGCTCTACGACGTCGCCCGGGCGATCTCCCACAACCTGCGCGGGCCGGGCGGGCAGGTGCTCGACCGCGCCCTGGCCGTGCAGCACCTGCGCGGGCTCGTCGGGGCCGTCCCCTACGAGGGCGGGTCGTTCGACCGGCGCGGCCGGCGCTTCCTGACCCACTTCGAGGTGCACCGCTGGTTCCTGGCGCTCTACCCCGAGCTCCCCGCGCGCGGCGGCCAGCGCTTCGGCGACTACATCGACCTCGTCGTCGTCGACCGGCCGGTCGGCGGCTGGATCGACGGCCTGGCCGACGGCCTGACCCTCGGCGGCCGCCGGGCGAACACCGGCCGGCTCCTGGCGCGGCTCGACGCCCTGGAGGCCGGCCGCGCGCCGTGAGCGGGCGGGCGTCGCGGGCGGCCCGCCCGGGTCGGGGGGCGGCAGTAGAATGCCGGCCCCCATGACCGCCGCGGCCGCCCTCGACCAGCTCGCAGACGACCTCGCGGCCGTGTCCTTCGTCCCGGGGACCGAGGCCGCCGACGAGGTCGACGCCCTGCTCGCGCGCGCGCGCCGCCTGCTCGAGGTCAAGCTGCGCCTCGAGGCGCGCCGGCCGGCCGACGCGCCGCCGCTGGTGGTGATCGCCGGCGGCACGAACGTGGGCAAGTCGACCGTCTTCAACTGGGTCGTCGGCGACGCGGTCGCCTCGTCGTCGCCCCTGGCGCGCCACACCAAGGCGCCGACGGTGTTCGTGCACTCGGCCGAGGTGCCGGCCCTGCAGGACGGGGCCTTCCTGCCCAGCTACCGGCGCACGACGATGCACGACCCGACCGACGCCGCGCAGGAGCCGTCGCAGGGGATCACGTCGTACTTCCTCAAGACGCACGAGCGCGACGACGTGCGCGGCGTCGTCCTCGTCGACTCGCCGGACATCGACAGCACCCACGCCGGCAACCGCTCGGTGGCCGAGGACCTGCTGTTCCTGGCCGACGCCGTGGTCTTCGTGGCCACGCCCGAGAAGTACAACGACGAGCTGTGCGTCCGCTACCTGCGGCAGGCGACCGAGCTGGAGAAGGCGCTCGTCTGCGTGCTCAACAAGGGCGCCGACCAGGAGGTCGCGCGCGACTTCCGCGAGGTCGTGGTCCCCGGGCTCGGCGGCAAGGTGACGGTCCTCACCCTGCCCTACGTGACCCCGAAGCCCGACCCGCGCCAGGGCGACCCGTTCCGGGGCGAGCTGCAGCGCGCCGTCCTGGGCCCGCGCGACGCCGGCGCCGAGCTGCGCCGGCTGGCCCTGCGCGGCGCCGCCGGCCGCCTGGGGCGCGACCTGACGCGCGTCGTGGCGCGCCTGCGCGAGGAGCTGTCGGAGCTCGATCGCGTGCGCTCGGAGGCGTCGCTCGTCCTGGCCGCGCGGCGCGACGAGTACGCGCGCTTCCTCGAGACGCAGCCCTTCTTCGAGCTCGACGACGTGTTCCGGCGCGTCCTGCAGGACTTCCGCATCCCCGTCCTCGACGACGTCTACGACCGCGTGCGCGGGGCGGTCGGCCTCCTGGCCGACGGCCTGTCGCGCGTCGTGCGCGGCAACGGCGCGACGACCAAGACCAAGGAGGAGGTGCGCGCCGAGGCCGACCGGCAGAAGGTCAAGGAGCTGCTCGAGGCGGCCCGCACCGAGGTCGGCGAGGTGCCCTACCTCTACACCGGCGCGCTGCGCGCGGCGGCGCCGGGCTGGATCGAGGGGCTGGCGGCCACGCCGGTCGAGGAGACCAACGCGCAGGTCTCCGCCTTCCTGGCCAGCGCCCGGGGCGAGACCGAGGCCTGGATCGAGCGCGAGAAGCAGCGCCACGTCGAGCTCCTGCGCAGCCACCCCAACAAGCGCAACCTGCTCTACGCGATCAAGGCCGTGCTGCAGATCGGCTCCGGCCTCCTCTCGGCCTACCTGACGGCCGGCTTCGGCCCGACCGACCTGCTGATCGGCGCCGCGGCCGAGCGCGCCACCAAGGAGATCCTCGAGCGCGTCGGCGGCGTGGCCTACTACCAGACGCTCAAGACCGAGTTCGTGCGCGACCGCGCGGCGCTGCTCCACCGGGTGCTCCTCGAGCAGCACGCGGCGGCGCCGCTCCTGGCGCGGCTGCCCGCCGGCGTGGCGCCGGAGCGGCTCGACCGGCTGGAGGCGGCGGCCCTCGTGCTCGGCCGCGGCGAGGTGCCCGCGTGAGCCTCGTCCGACCGACCCCGACGCGCCCGGGCCCGACGCGCGAGGATCCGACCGGCCTCGCGCCGCTGATCCAGCGCATGCGCGAGTGGGTGGCCGCCACGCGCTCCTTCCCGACGCTCGAGCGCGACCGGGCCTCGATCGAGGCGCTGCTGGAGCAGATCGCCGACCGCCAGGCCTCGCTGGAGACGCCGCTGAGGATCCTGCTCCTCGGCGGCACGGGCGTGGGCAAGTCGACGCTGTTCAACGCGCTGGCCGGGGCCGACCTGGCGCGCACGGCCTCGGTGCGGCCGACGACCCGCGACCTGACCGCCTACTACCACGAGCAGAACGGCAGCGGCGCGCTGGGCGCGCTGGAGGCGCGGGCCAAGCTCGTCGCCCACCAGCGGCCGCTCCTGCGCGACAAGGTGGTGATCGACGCGCCCGACTTCGATTCGACGGCGCTCGAGAACCGCGCCCTGCTCGAGGAGGCGCTCGAGGTCACCGACCTGGCCCTGTGCGTGGTCACGTCGGAGAAGTACCTCAGCTCGGAGCTGTTCGACCTGATCGAGCAGCACCGCGAGGGGATCGAGTTCGTCTTCCTGCTGAACAAGCTCGACCAGGCCGGCGACGGGGCGCTGATCGCACAGGACCTGCAGGGCGAGCTCGCGCGGCGCGGGGTCCGCGGGCGGATCCTGTGCGTGTCGGCGCTGGCCGTGCGCCAGGCGCAGAAGGCCGCCTTCGGCGACGGCGCGGCCGAGGTGGCCCGGGGCGCCGACGCGCGCGCGCGCGCGGCGCTCGACGGCGTCGAGCTGCCGCCGGCCGCCGGGCAGTGGGCGGAGCTGCGGGCGCTCCTCGAGCGCGAGCTCGACCGCGTGCGCATCCGCGAGATCAAGGCGGCCCGCCTGGCCGACCGCGTGCGCGGGGCCCTGGCGCGGATCGAGGAGCACGTGCCGCCCGACGTGCCGCAGAAGGTCGAGGCCTGGCGGGCGAGCTGGCAGGCGACGCTGCGCGACCTCACGGCAGACCTGTCGCGCACCTTCTTCGGCGCGATCCACGACGACTTCGAGCTGCGCAACATCCTCCGCTACCTGTTCGGCACCGCGTTCGGCGGGCTGTTCGGCGTGTTCATGACGCTGGTCTACGGCCTGCGCTCGATCCTCATGCCCGGCTTCGTGCGCGCGCGGCGCTTCACGGCGGCCGACGTCGAGGCCCTGATCGGCGAGCGCCTGCGCGCGGTGGAGATCGCGCAGGTCGAGCGGCGCGTGCACCTCGTGCTCGAGCGCTTCGACCAGGAGGGCCGGCGGCTGGGGCTCGAGCCCGCCCGGCCGCCCGTGGCCGGCGACGAGCCGGCGGCGCCGCCGCCGCCGCGGACGGGCAAGCTCCTGCCCGGCTCGCGCCCGGTGGCCGCGGTCGAGCGCCGGGCGCAGCGCGAGGCGCGGCCGCCGACCGAGGGGGTGGCGGCGCTCGTCGTCGCGATCCGCGGCGAGGCGGCGCGGCGCTTCTACCAGATCTTCGAGGAGACGGCCGGCAGCGCCGGGCCCGCCGGTCGGGCCGGGCGCGTGGTCTGGAACGCGCTGCCGGCGCTGGTGATCCTCCTCACGATCTACGCCTTCCTCGGCAGCCTGGTCCCGGGCGGCGGGGCGGGCTCGGTGGCCGAGGCGCTGCGCAACACGATCCCCCTGCTCGAGGGGGCGCTCGTGTCGCTCCTCGTCGCCTGCCTGCTCCAGTGGCCGCTGGCCGAGCGGGTGATCGACCGGCGCGTGGGGACGTCGCTGGGGCTCCTCGAGGGCGTGGTCGAGCGCGCGGTCGAGGGCTGCCTGGGCCACGCGCTGGTCAAGGAGCCGGAGCGGGCCCTGGCCGAGGTGCTCGAGCGCTGGCGCGACCTCGAGCGCCTGCGCGAGGACGCCCGGCGCGTCCTGCGCGACGACGCGTCGCGGGCGCAGCGGCGGGGCGACGTCTCCGGGGCCGCCCTGCGCGCGCTGGTCGAGGTCGGCCCGGCCGCGCCGCCCGAGCCGGGCGACGACGCGCGGCGCGACGAGCGGCAGGGCCTGCGGGGGTAGTGTGATCGACGGCTGCGGCCGCGGATGCCGGGCGAGGGGGGGCGCGCGCGGGTCGTCGGTGTGGCCCGCCTCCGCGAGCTCCGTCCCACGGCTGCGGTGCTGCAGCCCAGGCGGCCCCTATCGCTCGTGGCCGTCCGCAGCCGCGGGCCTCCCGCTCGCTCCGGCGGCCCACCGAGATCCGGCGATCGATACGACCCGCGCGCGCTCCCCCCTCGCCTCGGCCTCCGCGCCCTCGCCTCGCTTGCGGTTCCATTCCCCCCGTGGGTTCGAGCGTGTCGATCACACGTTTGCCCGTTTGAAGACAGGCCCTAGTCCGGCCTGACCGCCAGGCGCTCGGGGGCGTGCGGCGGCGCGGGCGGCGTGGGAGAATGCCGCCCATGAGCGCGAAGGCCGGCGACGCGGTCATGCCGATCGCCCGCAACAAGAAGGCGTTCCACGACTACGAGGTCCTCGAGAAGCTCGAGGCCGGCGTGGCGCTGCTGGGCACCGAGGTGAAGAGCCTGCGCCAGGCAGGCGGCTCGGTGGCCTTCACCGATGCCTACGCGAAGATCAAGCAGGGCGAGATGTGGCTCGTCGACCTGCACATCGCGCCCTACGTCCACGCGTCGCTCCAGAACCACGAGCCGACCCGGCCGCGCAAGCTCCTCCTGCACCGGCGCGAGATCGCCAAGCTGCAGCAGAAGCTCGAGCGGCAGGGGCTGACGGTCGTGCCGCTCGAGCTCTACTTCAAGCGCGGGCTGGTGAAGGTCCTCCTCGGCGTCGCCCGCGGCAAGAAGCTGCACGACAAGCGCCAGTCGCTGCGCAAGCGCGACGACGAGCGGACCATGGCCCGCGAGGGTCGACGGCGCTGAGCGAGGCTGCGCCGGAGCGGGGGCCCGACGACGACGCCGGGGAGCCGCTCGCCGCGCGGCGGCGCGTCGAGGGCCGCCTGGCCGTCACGCTGCTCCTCGTCGCCGCCGCGCTGGCGCACCACGCGCCCGGCGAGAACGAGCGCCGCACGCTGGCGCTCCTCGACGCCCTCGTCGCCGGGCGGCTGGCGATCGACGCGCACGCGCCGGGGATGGTCGACCTGGCCTACGTGCCGCCCGCGGGCGGGCCGGCGCCGGACCCCGGCGCCGTGGCCGCCGGCGTGGCGCCCGTCGAGGCGGGCACGCGGGCCGGTCCGGGGCACTACTACGCCGGCGGCGCGCCGGGGCTGGCGTTCACGCTGGCGCCGGTCCACGGGGTCGGCCGGGCGCTCCTGCCGGAGGCGGGGCTGCGCTGGGCGCTGACGGTGCTCGGCGCCGGGCTGCCGCTGGCGGCGGCGGCCGTGGCCGTGCGGCGCGCGGCGCGCGAGGGGGGGGCCGCGCCCGACGCGGCGACGCTCGCGGCCGTGGCCTTCGGCGTGGGGACGATCGCCCTGCCGTTCGCCCTGCGCCTCTACGCCCACGCGCTCGTGGTCGCGCTGCTGGCCTGGTCGCTGGCGCTCCTCCTGGCGCGCGCCCCCTCGGCGCGGCGCTGCGCGCTGGCCGGCGCCCTCGCCGGCTGGGCGGTCGCCTGCGACTACAGCGCGGCCCTCCAGGCGGCGGGGCTCCTCGTCCTGGCCGGGGTCCGGGGCGGCGCCAGGGCGGGCGGCGCGTTCTGCCTGGGCGGGCTGCCCTTCGCCGGGCTGGTCGGGGCCTACCACGCCGCCTGCTTCGGGGCGCCGTGGCGCACGCCCTACGACCACCACGCCAACCTGATCACGAGGACGATCGTGGCCGACGGCGCCTGGGGGTTCACCGCCCCGCGGCCGGGCGTGCTCCTGGCGCTGCTCGTGGGCGAGCGCCGCGGCCTCCTCTTCACGCAGCCGGCGGCGCTGATCGGGCTGGTCGGGTTGGTGTCCGTGGCGCGCCGGCGCCCGGCGCACGCCGTGGCCCTGGGCGTGGTCGTCGTGACGCTCCTGGCGAACGCCGCGCGGCACGACGACTGGGCGGCGGGCCAGTCGTTCGGCGCGCGCTACGCCGCGGCGGCCTTGCCGTTCCTGGCCCTGGGGCTCCCGGCCGGGCTGGCGCTCCTGGGCCGGGCCGGGCCCTGGGCGCTCGGCGTCAGCGTCGTGTGCGCCGGCCTCGGGGCGGTGGGCGAGTGGGGCCGCGACGTGTGGACGACCCTCGACGCCGCCTGGTGGCTGGGGCTCCGGGCGCGCGGGGTGGAGCTCGCGCTCCTCGGGCAGGCGCCCCACGCGCTCGCGGCGGCGCTCGTGGGGGTCGTGGTCGTGGCCGTCCTCGCGCCGCTGGCCCTGCGGGGGCTCCTGCCGGCGGCGCCCCGCGCCGCCTTCGTCGTGGCGACCGCGTTGCCGCTCCTGATCGGCGGGCACGGCGCGTTGCGGGTGGCGCGCGCGGGGCCCGACGCCGCGCGGCGCGTCGTCGTCGTGCGTCAGCTCGGGCGGGCGATCGACGCCGCCGGCTCGCTCGAGGAGCTGCGCGGCCTCCACCAGCAGCTCTTCCTGACCGGCCTCGACGAGGACGCCGACCTCCGCGCCCGGCTGGCCCGGCGGGCCGCCGAGCTCACGAGGTGAGCGGGGTCCGGGCCCGTGGTACAATGGCAGGTCGAGAGGGGGCGGTACGGTATCGACCGGGTCGGAAAGTCAAGGTTGCGTGTCGAGGTCTCCGGGCGGCCTCGTAAAACCCCCGGAAAAACGCTTATCTGCCAACACGCAGTACGCGCTCGCTGCTTAATTAAATAAGCAGCCCTCCCCGGAACCCCTGCCCACGGGGTGACGAGTGGAGGCCACAAGGTGGGCTGGTCTCGACCCTGCGTCTCAGGGGGGCGAGGCGAGACAACACTGAGGCTGGCCTCCTCGGGTCTGGTCCGCAGGGACCCGGAGGCGAGACCCTCTGCGGGCTACGCACGTAGACGCCTTGATGGAACGACTTCGGGACCCGGGTTCGACTCCCGGCGCCTCCAGACGGAACGGCGAGGCCCGCGCATCTGCGCGGGCCTCGCTGCCTTTCCGGGTTGTCGACGCCGGAGGGGTCACAACAGAGGAGCAGAGGGAGCAGAGGGCGGGATGTCGCGACTTGCGCCTTCGCGCCGCCCTCCGCGCGCTTCGCGGCCAACGGTCCGGCCCGGGCCCGGCTGGCCCTCGCGGCCTGCCGGATGGGATCACAACAGAGGAGCAGAGGGAGCAGAGGGTGGGATGTCCCGACTCGCGCTTCCGCGCCTCGCGGCCTGCCGGATGGTTCACAACAGCGAAGCAAAGGAAGCAGGGGGCTGGGACGTCCCGACTCGCGCTTCCGCGCCTCGCGGCCTGCCGGATGGGGATCACAACAGCGGAGCAAAGGAAGCAGAGGGTGGGACGTCCCGACTCGCGCCTCCGCGCCTCGCGGCCTGCCGGATGGTCACGACAGCGGAGCAAAGGAAGCAGACAGAGGGCGGAGCGACTCGGTCAGCTTCCGGTGCGGGCGCGGATCTCGGCCTCGGCGTCGGCCACGCTCTCGCAGACGGTGAAGAACTCGGTCAGGCCGATCGAGTCGAGCACGATCCGCACGCCCGCCGAGGGGGCGGCGAGGGCCAGCGGGGCGCCCTGGGCGGCGAGGGCGTCGTGGACGCGCAGCAGGTAGCCGACGCCGGCGCTGTCGATCGACTCGGTCTTGCCGAGGTCGATGATCAGCGCCGTCGGCGCGCGCTCGAGCAGCGCGTCGACGTGGGCGCGGAAGGCCTCTCCGCCTCGGGCGCGCATCTGCCCGGCGGGCGCGAGGAGGACGCCCTCCTCGACCCCTTCGACCGGGCGCTCCGAGATCGTGAGCAGCTCCACGCGGCCTCCCCGACCTCCGGAGTGTAGGTCCTGACCTCCGACTCGGACAGGGCCCGGCCCGGACGCCTCGACCGAATCCTCGTGGCCTTTGGCCACACCGTCCCGAGCGGTCGCCGCACCCGGCGGCTACACGGCGGCTACACGGCGGCTACACGGCGGCTACACGCTGGGCGTCCCTGCCCTTTGCCCTGCGCCGCCTGAGCAGCTTGAGCAGCTTGCGGGGCGCCGTTCTTGCTGGGCGCAGTCCCAAACAAGGCGCGCCGTCCCTCGGGGCGCCGTCCCAAACAGGGCGCGCCGTCCCTGACGGGGCGCCGTCCCTGACGGGGCGCCGTCCCTGACAGGGCGCGTCCCCAACCGGGCGCCGTCCCTGACAGGGCGCGTCCATGACAGGGCGCCCGTTCTCCATCGGATCCGCTCGGAAACCTGCTCCGGGCCCCGGCCGCCCGCCCTCCAGTTCCGGCCCCCGCCCCTGCCCGCGACCCGGCGACCCCGCCCCGAGCACACCGCCCCGAGCTTCGGAGTCCGACGGCTCAGGCGAGGCCTACGAGGGCGAGGCGATGCGGCGCGAAGGCGAGCGACGGCGGCCTCAGGGCCGCCTAGCGAGCCTGAGCGCCGCAGCGCCCGCCATCGTAGGCCGCAGCCGCGATCACACAAGAGGCGGCCTCGGGGCCGCCTAGCGAGCCTGAGCGCCGCAGCGCCCGCCATCGTCGGCCGCAGCCGCTTCATAGAGAGAGGGCGATGGCGATCCCCTGCCCGCCGCCGATGCAGGCGGAGGCGATGCCGAACTTGGCGCCGCGGCGCTTGAGCTCGAGCGCCAGCGTCAGCGTGATGCGGGTGCCGGTCGCGCCGAGCGGGTGACCGATGGCGATCGCGCCGCCGTTGACGTTGACCTTGTCGCGGTTGAGCCCCAGCTCCTTCTCGACGGCGAGGTACTGGGCGGCGAAGGCCTCGTTGATCTCGAACAGGTCGACCGACTCGAGCGAGCGGCCGGCGCGCTTGCACACCTCGCGGATCGCCGGAGCCGGGCCGATGCCCATGTACTGCGGGTCGACGCCGACCGTGGACACCGACTGGATCGTGGCCAGGACGGGCAGGCCCTCCTTCTCGGCGACCTCGGCGGCCGCGACGACGACCGAGGCGGCGCCGTCGACGATCCCGCTGGCGTTGGCGGCCGTGACGGTGCCCTCGGGGCCGAAGGCGCCGGAGAGCTTCGAGAGCTTCTCGCGCGTGCTGTCGGGCTTGACGTGGTCGTCGCGGGTGACGCGGGTCTTCTTCGTCTCGACGGCCACGATCTCCTCGCGGAACGTGCCGGCCTCGGTGGCCTGCAGGCCGAGCTGCATGGAGCGCCAGGCGAAGTCGTCCTGGGCCTCGCGCGAGATCGAGTACTTGCGCGCCAGGGCCTCGGCCGTCTGGGCCATGTAGAGGCCGCACATGGGGTCCTTGAGCGACTCGAACAGCAGGTCCTCGAAGGCGACCGGGCGGCCGAAGCGGGCGCCGGCGCGCATGCCGCGGACGACGAACGGCGCCTGGCTCATGTTCTCCATGCCGCCGGCGAGGACGACGTCGGCCTCGCGCAGCTGGATGAGGCGCATGGCCTGGGCGATCGACTCGATCCCCGAGCCGCAGAGGCGGTTCACGGTCAGCGCGGGCGTCTCGATCGGCACGCCCGCCTTGAGGCCGACGTGGCGCGCGCCGTAGATCGCGTCGACCGAGGTCTGCAGCGCGTTGCCGTAGATCACGTGGTCGACCCGACGCGGCGGGACCTTGGCCCGCTCGAGGGCGGCCTTGGCGCTGATCGCCCCCAGCTCGATGGCCGAGAGGTCGGCCAGGAGCCCGAACCCGGGCGTGCCGTTGTACTCGGCCATGGGGGTGCGGGCCCCGGCGCAGATCACCACCTCGCGCATCGAACTCTCCTCCGCTCCGTGTCTTCGACCCGACCGGACCGAACCGTTAGCTTACTGCCCCGCCGCGCCCCCGGGGGCGCCGCCGCGCGGCTAGACCTTGAACGCCGGCGGGCGCTTCTCCAGGAAGGCCGCCACGCCCTCGCCCGACTCCTCGTCGTTGCACGCCTGCCCGAACAGGTCGGCCTCGACCTCGAGGGCGTCGCGCAGGTCGCGGTCGGCGCCCCGGTCGAGCGCCTCGAGCGCCAGGCCGATCGCCCGCGGGCCCCGGCCGGCGATCGTGCGCAGCGTCTTCGCCGCGGCCTCGAGCATCTCGGCCTTGCCCTCGAACACGCGGTTCACCAGGCCGATGCGCAGCGCCTCGGCGGCGTCGATCGGGTCGCCGGTGAGCACGAGCTCGGTGGCCAGGCCGCGGCCGACGAGGCGCGGCAGGCGCTGCGTCCCGCCGTAGCCGGGGATCAGCCCGAGGCCCACCTCCGGCAGGCCGACCTTGGCCCGCGACGTCGCGTAGCGCAGGTGGCAGGCGAGCGCGAGCTCGAGGCCGCCGCCGAGGGCGAAGCCGTTGACGCAGGCGATCACGGGCTTGCGCAGGGCCTCGATCGAGCGCAGGACCGCCTGGCCGCGCCGCGCCAGGTCGCGGCCGCCGCCCTGGCGGCGGACCTCGGCGAGCTGCTTGAGGTCCGCGCCCGCGACGAAGGCCTTCTCGCCCCCGCCGGTGAGGATCGCGCCGCGCGCCTCGCGGCTGGCGGCGAGCTGCGCGACGACCTCCTCCAGCTCGTCGATCGTCCGCGCGTCGAGCGCGTTCAGCGCCTTCTCGCGGTCGATCGTGATCGTGGCCACGGGCCCGTCGAGCTCGAGCCGGACGCGGCGCTCGTCCGCGCTCACGCCTGCTCCAACGTGACCTTGGTCATGGCCACGGGGGCGTTGGGTCGGTCGTTGGGCCCCTTGGGGGCCGTGACGATCTTGTCCACGACGTCCATGCCGGAGACGACCTCGCCGAAGACGGTGTACTGGCCGTCGAGGAAGGCCGAGTGCTTGCCGTGGCAGATGAAGAACTGCGTCGTGGCGCTGTCGGGGTCGCTCGTGCGGGCGGCCGAGACGGCGCCGGGCACGTGCGGCTTCTTGTTGAACTCGGCCTTCAGCCGCTTCCCGTCGGGGTGGCTGCCCGTGCCGTCGCCGGTGGCCGAGCCGCCCTGGATCATGAAGTTCGGGATGATGCGGTGGAAGATCTTGCCGTCGTACCAGCCGCGCTTCGCCAGGTCCTGGAAGTTGGCCACGTGGTTCGGGGCCACGTCGGGGAAGAAGCGGATGACGATGTCGCCCAGCGAGGTGCTGATGCGGGCGCGCGACTCGGGCATGGGGGGCCTCCTTCAGGGAGGCGGAGTCTAACCGGGGAGGCAAGGGGAGGGGGCGGGCTCCTGGCGCTGGCTCGTGGACCGCGCGAGGCCGCGCGCTGGACGCGGAGAAGGCCACGAAGGTCGAACGGAGGGCGACCTCCGCTGACCTTCGTGGCCTTCATGTCCCGTGCCGGCTCGACACGGGGTCGTGGCTCGTCCCGCGCGCGCGCCGCTCAGGAGCGCGTGGGCGCCGGCGCGAGCCGCACGCTGACGATGCGGATCGTCTCGCGGGGGCGGCTGCGCTCGGCGTCGCTCGCCGTCTCGGCCCCGGCGATCGCCCGGACCACGTCGAGGCCGCGGGTGACCTCGCCGAAGACGGTGTACTGCCCGTCGAGGTGCGAGGGCTCGCCGACGCAGATGAAGAACTGGCAGCCCGCCGAGTCGTTGTGGCCGGCGCGGGCCATCGACACGCGCCCGGGCACGTGCTTGAGCTGGTCCTTCACCGGGCGCTCGGCGAACTCGGCCGGCAGGTTGTAGCCGGGGCTGCCCAGGCCGTTGCCCTGCGGGCAGCCGCCCTGGACCATGAAGCCCTGGATCACGCGGTGGAAGGTCAGCCCGTCGTAGAAGCGGGCCCGCCGCCGCCCGTCCTCGAGCGTCGCGCCCTGCGTGGCCAGCCGGGCGAAGTTCAGCGTCGTGCCCAGCGCCTCGCGCGGGAAGAGGCGCATGCGGATCGGGCCCATGCTCGTGAGCATGGTCACCTCGACGTCCGTGGCCCCCTGCGCCGTGGGCTTGACCTGCGCGGTCACCTTGGGCGCGGCGAGCGCCTTGTCGGACCCGCGGCGATAGCCCGCGGTGACGTGCCAGGCGCCGGCGGTGAGCGCCGGGAGCGACACCTTGAGCGAGGCCGCCTCGCCCGGCTTCAGCGTCGCGCGCGGCCAGTCGGTGCGCGGCGCCTCGGCGCGCGGGTGGATGCGGCTGACGTTGAACACCTTGCCGTCGTCGAGCTGGATGTCGAACGACACCACCGCGCGGTCCTCGAGCAGGGCGCCGTCCTGGACGCCCATGACCTCGAGCGGCTCCTGGCCGGTGTTCTTCAGGGTGACGGTGACCCCGATCTCGCCGCCGACCTCGACCTCGGCCGCGTCGAGCGCGGCCGTGAGCTGGAGCGGGCCAGCCGCGGGGAGCGGCGCGTCCTGCGCCGCCGCCGGGACCGTCAGGAGCAGCGCCGCCGCGAGCGCCGGGAAGGAGGACCTCGTCACTTGCCACCTCCGTAGTCGTAGAAGCCGCGCCCGCACTTCTTGCCCATGAAGCCGCTCTCGACCATGCGGCGGAGCAGCGGCGGGGCGGCGTACTTCGCGTCGCCGAACTCGTCGAACAGGACGTCGGCGATCGCCAGCGTCGTGTCGACGCCGACGAAGTCGAGCAGCTCGATCGGGCCCATGGGCATGCCGCAGCCGAGCTTCATGCCCTTGTCGATGTCCTCCTTGGTCGCCACCCCGTGCTCGAGCAGGCGCACCGCCTCGCACAGGTAGGGGACGAGGAGGACGTTGATGACGAAGCCGGGCGTGTCCTTGGCCAGGATCGTCGTCTTGCCCAGGCCCTCGACGAAGGCCTGCCCCTCGGCGATCGCCGCGTCGGTCGACTCGATCCCGCGCACGATCTCGACCAGCTTCATGACCGGCACCGGGTTCATGAAGTGCAGGCCGATGAACCGCGTCGGGTCGCCCGAGTGCGGGGCCAGCGACGAGAGCGGGATCGACGAGGTGTTCGTCGCCCGCAGGCTGCCAGGCCGGGCCACCTTCGCCACCTGCTTCCACAGGTCGGCCTTGGCCACGCGGTCCTCGGTGATCGCCTCGACGATGATGTCGCACTCGGCCAGCGGCTCGAAGTCGGTCGTCGCGCTCAGGCGGCCGCGCGCCGCGTCGCGCTCGGCCTGCGTGAGCTTGCCCTTCTGCATGGCCCGGTCCATGGAGTCGTCGATGCGCTTCAGGCCGCGGTCGAGGAACTGCTGGTTCACCTCGCGCACGACCGTGGGGTGCCCGCTCTTGATGCACACCTCGACGATGCCGGCGCCCATGAGCCCGCAGCCCAGGACGCCCACCTTCTGCTTCATCGCGACTCCTCTGCAGCGACGCGGCGCGCCGGGCGCCGCGGGGGGGTCGGGATGAAACCACACCGATGACGGTTGCACCAGGGATCCGGCTGCCCGTTGCCGGCGCCCGCGGGCCGGCGTACGCTCCGCGCCATGGCGCGACCGCTCGTGACCGCAGACGACGTGGCCGGCCCCGGCGAGCCGGTGCTCCCCGAGGGCGCGATCCTCACCCCCATGGCGCGCGACGTCCTGCGCCGGCGCGGGCTGGCGCCCGAGCTGCTCCGCCGCGCCCCGGCGCCCGCGCCCGTGACGGCGGCCGGCCCCGTGGCCGCGACCCCGCCGGCGGCGCGCCGGCTCGTCGTCGCCAACTGGAAGAGCTACAAGACCGTCGCCGAGGCGCTGGCCTTCGCCCGCGAGCTCGGCGAGCGCGCCCCGCGCGGGCGGGCGCAGGCGGTCGTCTGCCCGCCGTTCACCGCGCTCGTGGCCCTGGGCCCGCCGCTGCGCGGCCTGGCCGAGCTGGGCGCCCAGGACGTCTCCGCCCACGACGAGGGCCCGCACACGGGCGAGGTCGCCGCGCGGCACCTCGTCGAGCTGGGCTGCCGCTTCGCGATCGTCGGCCACTCGGAGCGCCGGGCGGCCGGCGAGACCGACGCGCTCGTGCGGGCCAAGGTCCGCGCCGCCCTGCGCGGCGGGCTCGACCCGATCCTGTGCGTCGGCGAGACGAAGGACGAGCGCAAGGGCGGCCGCACGCAGGTCGTCGTCTCGGACCAGCTCCGGGCGGCGCTCGAGGGGCTCGAGCCGGCGGTCGTGCCGCGCGTGGTCGTGGCCTACGAGCCGCGCTGGGCGATCGGGCAGGGCGTCACGCCGACGCCGCTCGAGGTGGCCGACGTGCTCGCGCACGTGCGCGGCGTCGTCGACCGCCTCGCCGGCGCCGCGGCGGCCGGCGCCACGGCGGTCCTCTACGGCGGGAGCGTCTCGGAGAAGAACGCCGCCGCGCTGCTGGGCCTCCCCGGCTGCGCCGGCGCGCTCGTCGGCGGGGCGTCGCTGAAGGCCGCCGCCTTCGCGCAGATCCTCGAGGCGGCCTGAGCCCCGCGTGACCTCGCCCCCGCTCTCGATCCTCGTCGCCGGCGCCCCCGCCGGCCTGGACCTCGCCGCGGCGCTCGCGCCGCTGGGCCGCGTCGACGTGCACCCCGACCCGCGCGCCGCCCTGGTGGCCGTCGCCCGCGGCGCGCGGCCCACGACGGTGCTCCTGCACGGCGGCGGCGGCCTGGGCGCGCTCGACCTCCTGCGCGGGCTCACCGGCCTCCTCGGGCCGGCCGTCCCGCCGGCGATCGCGCTGCTCGAGCCCTACGAGGAGCGCCTCATGGCGCCCGTGCTCGAGGCCGGCGCCGCCGACGCGGTGCTCCTCCCCTTCCGCCCGGCCGACCTCCTGGCGCGGGTGCGCGCCCGCTCGCGCGCGCAGCCGGCGGTCACGCCGCAGCCGCGCGTCCTCCGCGCCGAGGCCTTCGACCGCGCGCCGCAGCGCCCGCTCACCGACGAGGGCGGCTGGCTGTTCGGCCCGCGCGTCCTCGTCGCCGACCTCGGGCGGGGCGGGCTGGCGCGCGTGCTCAAGGGCGTGCGCCTCGACGACGGGTCGCTCGCGGCGGTCAAGCTCCTCGACCCGCAGGTGGCCGCGCAGGACGAGGACTGGTCGAAGCGCTTCGCCCGCGAGCAGCGGATCCTCAAGGGGATCGAGGACGAGCACCTCGTGCGCATCCGCGACGTCGGCACGCTCGACGGCGTCCCCTACCTCGACATGGACTTCTTCGCCGGCGAGACGCTCGACCAGCTCATCGAGCGCACCGGCGCCCTGCCGGAGGAGCGGGCGCTGGACATCGCGGCGCAGGTGGCCCGCGGGCTCGAGGCCCTGCACGCGCGGCGGATCGTGCACCGCGACGTCAAGCCCGAGAACGTGCTCGTCGACGAGGCGGGGCGCGTGCGCCTGTGCGACTTCGGCCTCTCGAAGCCGCAGGACGACGCGGCGCTCACGCACGAGGGCGAGATCCTGGGCACGGCCGTGTTCATCGCGCCGGAGCTCCTGCGCGGCGAGCCGCCCTCGCCCCTGAGCGACGTCTACGCGCTCGGCGTGACGCTGTTCGAGATGCTCACCGGCGAGGACGCGATCGAGCCCGGGCCGACGCAGGCCATGTTCCAGGCGGCGATCCGCGGCGAGGCCCAGCGGCGCGCCCTGCAGCTCGTGCCCGACCGCGCGCGCTCGGTCGTGTCGCGCACCCTGGCCGTGAACCCGGCCGACCGCTACTCCTGCATGGGCGACCTCGTCCGCGAGCTCGAGCGGCTGCGCCAGCAGAAGGGCGCGTCGCGCCGCGTCCCGCGGCCGTGAGCGACTACGCCCGGTGCATGGCCTTCCTGCGCCGGGGCGACCTCGGCGGAGCGCGCGAGGCGCCGTCGCCGGTCGGGGTCGGTGTCGTGGACGAGGCGCTGGCCCTGCGCCACGACTCGAACTACCTGCTCGTCGAGCGGCCCGACGCGACGCCGGCCGACGTCGCGGCCGAGCTGGCGCGCCTCGGCTTGCCCATGGCGCTCGTGCCCGACCACGTGCAGGGCGAGCGGCTGGCCGCGGCGCTGCCCGGCTGGGGCGTCCACCGCGGCCTGGTCATGGTGCACCGGCGCCCGCCCGACCGGCCGGCGCCGGCGGCCGTCGTGCGCGAGGTGGACGTCGAGGACCTGCGCGCGGCGCGCGGCGCGCTCCTGACCGAGCAGCCCTGGGCGACCGACGCCGTGATCGCGCAGCTCCTCGACGCCAAGGCGGCGATCGCCCGGCGGGTGGCCCTGCGCGCCTTCGCGGCGCTCGTCGACGGCGCGCTGGCCAGCTACACGGACCTGTACCTCGCCGATGGCGTGGCGCAGGTCGAGGACGTGGCCACCCTGCCGTCGCACCGTGGGCGCGGCCTGGCCCGGGCGGTTGTCCTGCGCGCCGTCGACGAGGCGCGCGCGGCGGGCGCCGGGCTCGTGTTCCTGGTCGCGGCCGAGGACGACTGGCCGAAGGCGCTCTACCGGCGGCTCGGGTTCGACGAGGTCGGCGTCTACGTGAAGTTGACGCCGCCCGCACGGGGTCACAGCGGCCGTCGCTTGTCGTGATGCCCACGTCCAGGAGCGCGACCCGATGCTCCGATCCGCAGTGACGCACCTGTCGCCCTCGCTCCGGCCGCTTCGCGGCCTACGCTCGGGGATGCGCGCTCACCGGTCGATCTGCTCGCTTCGCTCTCACAGCGGCCGTCGCTTGTGTTGATGTC
>JAHBXY010000172.1 GCA_019636275.1 Planctomycetota bacterium | reverse complement strand
GAGGATTCCCGGGCCCTGGCCCGTCCCCGACGTCGAGGCGAGCGCCCGCGAGTCCGAGGGGGGAGGGTCGACCTTCTTCTCGTCCCCTCCCCTCCGTGGCCTCCGTCGTCCCTTGCGCCGTCTACCCTGGCCCGAGGGCACCGACGCGGTGATCTCGGGCGGTCACGCCCTCTGCTCCCTCTGCTCCTCTGTGGTGAACCGTCCGCACGCGCCGGAGCGCGCTCCGGAAAGAGGAGGAGCCGGCAGGTGTAGCCTACCTGCCGGCTCCGGGGCCGGATTGCGATCACCCGCCGCGGTGGATCCGACGGCTCACATCTGAGCAGCCCCGCTCTTCCGCTGAGCTACTCACCCACGGGACGGGCGAGGTGGGGTTCGAACCCACGTCTGGGCTGCGGCAGGCCGTCGGCGGTCGATCGGGTGAACCGGCCAATGCTGAGCTTCGGAGGACAGTCTCAGCGTGAGTGGACCCTGCGTCCGGCCTCGCCGACGGCGAGGGGCCTGCCCCCGGCGCTCCGCGCTGCATTGCGGTGCCGGAGGCGAGGCTGGTTCCCTCGCCGCGTCTGCCACTTCCGCCACCCCTGCACGGTTGCAGGGGGCAGGCCTCGAACCTGCACGTCGGTCCGGTCGGCCAGGGTCCTTGAGCCTCAGGCGTCAGCCTGAATCTCCCTCCTTCGAGGTGTGTTCGACGGCTGCGGCCGCGGATGACGGGCGAGGGCGACGCGCGCGCGGCCGATAGGATCAGGCGATCGATATCGACCGCGCGCGCGCCGCCTCGCCTCGTCCTCCGCGCCCTCGCCTCGCTCGTTGCTCCGTTCCACCCGGGGCTCGTGCCCGAAGACCCGAGGCGTGAGGAACGGTGGAGCGCTTCGTCGCTCGCTCGGTCAGGCGTCCAGCAGGTAGTCGAGCAGGCGCTGCCCGACGTCCTTGCGCGGCGCCTCGGTGGCGTTCGCCGTCTCGCGGGCGAACTTCACCGCGGCCGCCAGCCGCCGGATGCGCTCCAGGAGCGCGTCCTTGTGCGGCGCCGGCAGGGCGCCCGAGTGCTTCACGGTCACCCAGGTCCCGACCGAGAGGTCCTCGGTGATGAGCTGGGTCTGCGCCGGGTGCTCCTTCGTCGCCTGGTAGAGCACGATCGGCCGCTGCACCTTCTTCGTGCGCGTCGTCTGCACCGGGTCCGTCTTGTAGAGGCTGGTGCTCTCGTCGAACGCCCAGTCCTCGGACGGGTCCAGCACGGGGATCTTCGCCACGAAGGTGTTGAGGTCCGTGAGCTGCTTCTCGAGGAACAGCAGGAAGGTCGCCGGCGCGCCCTCCAGGATCACGCGGCCGTCGACGACGACGTCCGCCTTCGCCTGGCAGTTGGCCCAGTCCTTCGACGCCGTGACGTCGAGCAGCTCGATCAGGAGCCGCCCGGCGCGCCGCAGCATGTCGGTGGCCACCACCTGCACCTTCTGGCGCTCGGGCGGGTGGTCGTCGCCGTCCTCGTCCTTCTTCTGGTAGGTCTTGGCGAAGCCCGTCAGCAGGCTCGGCTTCTGCAGGGCGTGATGCATGTCGGTCAGCTCGCTCGCCACGCGCCCCTTCGTGGCCTTCTCGACGGCGAGCACCTGGTTCAGCTTGGCCACCTCGGCCTCCTTGCTCTTCACGCGCCCTCGACCCGCGCGCCGGGAGGGCCTGTCGCGCGGCGTGGCTGGCCGCCGGGCCCCGGCTCGACGACCATCCCCGGCGTGACGCCCCACCGCTGGCTCCTGGCCGGCTGCCTGCTCCTGGCCCTCGGGCTGCGCGCGCCGTGGCTCGACCGGCTGCCCGGGCCGCTGCATCCCGACGAGGCCCAGGACGCGGTCCACGCGCGCGAGGTCCTCGGCCGGCCGGCGCTGGCCTTC
Organism: Planctomycetota bacterium; assembly: GCA_019636275.1. GTDB lineage: Bacteria > Planctomycetota > J058 > J058 > J058 > JAMLIC01. The sequence goes on along the minus strand of JAHBXY010000172.1, from coordinate 17,150 downwards.
CCGCACGAGGGCGGCGGCTGGGACGAGGGGACCTACGTGTGGCTGGCGGCGCCGTGCGTCGCGCTGGCCGACGCCCTCGGCGCGCCGGTCGAGGCGGCCGTGCGCCTGCCGGCGCTCCTCGCCGGCCTGGCGCTGGTCGTCGGCGTCGCCCTCCTCGCAGGCGAGGCAGGGCCCCGCGCCGGGCTGCTCGCGGCGCTCGTCATGACCCTGACGCCTTGGGCCGTCCACCTGTCGCGCCTGGGCCTGCGGGCGGCCCTCGTCCCGCCGCTGGTCGTCGTCGGCCTGTGGGCGCTCGCGCGCGCCGAAGGCTCGACCGACGACCCGCGCGCCGGCCGCCGGCGGGCGGCGCTGGCCGGCGGCCTGTGCCTGGCGCTGGCCGCCGCCACCTACACGCCGGCACGCCTCGTCGTGCCGCTCCTCGCGGTCGCCTGGCTGGCGACCACCCGCCCGCGCCCCGCGCCGGCCGTGGCGGCGCTGGCGCTCGGGCCGCCGCTCGTCGTCCTCGTCGCCCTGCTCCCCTGGACGCTCGGGCCCGAGGGCGGCCTGCGCCTCGAGCAGGTGCTCGCCCTCGAGCGCGGCGCCGGCCTCGTCGACCACGCGGGGCGCGCCGCCCGCGGGTGGGCGGTGCACCTCTCGACGCGCTTCCTCTTCAGCGGCGCGACCAGCCGCGGCTTCGCGCCCGAGGGCGTGGGCCTCCTGCCGCTCGCCTGGGCGCCGTTCCTGGTCCTGGGCCTGGCGCGGGCCGCCGTCGGCGCCTTCCGCGGCGAGCCGCGGGGGCGCCGGCTGCTCCTGTGGCTCATGCTGGCGCCGGCGGCCGCCGCGCTCACGCGCGACGTCCCCAACGCCCTGCGCGCCGTCCTGGCCCTCCCGGCCCTGGTCCTGCTCGTGGCCCACGGCGCCGACCTGGTCGCCCGTCGGCGGCGACCCCTGGCCCTGGCCCTGGTCGCGGGGGTGCTCGCCCTCGGCGCCGTGCCGCCGCTGTGGCGCTACGCGGTCGTCCACCCCGAGCGGCAGGGGGCCTTCTACTTCGCGGGCCGCCGCGAGCTGGCCCTGGCCGTCGGCGCGCGCGCCGCAGCCGGCGAGGCCGTGCGCGTGCGCGGCGACCTCGTCGAGGCCTACCTGCGGCTCTACGCGCCGGCGGTCCGGCTCCGGCGCGAGGCCGCCGACCTGGTGGCCGGCGACGGGCCGCCGCGGTGGGAGGTGGTCGTCGACGGCCCGCGCTCAGGGCGCTGGCGGCGGCTCGACTGACGGTGACCGAGAGACGGCGCTGAGCCTCTCTTTGGGATCGGCCCTGCTCGCGGCCGCTGGCGACCAGCATTCGCTCGAAGCAGCGCGCGAGGCGAGGCCGCGGAGGCCGAGGCGGGGAGGCGCCGCGCGCGGGCGACGACGTAGCGACCTACTTCGAGCCCGTGCGCGCGCCGCCCCGCCCGGCATCCGCGGCCGCAGCCGTCGAGCACACCACGTCACAGAAGGACGGCCTCGCGCCAGTCGTCGCGCACGTCCGGGTCGAGCTCGGCCGCGACCTGATTCAGCCCGTCGAGGACGGCCAGCGTCCGCGCCGGGTCGGGCGCGCCCGTGGCGAGCTGCAGGCGGCGGACGACCGGCCGGTGCCCCTGGCGGGCCCCGCCGGCGATGACCACGACGACGTCGCCCGAGCGGAGCTGCAGGAGCGTGCCGCGCGGCGTGCGCCCGAGGGCGTCGATCAGGAGCTCGACCAGGGCCGGCTCGTAGCGCTCGGGCTCGGCGGCGAGGGTCTGCAGGGCCTCGGCCGGCGACACCGGCGTCCGCCAGGGCTGGCCGTGCTCGAGGCGGTCGAACGCGTCGGCCACGGCCACGAGCTGGCTGAAGGCGTGCGGCTCGCGCAGGATCGCCTCGGCGGGCACGCCGTCGGTCGCGTGGTGATGCTCGAGGCCGACGACCAGGCGCAGGAGGCCCGAGGTGGCGTAGGTCCGCCCGCGCAGGGCGCAGCGCACGGCGCCGACGACGTGCCCCTCGAGGCTGGCCCGCGCCTCGCGGTCGCCGGCCGGGTCGGCCGCGTGGGGCGCCTCGACGCGGCCGAGGTCGTGGAACAGCGCGGCGAAGCCCAGGTCGCCCACGCTCCCGCGCGGCAGCCCGAGCAGGCGGCCCATGACGAGCGCCAGCACCGTCACCCGGGCCGCGTGGAGCGCCTCCGGGTCGGCGCCGGCGGGGGCGAGCACGCCGCAGCCCAGGAGGCGCGCCTCGAACAGCGGGTCGGCGAGCGCGTCGACGACCTTCATGAGCGTCTGCCGCAGGTGGCGCGCGTGCACGTCCGGCGCGCGGCCGGCGCGCGCCGCATCGTGCCCGGCTTGGGCCAGGACCACGAGGCGCGCGAAGTAGAAGGCGGCCCGCTGCGCCTCGGAGCCGTACCCCTCCTCCTCCTCCTGGGCCAGCGCCTGGGCCGCGGCCGGGTCGAGCGCCTGGGCCAGGGCCGGCGCCGCGACGCGCGCCAGCCCGGCCCGCAGGGCCTCGAAGCGGGCGGCCGGGCCGCTGGCGCCAGGCGCAGGGGCGAACGCGGCCACGAGGTCGCGCGTCGCCGCGGCGTCCCACGTCCCGGCCAGGAGCAGGCCGCCGGCGCCGCTGCGCTCGAGCAGGTCGGCCAGGTCCTCGAGCCACGTGCCGCCGGCCTTGCCGCTGCGCACCATGCGCCCGTTGACGTAGACGCGCCGCCCCTCGCCGACGAGCACGAGCGCGCGGTCGCGCAGGAGGAGGAAGCGCGACAGCCCCTCGCGCAGCTCGTCGAGCACCTCCCGCGCGGCGACGTTGTCGAGCGCGTGCAGGCGCGACACGCGCAGGGCGCTCGACAGGCGCGAGAGGAGGTAGGCCTCGGCGCGGCCGGCGCGGAGGAAGGCCGGCGCCCCCTCCTGCTCCGGAGCGTCCTCCTCCTCGCCCAGCTGGCTGTCGCCCGCCCCGTGCAGCGTCACGGGCTCCTCCGCGCCTTGCGCAGCTCGGCCAGCCAGGTGCCGGCGGCCGTCGACAGCCGCTGCGTGTCCTTGCGGGCGAGGAGCGAGCGCCGCTCGTTCAGCTCCTGCAGGAGGCGCACCGAGCGCACGCCGCCGAGGCGCGTGAGCGCGCCCAGCACGGCGTCGAGCTCCTCGTCGTCGCGCTGGGCGAAGTCCTTGTGCTGGGCCAGGGCGCACAGGCGCTCGAACGTCTGCGCGTTGCCCACCTCGGCCAGGCGCCGCGCCGCCTGGATGCGCTCGTCGCGCGCCGCGCCGGCCTCGAGCGCCTGGAGCAGGCGCTTGCGCTCGCCCTCGCCCGAGAGCGCGTCGAGCGCCTCGCGCGCGCCCTGCTGGCGCGCGGGGTGCGACGGGTCGGCGGCGAAGCGCTGCAGGTGCTCGTGGCAGCGCGGGTGGCGCGCGGCGTGCACGAACAGCTCCAGCGCCTCGGCCGCGAGCTGGGGGTCCGCGTGCTCGGTGAGCGGCGCGAGGACCTCCGGGCGCGACGTCACCTGCCCGGCGAGGAAGGCGCGGATCACGGCCCGCACCTCCGGGTCGACGAGCCGCCCCCACAGGCGGGCCACCGGGGGCAGGGCCGCGGGCCCGAGGTGCGACAGGTAGCGCACGGCGGCCTGCGCCGCCTCCGGCGGCGGCGGCGGCGCGCCCTCGGCGGGGCGCAGGGCGCGCACGACGAGCGCCAGGGCGTCGCGGCCGGTGAGCCGCGCGACGAGCTCCGGGTGCGGCGCGCCGCCGGCCTCCGCCCGCCCGAGGAGGTCGGCCGCCCGCGACAGGTCGCCCTGCCAGAGCACGTTGATCACCGAGCCGGCGACGAAGTGCGCCACGTCGACCGGGGCGGGCTCGTGGTCCTCGTCGGTCGCCGCCCAGGCGACGATGTCCGCCGCCCGCCCCAGCAGGTCGCCCAGGAACGGGTCGAACACCCGGTCGAGCAGCCGCTGTCGCCCCTCGCCGGCCGGCGTGAGCCGGTAGTCGGCCGCCCGCTCGGGGCGGGCGGCCAGGAGCGCCGGGTCGTCGGGCGCCAGGGACGGCGGGGCCTCGAGCAGGCGCCGCAGCGCCTCGTCGCTCGCCGGCGTGCCGCGGCCGAGCGCCCGCGACAGGCCGTCGATCCGCTGCGCCACGGCAGCCAGCGTCGAGTCGTGGTGCGCGCGCAGGGCGGCCGGCGAGAGCTGGTCGAAGGTCAGGTAGTGGATGTTCGAGAACTCGCGCCGCCACAGGGCGCCCAGGAGGTCCTGCTCCGCGGTGAGCGCCGGGTCCTGACCCGAGAGGGTCTCGACGAACTGGTGGACCTCGCGCGACTCGATCCCGTGGTCGAACGAGAGCGAGCGGATCCCCTCCGGGTAGAGCAGGAACGAGAAGTCGGTCGCGCGCCCCTGCTCGTCCATGATCCGCTCGCCACGGAAGGCCACGCCGTCGCGCTGGATCTGCACCTCGAGCGCGCCGTGGCGGTCGAGGAACTCGCGCAGGGCGCGGACGGTCTCCTCGACCGTCTGGCCACACAGCGGGTGCTCGGGCGGGTAGAGGCGGAAGAAGTGGATCGCCTTCTGCAACGTGCCGAGGGCGTCGCGCACGGCCCGCCCGCCCTCGACCTGGTCGGCGCGGTCGAGGTCGACGTGGCTCTCGGGCTGCGGCGCGCGCCGGCGCGGCGTCGGCGCGGCGGTCGGCGTGGCTGGCGTCTTCGCCTGCGCCTCGCCCGGCGCCGACGCGCCGGCGACGGCGTCCATGAGCCAGTCGCCGTCGTCGTGCCCCTCGCTGCCCCAGCCGACGTCCCAGGTGGAGTCGGCGGGGTCGGCCGCCCGGGCGGGCGCCGGCCGGGGCGCGGGCGCGGGCTCCGGCGGGGCGGGCGCGGGTTTCGGCAGGGCGGGCGCGGGCGTCGGCGCGGCGCCCGGGACCCAGCCGAGCTGGCCCTCGAGGTGCTCGCGCAGGTGGGCGAGGAAGTGGCCGTAGGCGTCGCGCGGCGTGACCTCGCGCAGGAGCGCCGCCACCTCGCCGAGCGGCCACACGGCCGCAGCCGGGCGCGCGTCCTCGCCCGGCGGGGCGCCCGGGAGCAGGCACACGAGCACGACCTTCCGCGCGCGCAGGGCGCCGACGGCCGCGGCGCCGGGCGGCGGGTCGTCGAGGCAGGGCTGCAGGCGCAGCGCCAGGTCGCCCGGCCCGACCAGGCGCACGTGAGGCCCGAGGTCGTCGACGTAGACGTCGGCCCGCAGGGCCGGGCGCGGCTCCTGGCGCAGGGCCCGGCCTGCGGCGAGGACGCCCTCGCGGTCGGCCAGGGCGCCCGGGTGCACGCCCTCGCGCGCGAGCGCGTGCGCCAGCGCGCGCAGGGCGCGGTCGCCGAGGCCGTGCTCGGCCTCCGGATCGAGGAGCCAGGCCACGCACGAGGCCAGGAGCGGCCGTGCGTGCGCCAGGTTCAAGATGTCCAGGAGGTTTCGACTTTCCCTCATGTCCCCCGCGGGGGAGCATACGGCCCGCCCGTCGGCGCCACCACTGGCGGCTTGTGCGCCCCGGCGCGGGCAGGCTCGAATGGGGACGAGGTGACCATGTCCGTCGCTCCTGCTCGCACGCTGGACCTGCTCGAGGCGGGCGCGTCGGCGGACCTGCGCGACGCGCGCGCGCTGGCCTGGCTGCTCGACGCCCGCGGTGAGCACGGGCTCGGGCACGCCATGCTCGTGGCCCTGGCGGCCTGCATGGCCGACAAGGGCAAGAAGGCGCTCTCGCGCATCCTCGCCAGCCCGAGCCCGCCGCCGTTCGACACCGCCGTGCGCCTGCGGGCGGGGCAGGTCGAGGTGACGATCACGGCCATGGGGCACGAGATGGTCGGCGTGTGGCGCACGCGCGCGCGCGGCTACGCGGGCGAGCTCGAGGCCTACGCGACCCAGGGCGTGCCGACGCTGGGGATCGGCCGCACGGCCGACGCCTTCCCGCCCGAGACGGCCGCGCAGTTCCCGATCCTCCTCTGGCGCGACGTGATCGGTGTGCTCGACGCCGCCGGTCCGCCGCCCGACTCGCCGGGCGCGGCCGCGCAGGTCGTGGTCGCGCTGCGCGAGCGGCTGCGCGCGCGCCTGGGCGACCTCGCGCCCGCCGCCCGCCGCTCACGTCGGTCTGCAGCCCGAGCAGCCGGCGTGACGCCGCCGAGCGGCGTGCCGCAGCCGCGGCCGGCGGCCGGTGTGCGCATCGACCGACGACCTCGCCGCCTGGCGGCATGCCGCGGTGCCGTGACGCCGGCGCCGACGTGCCGCGTTTTGACCGGCGGCCGACGTGCCGCGACGCACCTGCGACTCCAGCGGCGGACGTGCCGCGGCGGGGACCCCGGCGGCCGGCATCCGGCGGCCGGCACGCGACCGGCGCCGTGCCGCGGCGCAGCTCGACCCCCGGATCGCGGCCGAGCGGCTCCTCGCCGACGCCCCGACGCTCGCGCGCCACGTCCCCGGCGCCGCCGCGGCGGCGCCGGCCGCTCCGGCGTTGCCGCCCGACGGGTCGCTCCTCATGTCGGCCGACCGGCGCCGCGCCTACCTGGTCCACCGGCAGGTGGGCGCCGGGCGCGAGGCGGCGATCGTCGCCGTGGCGCTCCAGGGCGGCGACCCCTTCCCCGGCTACGAGGAGGAGGTGGGGACCGCCGTCATGCGCTTCCCCTTCGGCGGCGCCGCGGTCGCCGAGCGCGAGCGGCGCCTGCTCGCGCGGCCGCACCCGGGCCTCGTGCGCCTGCTCGCCGCGGAGCCCGGCCCGCCGCCCGCTCTCGTCCTCGAGCAGCTCGCCCCGCACCCGCTGGCGCGCTTCGGCCGCGTCGACCCGGCCACGGCGCTCAGCGGGTTCGTGAACCTGCTCGAGCTCGTGCAGGGGGTCCACGACGAGCTCGGCGTGATCCTCTGCTCGATCGAGCCGGGCAACCTGATGCTGCGCATGCCCCCGGACCTCGAGGACGCCGGTTACCTCGGCCGCCTCGCGTCGGGCGCGTGGGAGCCCGCGCTGATCGACGTGGGCGCCGCGCTCGGCCCGGCGGAGCTCGGCGAGGGCGGGCAACCGCCGCTCGTCGCCGGCGACCCGCTCTACCTGCCGCCCGAGGCCATGCCCCGCTTCGGCAAGCCCGGCCGCTACAGCCGCAAGACCGACACCTATGCCCTCGGCCTGACCCTCTACGAGCACCTGACCGGCGACCGCCCCTACGGGCGCACCGACCTGTTCGCCCGCGCGGGGGTCGACTACGTGGCCGAGCTGCTGGCGCTCAAGGAGAAGGGGACGAGCCCGATCAACGGCCTGCTCCTGCACGAGCGCTTCGAGGCGGACGTCGCCGAGGACCTCCTCGACCTGCTCCGCGCCGCTCTCGCGCCCGACCCCGCCCAGCGCCGCACGCCCGGCGAGCTCCTCGACCAGTGCCGCGCGACGCTGCGCCTCGTCGAGCGCCGCCCGCTGGTGCCGACGGCCCGCTACCTCTACGACGGCGACCTCGGGCTGCACATCCAGCAGCGCCGCGTGCCACCCTCGCAGGACCTCGCCGCCGACTACGCCTGAGGCGGCCCGCCTGCCCTACCGCCGGGGCCCGCGAACCAGCGCCGCGAACGACGTCGGGACGGCGGGCCAATCCTGCGGCAGAGGCCGCTTCGGCGCGTGGCCCGGTCGGCGCGGCAGGCTGCGCCGCGCCGCCCCTCACGAGACGAGGGTCTCCCCTCCGATCAACGAGAGAGCGCGGCGGAGCGACGTGCGCCGGGGCTGCGTCGGCGCGCGGCCCCGTCGACGCAGCAGGGCTGCGCCGCCACGTCCCTCTCGAGACGAGGGTCTCCCCGCCGAACAAGCGCGCGCCGTCCGGCATCGATCGGACGGCGCGCGCGCCCGAAGCTGTTCCTGCCTCGCTACCCGCTCCGCTCCGGCGGCCACGGGAGGAACGCAGCCACGAGCGAGGCGAGGCCGCGGAGGCCGAGGCGAGGCGGCGCGCGCGCGGCTCGTATCGATCGCCGGATCCTACGAGCCGCGCGCGCGCCGCCGCGCCCGGCATCCGCAGCCGTCGATTGGTTAAGTTAAGCCAAAGCCTTGGCGGGGGTGCTCATGGCCGCGTTGAGCTCCGCGTCGCCGACGGCGTACTTGCGCAGCTTCTGCCACAGGCTCTTGCGCGAGATCCCGAGCGTCCGCGCGCACTCGGCCTTGCGGCCGCCCATGAGGCGCAGGGCGTGGATCAGGTAGTCGCGCTCGAACTCGCCCATGACATCCGAGAGCGGACGGGGCGTGCCCTCGACGCGCATGTGCGACGACCCGCTGCCGGCGACCTCGCGCGGCAGGTGGCGCAGGTCGATCTCCTCGCCGTTGGCGAGCACGACCGCCTGCAGGATCGCGTGCTCGAGCTCCCGCACGTTGCCGGGGAAGGAGTAGCTCTCGAGCGAGGCCAGCGCCCGGGCGGAGATGCGCGGGATCTGCCCGTTGGGGGCGAAGCGGCGCAGGAAGTGCTCGACGAGCAGCGGCACGTCGCCGCGGCGGGTGCGCAGCGGCGGCACCTCGAGCTGCACGACCTTGAGCCGGTAGTAGAGGTCCTCGCGGAACAGCCCCTGCGACACGCGCTCCTTCAGGCTCGTGTGGCTGGCGGAGATCACGCGCACGTCCACCTGGACCGACTGGTTGGTGCCCAGCGGCTCGAAGGCGCCGGTCTCGAGCACGCGCAGGAGCTTGGCCTGCGCCGTCAGCGGCAGCTCGGCGACCTCGTCCAGGAACAGCGTGCCCTTGTGCGCGGCCTGGAAGCGGCCCTCGCGGCGCACGAACGCGCCGGAGAAGGCGCCGCGCTCGTAGCCGAACAGCTCGGCCTCGAGGAGCGCGTCGGGGAAGGCCGCGCAGTTCACCGCCACGAACGGGTGCTCGCGGCGCGCGCTCTTGGCGTGCAGGAGCCGCGTCACCAGCTCCTTGCCCGTGCCGCTCTCGCCGGCGACGAACACCCGGGCGTCGCTCCGGGCGACCGTCTCGATGCGCTGCAGCAGGTGCAGCATGGCCTGCGAGCGGCCGACGATCTCCATGGCGCCCGCCCGCGCCGGGTCGGCGGCCCCGTTGGTGACGCCGCCCGCGGCGGCCCTCCCGTGCTGCTTCCGCTGGTCGATCACGCCCGACCCGTCCATGGCACTCCTCCTCTGGCTGTCGTTGTTCATCGCCGCGCCCCGCGCGCTGGCCGCGTTACCTGGTCCTCGCCGAGCGCCGCCGGCGCGACGCGCGGCGCGACGCCGGAGCGGCGGCCTCCTGGCGGCGCGCGCCGAGCGAGTGCATGAGGGCGGCGCCGACGATGGCGAGCCGCGGCATGACGAGCTGCTCGATCCCGGGCTGGCCGGCGCGGATGAGCTCGAGGAGGTCCTCGAACTCGGCGCGCGCCCCCGCCTCCCACACCGCCGCGTCCGACACGACCGCGTCCGTCACCCGCGTCGCGCTGCCCTCGACCGCCGTCTGCACGTGCATGGGGATCCTCGACGTGTAGGTTGGGGAACCTCACCCTGAACCGCGGACGATTCCCCGGAGTTTTTCCGCGGCTCGTCGCCCCTCACCGACGGTTCATCAGGGTTTACGCGCTAGCGCTCGCCACTGACGCCCGCCCGCGTGGGGCCGTCAGCGCCACGTCGCGAATCCTGGTCCAGATGGGACATCGATGCCCCGCGCGCGTAACCCACGGATGACGCGTAGACGAACGGGACACTCGGTTCCTCGCGCGTGGGACAGCGGGGACTCTCGAGCAGTCGAGGGGACTCTCACGCAAGCCATCGAGGATGACCTCGCGTCATCACGGCGACTGCGGATGGCATGAGGCTCGCTAACCATCTTCGCGTCCCCCGGCGACGACCGGGAAGCGCTGAACAAGACAACTTGCCTTGACCGGATTCCCCCCCCGGCAAGGACACGCCCTGCTGGGAGGCCCGCGTCGGGCCTCGCAGCGGGGCACCTACAAGAAGACCTTGTCCGGATTCCCCCCCCCGGCAAGGACACGCCCTGCTGGGAGGCCCGCGTCGGGCCTCGCAGCGGGGCACCTACAAGAAGACCTTGTCCGGATTCCCCCCCCGGCAAGGAACAAGCCTCCTGCCCAGGGCCACGCGTCGTGGCCCTGGGCAGGGGGTGCTCGAACAATCAGATCCTTGACGGATTCCCCCCCCGGCAAGGACACCGCTCCTGCTCAGGGCCCACGTTGGGCCCTGAGCAGGGGCACCTCACAATCGAAGTTCCCTTGTCCGGTTTCCCCCCCCGGCAAGGAACAACGTCCCCTGGCCACAGCCCGCGGTGGGCTGTGGCCAGGGGATTTCTCTTTCCGGAGCGTTGTTTTCCGGAGCGCTCCACGCCGCCCCCCCGCCGCCGCGTGAGCTCACACGACAGGAGCAGAGCAGCAGCAGCTGCCGCGTAAGCGGCTTCACGACAGGAGCAGGCACGGGAGGGAAGCCGAGGCTGCGCCTGGGGTCACGCTCGCGTCGCGAGCGCGCGCTGCGTCGTCTGGCGGAGCGGCTTCGGGAGACGGGCTACACGAAGACGCGCGCGGTCTTCTCGTTGGCGCGCTCGCCCTCGTCGCGCTCGACCACCTCGAACTCGAACGGCCCGATCGCCAGGCGGTCGCCGGCGCGCAGGCTGGCGCGGCCGAGGAGGCGCTCGCCGTTGAGGACCGAGCCGTTGGTCGAGTGGTCCTCGAGCTCGAGCCCGCCCTCGTGGCCGACGTGGACGGTCGCGTGGCGCCGCGACACGAGCGGGTGCGGCAGCACGACGTCGCAGCCCTCGGCGCGCCCGAGGGTGAGCACGCCGGGGGGTAGGGGCACGGAGGCGAGCAGGTCGCACTGCAGCCAGGCGACCGCGTTGCCGGTCAGGTCCGCGGGCGGCGGGGTCTCGCGCGGCGGGCGCAGGGCGCGGATCGTGGGCGAATCCCGGTGGGGCGGAGGCGGCTGGAGGCCGTCGATCATCGGCACCCGGTGCTGCCGGGTGGCCTCGGCGCCGGTCGGCGGCCCGGACCGCCGGACGGGGGGGCCGCTGCGCAGGGCGACGGTGTGCACGTCGCCGGCGTAGACCTCCGCGCGGTTCTTCCCCAACCCCTTGGCCGCGTAGAGCGCCACGTCCGCGGCGCGCACCAGCGCCTCGGCCGTGGCGCCGTGACCCGGGAACGCGGCCACGCCGGCCGAGACCGTCGCCTTGACCTCGCGCGCCAGCGGCCGCTCCGAGACCTGCGCGACCACCTTGCGGGCGGCGATCAGCCCGCCCTCGAGGTCCGTCGAGGGGAGGACCAGGAGCAGCTCCTCGCCGCCCCAGCGGCCGGCCGCGTCGTCGTGGCGCAGGACGCGCGTCACGCGGTGCGCCAGCGCGGCGAGCACCTCGTCGCCGACGTCGTGCCCGAGCGTGTCGTTGATGCGCTTGAAGTCGTCGACGTCGAGGAGCACCACCGCCAGGGGCTGGCGCCGGACGCGCGCCGCCTCGAGCTCCTGGCGCAGGGCCTGCTCGATGCACGCGCGGCTGGCGAGCTGCGTGAGGGCGTCGGTCGTCGCCTGGCGGTGCAGCCGCGCGTTGGCCAGGAGCGTGGCCACCTGCCGCGTCAGCGCGCGCAGGAGCCGCAGGTCCTCCGGCTCGAGCTCGCGCGGCGCGAGCCGCTCGCCGCGGCCGAGGAGCAGCGCCGCCCGCACCTGGCCGGCGTAGGTCCGCCGCCGCTCGGAGCCCGTCCACGAGCGGTCGACGATCGGCACGCACAGCGTGCCCCCCTCGCCGGCCAGCGGCGTCGTGCCGTGGACGGCGCGCCCCTGACGCAGGGCCTCGAACACGAGCGGCCGGCAGGCGACCAGCGCGTCGGGGAGCAGGTGGCGCGGCTCGAGGTTGCGCGCCCGCCCGACCTCGAGGGGGCCGCCCCCGTCGAGGACCAGGAGCACGCGCTCGTGCCGGGTCCAGCGCAGCAGCTCCTCGAGGAGCGTGTCGAGGACGGCGTTCGTGTCCTCCTCGCAGCGCAGCTCCTGCGTCATGAGGATCAGCCACAGGAGCCGGTCGCGCAGGCTGCCCTGCTCGTCCAGGTCGTCGGCGACGGTCGAGGTGCTGGGCGGCCGCAGCAGGTCCATGACGCGCGCGGCGTCGGTCTCGCCGTCGAGGTAGACGAGGTCGTACTCGCCCACGCGCAGGCGGTCGAAGCGCTCGAGCGGCACGCGGGAGACGCGGCGGTCGTTGATGAGCACCCCGTTGGTGCTCCCGAGGTCGACCACCTCGTGCCCGCCGCCCGGCAGCGGCTCGAGCACGCAGTGCTGGCGCGAGACGTCGGGCCCCTCGAGCACGATCCCGCTCTCGGGGTCGCGCCCGACCGTGACCCGGTCCCGTCCCAGGGCGGAGATGAACGCCCCCCCGGGGCCGAGGACCACGATGCGGGCGGCGACCTCGTGGGCGTCGGCGCCGTGACCTCGCCTGGCGGGACCGTCCGATCGCCCGTGCACGCAGCCTCCAGCCGACTCGCAGTCCACCTCGCGCCTCGGGGCGGACCGCACACGCGCGGCTGCAAGAGCGGGTCCGCCGCGTCCCCTCGCGCAAGCCGGGCGCGGCTGGCCCATCGCCCCGGGGCGGGCTGGGGAAGCTCACCCGCCCGGTCGAGAGATCGCTCAGTAGCGCAGGGTCAACATGACGCCGATGCGCGTCACGTCGAAGTCACCGCGGGTCCCGCCGCCGCCCTCGCGGATCAGGTGGCTGCCCTGCACGCCGACCTGCAGCCAGGGGCGCGGCGACCAGCCGATGCCGCCGGCGAGCATGTACCCGGTGATCCGGTCGCGGAGCCCCGCCACGGCGTCGATCTCCTCGTAGCTGGCGCGCACGGCCAGGCCGAGCCGCAGCGGCAGCGCCTGCTCGACGCCCAGCGTGGCGCGCGTGAGGAACACGGGCGAGGTCGTCGTGCCGAAGTCGATCTGCCGCAGGATCTCGAGGCTCAGCGCGGTCGTGCGCAGCGCCTCCCAGCGCAGGTTCACGGCCGCCGTGAGGCCGCTCGGCGGGTCCGCCGCGGCGGGGAAGCGGCGGCGCACGGTGACCTCGCTCCAGTCGTAGCCCACGCGCGCCTGCCCGGTGAGGGTGCGCAGGAGGCGCAGCTCCACGCCGCCGATGAGCGAGAAGATGCGCAGGTCGGGCGCCACCGCGTCGTCGTGGGTGTAGTTCAGCTCGCGGTAGCCGACGCCGGCCAGGACGGTGACCGGCGCGCGCGGCGACAGCGCCACGAGCAGGTTGCCGCCGTAGCTGGCGTTGTCGGCGAACGCCATGCGCTCGGTGCGGAACTCCTGGTAGTTGGCGAACGCCTCGGGCTGCAGGGCGATCGTCCGCGTGAGCCCGATCGACAGGACCCCGCCGAGGTCGTAGATCGTCCGCTTCACGCTGCCGCGCGCGAAGCGCGGGTCGTCGGGCCGCTCGAGCCAGGCGACGTCCGCCCGCATCCGCCCCGAGACGACCCGGCCGACGGCGGCGAAGGACAGCCGGGCCCGGTGCTCGAGGGCCGAGACGTCGCTGTGCTCGAGGAACGCCCGGTGGTTGGCGACGTAGCCGACCTCGAGCGTGAACGTCGGGCGGATGACCGCCAGGTCGATGCCGAGCGCGTTGGTCAGCTCGATGTCATCGACCGCGAGCTCGGCGGGCGCGCGGAAGATGTTGCTGTCGTAGAACACGCCGCCGCGGTAGTAGGGCGAGAGCGCGATCCCGTTGCCGAGGCGCAGGCCGCGCCCGAGCGTCGGCGGCACCGCCCTGAGGCCGTCGACCCCCTGGCCGGCGCGGCCGAGCTCGGAGCGGGCCATGGGCGTGAACGGCGCCTGGTCGACCGGACGCGGCGCCCCGAGGCTCGCGTCGCGCACCTCGGCCTCGTTGATCGGGGTGCCGATCGACGTCCCGAGCGGCGCGCCCAGGGCGGCGTCGCGCGCCGCGGTGGGGTCCTGGGCGGCGGCGGGGGCCGCCTGGGCGAGCAGGGCGCAGCCGACGGCCGCCGCCACGCCGCCCACGCCCCGTCGCATCCCCGGCCTGTGTCGCCTCACGCGGTCCTCGCCCGCCGCGGCGTGCGAAGCGTGGGCCGGGCGCCCCGAGCGCCCGTCGCCGCCCGGCGCACCGTTCGCAAGGCCTCGCCCGTCCAGGCGCGGGCGCGCCGAGGTGGTGACATGGGTGAGCGCCGGGGGCGGACCTCCTTCGCGGTCCTGCTCGGGCTGTGCGTCCTCGGGCCTTGCGTCGCTGGGTGCGGGCTGGGCACCTCGGGCGAGGCTGCTCCCCCCGCCCTCGTGGCCCAGGCAGGTGGGGGGGGATCCCCGCCGGGTGGGTCGGCGTCCCCGGCGCGCGCCACCAGCCCCGCGCCGGCCTGCGCCGCCACGGCCTCGGTCGGCATGAACCTCGCGGCCGTGAGCTACCACTCGCCGCAGTGGCCGTTCGTCGACGCGATGAAGAGCTCGCGCGTCAACTCGCGGGGCTACCCGTGGAACCTCGAGGGCGACGGCCCCGAGCCGCCGCTCGACCCGCAGGGCTACCCGGTCGGCCTGGCCGACGGCCAGGTCGCCACCACCTACACGCTGATCGGCGGCGGCCCGACGGGCCGCTACGTCGTCCTGTTCGAGGGCGCGGGGGAGGTCGAGGTGCGCTGGGACGGCGGCCGCGCCCGCCACGCGGCCGCGGGCGGGCGGCGGGCGCGCTTCACGGCCGACGTGGACTCCCTGCGCAAGGGGCTCACGGTGCGGATCACCCGCTCGAGCCCCGACGACCACGTGCGCGGGCTGCGCGTGCTCATGCCCGGCTTCGAGGCCACGCACGAGGCGGAGCCCTTCCACCCGCTGTTCCTCGAGCGCCTGGCCCCCTTCTCGACCCTGCGCTTCATGGACTGGGGCGAGACCAACCACTCGCCCGTGACCTCGTGGTCGGAGCGCCGGCGCCCGGACCACCGCAGCCAGCACGGCCCCGCGGGCGTGGCCTACGAGGTCATGGTCGACCTGTGCAACCGCACGGGCAAGCACATGTGGGTGTGCGTGCCGCACCGGGCCGACGACGACCACGTCCGGCGCCTGGCCGCGCTCCTCGCCGAGCGGCTGGACCCCGCCCTGACGCTCTACGTCGAGTACTCGAACGAGGTGTGGAACGGCGTCTTCGGGCAGCACCGCGACGTCAAGGCGGCCGCCCGGGGCGAGGGGTGCGAGTGGTTCGAGCGCCAGGCGCGGCGCAGCGCCGAGGTGTTCGACCTCTTCGAGCAGGCGCTCGGGGGCCGCGACCGGCTGGTGCGGGTGCTCGGGTCCCACGCGGCGAACCCGGACCTGAGCGCGCGGTTGATCGCCGCCCTGCCGCGGCCCGACGCGGCGGACGCCCTGGCGATCGCCCCCTACTTCGGCGGGCGCCTCGGCGGCGCCGCCGCCTGGCAGACCACGCGCGGCTGGTCGGTCGACCAGGTGCTCGACGCCTGCGCCGCGGACCTCGCCCGCCAGCGCGACCTGATCGCCCGCCAGCGCGCAGTCGCCGAGCGCGCGGGGCTGGCGCTCGTCGCCTACGAGGGCGGCCAGCACCTCGTCGGCGTGGGCAAGGCCGTCGACGACGACGCCCTGACCGACCTGTTCGTCCGCGCGAACCGCCATCCCCGCATGCGCGAGCTCTACCTCCGGCACCTGGCCGACTGGCGCGAGGCCGGCGGCGGGCTGTTCGTGCACTTCAGCTCGGTCTACGCGCCGCAGAAGTGGGGCTGCTGGGGCTCGCTCGAGCGCCAGGACGCCGACCCGGACGCGGCGCCGAAGTACTCCGCCCTCGCGGCCGTCGCGCGCGAGTGGGCCGCGGCCGCCGGGCGCGCGGGGGCCGGGGCCACCGACGGCGGGACGCGCTGACGCGTGACCCCCGGCCCGTCAGCCCCTCCTCCGCCCGGCGGCGACCCCGCGGCGCCCGACGACGTGAAGGCGCTGCGGCGCCGCGCGCTCGGCGGCTCCGTGTGGACGATCGCCGGCTACGCGGCGCAGAACGTCCTGCGCCTCGGCGGCAACATCATCCTCGCGCGGCTCCTCTTCCCCGAGGCCTTCGGCCTCATGGCGATCGTCCACGTGTTCATCCAGGGCCTGTGGCTGTTCACCGACGTCGGGGTCGGCCCGGCGATCGTGCAGAGCGACCGCGGCGACGACCCGCGCTACCTGAACACCGCCTGGACGTTCCAGCTCGTGCGCGGCGTGGTCCTCTGCCTGGCCTCGTTCCTCCTCGCCTGGCCGGTGGCGGCGCTCTACTCGCAGGGCGAGCCGCTGGCCGCCGACCTCCTCTGGTACCTCCCGGCGACCGGCCTGGCCGCGGTCATGGACGGCTCGGTCTCCACCCGCGTCCACGTCCACGGGCGCCACCTGCGCGTGCGCCAGCTCATGGCCTTCGAGCTGGCCGCGCAGGCGGGCTCGCTCCTGGTCATGGTCGGCTTCGCGTGGGTCTACCCGAGCGTGTGGGCGCTCGTCGCCGGGACGCTGGCCAAGAGCGCCATCCGCCTGACGCTCTCGCACACCGCGCTCGAGGGCGCGCCCAACCGCCCCGGCTGGGACCCCGCCGCGGCGCGGGCCCTGTTCCAGTTCGGCAAGTGGGTGTTCGTGAGCACCATGCTCACGTTCCTGGCCACGCAGGCGGACCGCCTGATCTTCGGCGGCCTCGTCCCCTGGAGCCTGCTCGGCGTCTACGGGATCGCCGCGGCGCTCGCCGCCATGCCCGTGGGCGCGCTCCTGCAGGTGGGGACGAAGGTCGTCTTCCCGACGCTCAGCCGCCTGCGCGGGCGCGAGGCGGCGCTCCTGCGCGAGGCGCGGCGCGTGCGCCTGCCGCTCCTGCTCGGCGGCGGCGCGCTCGTGTCGGCCATGCTGCCGGCGGGCCCGGCGCTGATCGACGTCCTCTACGACGCGCGCTACGCGGAGGCCGGCTGGATCCTGCAGCTCCTGCTGCTCGGCGCGTGGTTCCAGGTGCTCGAGGCGCCGAACACGGCGCTGCTCCTCGCGCGCGGCGAGACGCGCGCCGTCGCCGCGGGCAACCTGTCGAAGCTCGTCGGGATCCTGGCCCTCCTGCCGCTGGGCTTCTGGCTGGCAGGCTTCCCGGGCGCGCTCGTCGGGCTGGCCCTCGCCGACGCGGCGAAGTACGCCACGACCGCGGCCCTCGTGCGCCTGCGCGGCGTCCACTTCCTGCGCCTCGACGCGGGCGCGACGGCCCTCCTGCTCGTGGCCTGCGCCCTGGGGCTCGGGGCCGAGGCGCTCGCCGGCGGCCCCACCGTGGCGGGGC
>JAHBXY010000171.1 GCA_019636275.1 Planctomycetota bacterium | reverse complement strand
CCCGGGCGCGGCGTCTTGCGGGCCGGCTGCGGCAGGTGCGGGGCCTTGCCCTGGTCGAGGCGGTCGAGCGCCTCGAGGACGGCCTCGGGCGTGGCCAGGCGGTCGCCGGGCTGCTTCTCGAGCAGGTTCAGGAGCAGCGCCTCGAGCCCCTCGGACAGGCGCGGGTTCTTCTGCCGCGGCGCGGGCGGGGTCTGCTCGACGTGCGCGCGCAGGAGGTCGGCCTGCGCGGCCGCCTCGAACGGGGGCACGCCGCAGGCGAGGTGATAGATCGTCGCCGCGAGCGAGTAGAGGTCGGAGCGGATGTCGATGTCCGAGCGGCCGCGCGCCAGCTCGGGCGAGATGTAGAGCGGCGTGCCCAGCGTCTTGCCCACGCGCGTCAGGTGCGCGTCGTCGTCGAGCTGCCGGCAGAGCCCCAGGTCGGTGAGCTTGGCCACGCCGTCGGGCGTGACGATGATGTTCTCCGGCTTGATGTCGCGGTGGACGATCCGCTGCGCCCAGTAGTGCGCCAGGGCCGAGAGGAGCTGGCGCATCGTCGCGCGCACCTCGGGCTCGGGCGCGGCGCCGAAGCGCTTGATGCGCTCGCGGAGCGTCAGGCCGGGCACGAGCTCCATGGCGAACCACAGGTGGTCCTCGCACTCGCCCTGCGCGAACGAGCGCACGAGGTGGGCGTGCTCGAGGTTCTGCGTGACCTGCGCCTCGCGCAGGAAGCGCGCGCGGAAGCGCGAGTTCTGCGTGGCGCGCGGCGGGAGGATCTTGACCGCCACCTCGCGGCCGGTGGCCTCTTCGAGGGCGCGGAACACGCAGCCCATGCCGCCCGAGCCCAGGTGCTCGATCAGGTCGTAGCCGGGGATCGGCCCCTTGTCGCGCTGCAGGCGCAGGAGCTCCTTCGCCTCGGCCTTGCTGAGGATCCCCTCGCGCACGAGGAGCGTGCCGATCTTCGGCGCGGGCTCGTCGCGGCCGCGCTTGTGGCCCTGGGAGCGCAGGACCGACTCGAGCTGCTCGCGGGTGACGAGCTCCTTGAGGAGGGCCAGCTCGCCGAAGGGGAGCCCGGGCTTCGACGACGGTCCGTCGTCGAGCTGATCCGAAGGAAGCGCCTTGCGCGTCGCGCTGCTCACGCCGTCCCTCTCGCCGCGTCCGTGCAGCAACGCGCTTGCCGGGGCTTACGTCGTCGTAAGGGTCAACGTTTCAACGGATATACCGTCTCCTTACCGTCCGTTTCCCGACTTCGGGCGCCCAGCGGCGAACCAAACGTTACAGCTTGTCCGGAAAACGCTTACCTCTCGAGGGTCCAGCCCGGGTCGCCGTAGCGCGCCGCGACGAGCCACTCGGCGAGCGCCGTTTCGGTCTCACGCATCGCGTCATCGCCGGCGCCACCGAGGCGCTCGCGGAACGCGTCGACGATCGCGTCCTCGATCGCGGCCGCGTCCGGCGGCGGCCCCGTGACGAGCTCCGCGAGCGACACGGCGCCGGGCACGCCCGGGTCGGGCGAGACGGGCAGCGACCCGTGCTGCAGGAAGGCCCGCCCGCGGCGACGCTGGGCGCTGCCCACGAGCTTGCGTCCGCCGGCCACGAGGTCGTAGTCGGTCGCCGCGGCGAAGCACATGCCGTGCAGCGGCGCGCGCGCCCGGCCGGCCTCGCCCTCGAGCGCGACGCCGAGCCGGGCCAGGGCGAAGGCCAGGGCGCCGTGGACCGCGTGGTAGGCGGCGCGCGGGTCGCGCGCGCCGAAGCGCGCGTAGGGCGCGACGACGGCGTAGGTCACCTCGTCCGGGCGGTGGTGGATCGCGGCGCCGCCCGTGATCCGCCGCACGAGCGTGGCTCCGACCGGGGCGACCACGTCCGCGGCCGGCTGGAAGCGGCCGAGCGACAGGGCGGCGGGCGCCCAGCGGTAGAGGCGCAGGACGGGCGCTTCGCCGGGGCGCCAGGCCTCGAGCAGGGCCTCGTCGACGGCCATGTTCCACGCCGGCGCGCCGGGGCCGGTGCGCAGGACGCGCCACGGCAGGTCGGGTTCGCTCGCGCGCATGAGGCGCTATCATGGCACGCTTTCCACGAGGGGCACGATGATCGAGGAGAACTCCGGCGACGACGAGGGCGAGCTGCGCCGGCGGCGGCTCGAGAAGCTCGAGCGCCTCCGGGCCGAGGGCGTCCATCCCTACCCCGAGCGCTTCGAGCGCACGCACACGCTCGCCCAGGCCAGCGCCCTGGCCGAGGGCGCGCGCGTGCGCGTGTGCGGCCGCCTCGTGCTCATGCGCGACATGGGCAAGCTGACGTTCGCGACCCTCCAGGACCTCGACGGCAAGCTGCAGGTCTCGCTCACGCGCGACGGCCTGGCCGCCGACCCCGAGGAGAGCAAGCGCATCTACCAGCGCTTCACGAAGCTCCTCGACCTATGGGACTTCGTCGGCGTCGAGGGCGAGCTCTACCGGACGAAGACGGGCGAGCTCACGGTGAAGACCGAGGCCTGGACCTTCCTGGGCAAGGCGATCGCGCCGCCGGCGTCGAAGTACAAGGGCACGAAGGGCGAGCTCAACTGGCGCAAGCGCTACGTCGACCTCGTGGCCAACGCCGAGACGCGCGAGCGCTTCAAGCTGCGCTCGCGCGTCGTGCGCGCCCTGCGCGACTTCCTCGACCGCCATGGCTTCCAGGAGGTCGAGACGCCGATCCTCTGCAACCAGGCGTCGGGGGCGCTCGCCCGGCCGTTCGTGTCGCACCACAACGCCATGGACATGCCGGTGGTCCTGCGCATCGCGCCCGAGACCTACCTCAAGCGCCTCGTCGTCGGCGGCTACGACCGCGTCTACGAGATGGCCCGCTGCTTCCGCAACGAGGGCATGGACCCGTCCCACCTGCAGGACTTCACCATGCTCGAGTTCTACGCCGCCTACTGGAACTACGAGGACAACATGGCCTTCACGGAGGCGCTCGTGCGCCACGTGGTCCAGGAGGCCACCGGCGGGCTGGTGATCAAGCGCGGCGAGCACACGATCGACTTCAGCGAGCCGTTCCCGCGCCGCAGCATGCGCGAGGTGATCCTCGAGCACTCGGGCCTCGACATCGACGCCCTCCCCGACGCGGCGTCGCTGCGGCGGGCGATCTTCGAGAAGAAGGTCGACCTCGAGAACCCCGACGCCGGGCGCGGCAGCCTGATCGACCAGCTCTACAAGCGCACGGCCCGGCCGAAGCTCCTCCAGCCGACGTTCATCGTCCGCCACCCGATCGACCTCTCGCCGCTGGCCCGGCGCAGCGACGACGACCCGAAGACCGCCGACCGCTTCCAGCTCGTCGTCGACACCTGGGAGGTCGTCAACGCCTACAGCGAGCTCGTCGACCCGGTCGACCAGCGCGCGCGCCTCGAGGAGCAGGCCGGCCTGCGCGGCGCCGGCGACGAGGAGGCCATGGAGCTCGACGAGGACTACCTGGGCGCCATGGAGCACGGCATGCCGCCGATCTCCGGCTGGGGCATGGGGATCGACCGCTTCGTGGCGCTGATCACCGACTCGCCCAACCTGCGTGACGTGGTCCTGTTCCCGCTCATGAAGCCGGCTGGGGGCGAGGACTGAGCGTCGGCTCCGGCGGTGAGCCGGAGATGGTTCACAACAGAGGAGCAGAGGGAGCAGAGGGCGTCACCTGCCCCCGCCCCCTCGCCTCCCTCTGCCCTCGGCCCGCCGCTTGGCCTCTCTGGGCTCCCTTGGCTCGGTCGGTGGGGAACCATCGTCGTCCGTCGAGGTGCCGAGGGCGGGGACGAGGGTGATCGCGAACGGGAGGTGCGGCAAGACGGGGAGGGGAGGCCTTGCGGCCCGTGCCCCCCGTTTTCCCCTCTGCTCCCTCTGCTCCCTCTGTGGTGAATCATCATCCGGCAGCCGGGCGGCGACGCCGGCGACGTTGCGCGGGACGGGCGCCACGAGCACCATGCCCGCGTGGACACGACCCGGGCGAGCGGCGAGTGGCGCACGACCTCGTCGTCCGGCGAGTGGGGGCTCCGGCTCCAGCCGGGCGCCGTGGTCGGGGGCTTCGTCCTCGAGCAGAAGCTCGGCCACGGCGGCATGGGGGCCGTCTTCGTCGGCCGCGCGCTCGGCGGCGAGCAGCGGGTGGCGATCAAGGTCCTGCTGGTCGGAGGGGACGAGCTGCGCCCCGAGGAGGTGGAGCGCTTCCGCCGCGAGGGGCAGGCGCAGGCGGCCGCCGACGCGCACCCGAACATCCTGCGCGTGATCACCTCGGGCGACCACCTCGGCCACCCGTTTCTCGTGACCGAGCTCGCCCCGGGCGGCGACCTCAAGGCGCGGCTGCGTCAGGGGCCGCTCGCGCCGGCCGACGCCGCGGCGCTCGTGGCGGCGCTGGCGCGCGGCATGGCGCACGCGCACGCGCGCGGCGTGCTGCACCGCGACCTCAAGCCGGCCAACGTCGTGTTCGGCGAGGACGACGCGCCCAAGGTCATGGACTTCGGCCTGGCGCGCCTGGCCGGCGCGCAGAAGCTCACGCAGACCGGCGCGGCGATCGGCACCGCCGCCTACATGGCGCCCGAGCAGGCCGCCGGCGAGCGGCTCGACGAGCGCGTCGACGTCTACGGCCTGGGCGCGATCCTCTACGAGTGCCTCGTCGGGCAGGCGCCGTTCGCCGGCGGCTCGGAGATCGCGATCATCAAGCAGGTCCTCGCGGACCCGGTGCGGCCCCCACGCAGCCTGCGCCCCGACGTCCCGGCGGCCCTCGAGGCGATCGCGCTCCGGGCCCTGGCGAAGGACCCGGCCGCGCGCCACCCCACGGCCTCGGCGCTGGCCGAGGACCTCGAGCGCTTCGCTGACGGTGGCGCCGGGCCGGCGGGACGGCGCTGGCGGCGGGTCGTCCTCGGCCTCGCGGTCGCCGCCGCGCTGGTCGTCGGCGCGGGCGTCGTCGTCGCCCTACGCCCAGGCGACCGCGCCCCGTCGGCCCCGGAGGCGGCCCCGGAGACGGCCACTTCCCGGCCGCGCGTGAGGGGGCCCCTCGCGGTCCGCCTCGCGGCGCCGGCCGACTGGCAGCTCGTCGCCGGCGAGGAGCTCGAGGTCCTGGGCGACCCCACGGGCGAGGTCACCGTCGTCCTGCTCGGGCCGGGCGACGACGCGTCGGCGCTCGCGCCGGTGGCCAGCGCCCTGCCCGCGCGCGTCCTCCTGCCGGTGGGGTGGAGCACGCTCGTGGTGGAGACGTCGAGCCCCGGCCGCGGCACGAAGACGGAGCGACGCCATGTCGTGCGCCTCCCGGCCGGCATGAGCACGGACCCGGAGGGCCGGGCGATCAACGACGCGGACGGGTCCGTGCTCGTCCTCGTACCGCCCGGCCCGGCGAAGGTGCGCGAGGACCCCCTGCGCGCCGAGAGCCCGCTCGTCGAGCGCGCGGTCGAGCGGCCGTTCCTCATCGGGCGCCACGAGGTCACCTGGGCGCAGGTCCGCCGCTGGGAGGCGGAGCAGGGGCGCGAGCCGCTGCCGCACGTCGTCGACGTCGAGGGGCGCCTGCACGAGGCGGGTCCGGACGAGCCAGCCTTCAACGTCCTCCCGGCGGAGGCGCAGGAGTACTGCGACTGGGCGGGCCTGCGCCTGCCGACCCTCCTCGAGTGGACCTACGCCGCCGCCGGCAAGGACGGGCACCGGTACCCGTGGGGGCCCGGGCCCGCGCCCGACGGCCCCGGCTGGGAGGCGGCGCCCCGCGCCAACGTCCGCTCCAAGGGGGTGCGCCTCGGGCCCAAGCCGGTGGGCTCCTTCCCGGACGGGCGCTCGCCGCTCGGGCTCGACGACATGGTGGGTAACGTGTGGGAGTGGGTGGCGCCGTTCTGGCACGGAGGCGTGCGCGTCGTGGCCAACGTCGGCGGGGGCTGGTCGAACGGGCGGGACAAGGCGGGCTGCTACGTCCTGGTCAACGAGCCGATGAACCCGCGCTCATCGAACACCGGGCTCCGGGTCGCGGCGTCGGTCGACCCCGCCCGCTGATCGTCAGCTCGGCCCGGCCGCCCGCGCGCGCGCCACGCGCGCCTGCGCGTCGAGCCGGAAGCACTCGAGCGCCCCGAGCGCCAGCCCGAGGCCGTAGTCGTCGCGGCTGCGTAGCTCGCGCTCGAGGCGCTGCACCCGCTCGAGGTGCGCCTCGCAGGCGGCCGCGTCGGGCCCGCGCACGCGCTCGGCGTCGAAGCGCCGCAGCGACCAGAGATGCACGTGCTCGACGTCGGCGCGCCGCCCGCGGAACTCGCCCATCGCCGCGTCGTAGGCGTTGGTGGCCGCATCGCCCCAGGTGTCCGTGAACGCCTTGCGCCGCCGCTCGTCGCCGAGGCCCGGGCCGCTCGACACCAGGACGTAGTACTCGGCCTCCCAGCGGAAGAACTCGGCCGCGGCCAGGTCGGACGGGCGCGCCGCCCCGCCGCGCAGGGCCCGCGCGCGCGCCGCGCCCTCGAGGCGCAGCACCCGGTCGAGGTGCGCCTTGAGGAGCGCCCGGTCGTTGGCGGCGTCGAGGTCGCGCTCGGCCTGCTGCAGGCGCGTCGACCAGCGGTAGGCGCGCTCGGCCTCGCCCTCGCCCGCCTCGAGGGCGGCCTGCGCCTCCTTGTGCAGGCGGCGCGCGGCCCCGATCCGCCGCGTCCACACCTCGGGCTCGACCGTCTCGGCCCGCGCCCCCGCGTCCCACAGCGACGCCTCGAGCAGGAAGAACTCCACCGCGCCCCGGTCCGCCGCCGTCGGCGTGGCGGTGCGGGGCCGCGCGTCCTGGTCCTTCGCCAGGCGCTGCATGCGCGCGAGGTGCCGCTCGTACGGGCCCGCCCCGTCGTAGAGGCCGCGCTCGACCTCGAGCAGGCGTCGCGACCACGCGTAGACGCGCTCGCCGTCGGCCGCGCCGATCACGTACTGCAGGCGGAGCGCCTCGTAGAAGCGCTGCGTCTCGTCCAGCATGGCCTGGAGTCTAAACCAGCCCGTCCGGAAGCGCGCGAGGCGGAGGGTGACCCTCCGCCTCGTCCGTCGCCTGCGAGGACGGAGCGATCACATCATGGGCGGCGGCATGGGCGGCGGCCCGCCGGCGGTCGGCAGCGGGGGCGGCCCGGCCGGCGCGAACACGGCCGCGAGGTCGGGGACGTCCTTGGCCGCCGTCCACGACGGCATCCCGGGCCGCCACACGAGCGTGGCCGGGGTCACCTGCCCCTGGCTCGCCAGCGACATGATGGCGTTGACGTCGAAGGGCCCCTGCTGGGCGCCGTTGAGCGCCACGTGGAAGGGCGCCCCGCCCGGGAGCGGCGGCGGAGCCATCGGCGGCGGCGCCCCGTAGGCCATGCCGGGGTGACCCATGCCCGGGTGACCCATGCCGGGGTGACCCATGCCCGGATGGCCCATGGCCTGGCCCATCATGCCGGGCATCATCATGCCGGCGGCCAGCCCCATGCCCGCGCCCATCATGCCGCCCGCGCCGCCCTGGTTCTGCGAGGCGTTGCGGAGCGCGTCCGCCGCCGCCATCTGCATGTAGCCCTGGCCGCCGGGCGCCAGCCCGAGCGCGCCCATGGCGCCGCGCTGGTCGACCGCCTGCTTGACCGCGTCGGGGAGGCTGATCGACGAGACGAGGAAGTCGTACAGCTCGATGCCGTACTTGGCGAAGTCGTCGGCCGTCCGGGCCTTGGTGGCCACGGCCAGCTCGTCGCGCTTGGCCTGGAGCTGCACGACGCTCTTGCCCTGCATGTACTCCGCCACGAGGTCGGCGAAGCGCGCGCAGACGACGTCCTTGAACCAGCGCTCGATGTCCTGCGAGTCCTGGCGCCCCTCGGTGCCCACGACCGTCTGGATGAACATCCCGGGGTCGGTGACGCGGATCGAGAAGCTGCCGAAGGCCCGCACGTTCACGAAGCCGAACTTCGTGTCCTCGAGCAGGATCGGCTCCTTCGTCCCCCACTTCAGCTCGCGGAACGGCTTGAGGCTGACGAAGTAGACGCACGACTGGAAGGGCGCGTCGGCGTAGACCAGCTTGAACAGCGAGCTGACGAGCGGCAGGTTCTCCGTCGTCAGCGTGTGCGCGCCGGCCTTGAGCGTGTCCATCGCCTTGCCGTTGCGGAAGAAGACGGCGGCCTGGCTCTCCTGGACGATGCAGCGGGCGCCGAGCTTGAGGTCGGCCATGCCCGACTCGGGCATGCGGGCGACGATCTGGCGCCCGCCGCTGGTGTCCTCCCACTTCAGAACTTCGAGACGAAGGCCCATGGTGGTCTCTCCCTGCTCTCTCAGGCGCCCTTGCGCAGGATCTCTTCGCGCTTGCTGAAGAACGCGTCGACCCGGTCCACGAGCTCGATCGTCTCCTTGACCCTGGCCATGAGCTTGTCGCGGTCGCCCGCGTCCATCTCCGACACCTTGTGCGCCACCTCGGTCACCGCGTCGGTGAGGCCGAGGTCGTGCTCGTACACGCGCATGAGGTCGTCCTCGTCGACCTTGATCGTGTCGAACAGCCCCGAGTAGCCGCGGTCGGCGTTCTTGATCCGCTGGGCCACGCGGTCGAGGCGGTTCATGAGCTTCTCGAACGGCGTGATCCCGTCGAGGTCGCCGCCGGTGATCAGGTCGTCGAGGACGCGCTTGATCGGCGTCTTCTGCGCGAACAGCCTGTCGGCGCAGAAGTCGCGCTGGAGCTTGTCCGCGTCGCGGCGCGTCTCGCGCTCCAGGTAGCCGGCGAACCCGGGGATCTTGGCGGCGATGCGCTCCAGCATGTTGCGCTGAGAGACCGCGCGCTCGTGCAGATTGGACATCCCGCTCCTCCTTCGGCAGGCCCGGCGCCTGGGCGGATCATACGGGTGGCGCGCAGCCGGGACAAGGCGCTCGACCGGCGGGCCGCCGCGCAGGGTCCGAGCGAGGTGGGTCGCGCGCGGCTCCGGCGAGCGCATACAATCCCTCCCCACATGGGCGGTGCATCCGACGTCATCGCGGAGGCGCTCGAGGCCAACCGCGTGAAGGAGGCCTTGTTCTCCCAGCACGCCCGCACCGTCGGGCGCATGGCGTCGCATCTCCTCGATGCGGCCCGCGGCGGCCGGCAGGTGCACGCGCTGGGCGAGGGCCCGCGCGCCGCCCTGGCCGCCTACCTGGCCGACGTGCTGCACCGGACCGGCCTCCCCGCCCGGCCGCTCCCGCCGGCCGAGGACGACGCCGGCCTCCTGCGGGCCGTCGACGCCTTCGTCGGCAAGGGCGACGTCGTGCTCGTCGTGGCCCACGAGTCGCGGCCGGGCCTCGAACGGGCGCTCCTGCGCGCGCGCGCCCGCGGCGCCGCCTGCCTGGGCCTCCTCGGCGAGCCCTGCGCCGCCCTCGCCCCGCACGTCGACGTGCCCGTGGTCGCCCCCACCCCGCGCGCCTCGGTCGCCGCCGAGGCGCTGCTCGGGGCCGGTCATCTGCTGGTCGGCCTCGTCGCGGAGGGGCTGCGCGGTTCGCCCTCCCGGCAGGGCGCCGCCGGCTCCGGCGTGAGCTCCAGCGCCGCCCGCCCGCTCCCCCCGGCGCCCGCGGCCGAGCCCCCGCCCCGCCCGCCGCCGCTCCCGACGCCGCCGCCCGCGATCGACTCGGCGCTCGGGTTCGTCGGCGCCACGTCTGGCGTCGGCTCGCGGATCACCGACCTGGGCGTGATCGACGAGGACCCGCTCGCCTCCGGCGACGACGTCGACGACGACGCGACCGACGAGGCCGCGCTCCTGGCCGAGGCCGTCGAGGGCGCCGTCGCCCCGCCGACCGACCCGCGCGGCCTCAGGCGCCCGCGCCCTCAGGGCCCCGCCCCCGTGCCCGCCCCGGCGCCCGCCCCCGGCCTCCTGCGCTTCCGCTGCGGCGGCTGCGAGGAGCCGATCGTCGTCGAGGAGCGCCACGCCGGCCGCCGCGGCCAGTGCCCGCACTGCCGCATCGAGTTCGTCATCCCGCGCCCCCAGGTCGACATCACGGCCACCCAGCGGGCGGCCGTCGTGCCGAAGGGCGCGCAGCAGGCGCCCCGCCGGCCGGAGCAGGCCCAGACCAAGGCGGAGCGCCGGCGCGCCGCGCGGATCACGGTCAAGGACGCGCTCGTGCGCTTCGGCAAGGGCGACTTCCCCGCCGCCGGGGCCTACCACGAGCCCTACCTGCTCGAGGACCTGTCGCTCACGGGCATGCGCTTCCTCGGCCGCTCGAAGGACTACGAGGTCGGCGACCTGCTCTGCTTCGCCCTCGACTTCCCGGCCTTCCCCGAGCCGGTCCGCGTCAAGGGCGAGGTCCGCCGCGTGATCCGCCTGAAGAACGGCGCCGGCTTCGGCGCCGGCGTGCGCTTCGTCCAGTACCAGGGCGACGCCGAGGCGCGCGTGCGCCGCCTGCTCGAGAGCGCGCCCCTCCGAACAGTTCGCCGTAGGTAGTTCGACGGCTGCGGCCGCAGATGCCGGGCGAGGCGGCGCGCGCGCGGCTGATAGGATCCGGCGATCGATATCAGCCGCGCGCGCGCCTCCTCGCCTCGGCCTCCGCGGCCTCGCCTCGCTGGTGGCTGCATTCCACCCGGTGCCGGAGTTCGCCCGTGGCGGCGCTCGGTCGGGTGACGTCATTGCGCTTCGTCTGCCCAGGCCGGAGTGCGCCGGGCCGGAGTGCGCCGGGCCGGAGTGCGCCGGGCCGGAGTGCGCGGGGGCCGGAGTGCGCGGGGGCCGGAGTGCGCGGGGCCGGAGTGCGCGGGGCCGGAGTGCGCGGGGAGTGCGCCGGCCTGTTGAGCACCTTCACTCCGGTCGACCGGAGGGGCCGTGGGAGGGGCCGTGTGCCAGCCGTCGTCGCGGCCCTCTCGGTGAAGGAGCCGGTGAGGCCAGGAGGTTTGGCGAGGCGAGGCGGGGCGAGGCGGAGCGAGGCCGCCGGACGGCCGCTGTGCCCGCCGGTGATCCCCGATCGGATCCGACGCAGGCGAATAGAGGGTGTTTGGTTCGCGTCGGGCCCCTGGGGCACAATGGGCCCGAGGGCACCGGAGGGGGACGGATGGGCGCGAAGGGTTCTCGGCGCTTCCTGGCCGCGCGCGGGCTGCTGGGGGCGGCAGGGCTGGTGGCGGGGCTGGCCGGGCCGGCGCGGGCGATCGAGTCGGACGCGGAGCCGGCGATCGGGCTGCCCAACCGGCTCGGCCTGACGGGCTTCCAGGACATGGTCGACGCCCGCGTGCCAGGGATCCTCTCGGCGCGCGCCGGCCTGCGCTACGACGTGTTCGTGCACGACCAGGAGCTGCGCCGCGGCGTGCGCGCGCGCCGGCGGCTCGAGCAGCACGACTTCGTGGCCTACGCCGGCGGCTCGGCGTTCGGGCTGCTCGACGCGTCGATCCGCATCCCGTTCGTCTACCGGCGCGACGACGTCGACCTGCGCGGGGTCACGCAGCAGCTCCGCGCGCGCTACGACGAGGGCTGGGGCGACCTGGACGTCGCCGCGAAGGTGGCCTTCGGCCTGGGACCGCTCACGCTGGCCCCCTACCTGCATGGCCGCATGCCCACGGGCGAGCCCGACGTGGGCCGCGTCGCGCGGCTGGAGTACGGCGGCGCCGCGACGTTCGCGATCCTCAACCAGTACCTGGCCGTCCACGCCAACCTCGTCGGCGTGCAGATCGAGGGCGGCCGGTCGGCCTTCCGCTTCCGCCTGGGCGCGTCGGCGGTCGTGCTGGCGACCGACGTCGTCCTCCTGCGCGTCTACGGCTACGGCGACGGCATCGAGTACGAGGGCAAGGCCGACACCGACTTCGACCTGGACCTGGGCATCCAGGCGATCCTCTTCCGCTTCTTCACCGTGGAGCTGGGCGGGACCGTGCGCCTCGTCGACGGGGGGCACATCGACGACACGATCCGCAGCGACCTGCGCGGCTCGTCGAGCCGGATCTCGCGCCACCTCGACGGCGACGCCTGGGGGCTGTCGCTCTCGGCGGGCGTGCTGCTGACGTTCTGACGCGCCGTGGTAGGACGGGGGCCATGACCCGGCCGCCCCTCGTCCACGTCGCCGTCGTCGGCGCCGTCCTCGCCCTCGCCCTCGCCGGCTGCCCCGGTCGGCCGGCGCGGACCGCCGCCGACCCGGCCGCCCTCGAGGGCCTCGAGCCCTCGGTGCGCCGCGTCGCCGGCCTCGAGCAGACCGAGCCGACGCCCGTGGCGATCTGGGACGCCGGGATGACGGCGGCCTCGCCCGCCCTGCGGGCGGTCCGCGGCTGGGAGGTCGTGGGCGGCGCGGCCGGCGTGCGCGTCGACCTCGCCGCGCAGCGAAAGGGGGTCAAGACCACCTCGAGCGAGTGGCTGCGGCCGGCGGGCGACCGCCTCGAGTGCCTGGCGCGGGCGATCGGGCGCGACGTCGTGCGGCTCGACCCGCCCCAGCCGGTGCTCGTCGGCCCGCTGGAGGCCGGCCGCGCCTGGCGCTGGGAGGGCACCGCCGGCGACGCGCCGGCCGTGGCCGAGTTCCGCGTCCGCCGCGCCGGGGTCGAGAAGGACCGCTTCACGGTCGAGGTCGAGCAGACGACTCGCGCGGCCGGGCTCGAGGCCCGCCGCGTCGTCACCTGGGCGGAGGGGCTCGGCGTCGTGCGCGAGGAGGGCGTGCAGCCGGCCGCGGACGAGGCGGCGCCGCCGGAGGAGTACCATCTGCGGCCGCCGGCGCCCGCCGGCCCCTGACCTCCTTCGAGTCGACGCAGACGTCGCAGGGGGGCAGGGCTCGCGGCGGCGGGGAAGGGACAGCCTCCTCGCCGTCCTGTGCGTCGCGAGCGCCGCCGGAACGGGGCGCTGCGGGCCTCAGGGGGCGGGGAACCCGCCCGGCGGGGTGTGGATCGTCATCGTCGGCTGGTCGGACTCGGGCGTGCCGATGCGGAACTCGGCCTCGAGGTCGCCGACGGCGAGGACGTCGCCGTCGGCGAGCCAGGCGCGGTCGGCGAGCGGGCGGCCGCCGACGCGCACGGCCCCCGGCGTCGGGCCGACGTCGAGGAGCTGGAACCCCCCGTAGCCGCGGACGAGGACGGCCAGGCGCGCGGCGCCCGCGACCCGCACGTCGGCCTGCGGCGCGGCGCCGAAGACGAGCGCGTCGCGCTCGAGCGGCACCGGCGCGCCCGGGCGGTTGAGCAGCACGAGGAAGCCCCTGAGCGGCGCCGCCTGCTCGCGCGCCGCCGGGCTGAGGCCCTCGCCGACGCGCACCCGCCCGGAGGCGGCCGCCTCGCCCGCCGGGCCGTGGCGGAAGGAGACCTGGAACTTGCCGATCGAGAGGACGTCGCCCTCGCGCACGGGCGTCCGCTGGCGGATCGCGGCGCCGTTGACGAGCGTGCCGTTGTTGCTGCCCAGGTCCTCGACGACCCAGCCCTCGCCCGCGCGCTCGAGCAGGCAGTGGTGGCGCGACACGGCCATGCTGTCGATCTGCACCTCGTTGTCGGGGTGCCGGCCGATGCGCACGCGGTCGCCGGGCAGCTCGAAGTGCCCGACGGAGCGGTCGCGGAAGGTCACGTAGACGTGCAGCACGCCGTGAGCATAGTCGCGCGACCCCGGCGGGGCACGCGCCCGCGCGGGCGACGCGCGCAGGGCGCCCGAGAGCGGATGGAAGCGATCCGACCTACTTCGAGCCCGCGCGCGCGCCGCCGCGGCCAGCATCGTCGCCCGCAGCCGTCGAGCACACCAATCAGCGCTCCTGCGGGCTGCCGACGAGCGGGGGGCCGGGCCGGGGGTCGGGGACCGCCTCGGGCGGGTCGGGGGTGAACGGCAGGCCGAAGGGCCAGAACGGCGCCGCGAGGACGTCGCCGACGAGCACGGCGAGCGCCAGCGTCGGCGCGATCCGGGCGCTCACGCCGTAGGCGTGGTCCACGTCCGGACCGACCAGCGCCGCGAGCGGCCACGAGAGCAGCACGAGCGGCGCCCCGACGACCGCCCCGAGCCCCACGCCCGCGTAGAACGGGATCACGGCCACCGGGTTGGGCGTGAACACGTCGGCGCTGGCCTCGTAGAAGGCCTGCGCCCCGCGCCCGAGCGCCTGGCAGCCCGGCGCCAGGGCCAGCGCCGCAACCAGCGCCAGGGCGCCGGCCCGCGCCGCGCCGAGGCGTCGCCGGGCCGGGCCCGGCCCGGCCGGTCGAGGGCTCACCGCGCTCAGAGCCCCAGCTTCTCCCGCAGCCGGGCGACCTCGCCGGCGTCGTGGCCGAGGCTCGCGGCCGTCTCGAGCGCGTTGCGGGCGTCGAGCGAGTTGCCCAGCCCGCCGTGGGCCATGGCCAGGAGGAAGCTCGCCCTGGCGCGCTGCGGATCGCTCAGGGTCTGCTCGCTCAGCAGCCCGTCGAGCCCGTCGAGGGCCTCCTGGAGCTGGCCCGCCTGGATGCGCGCGGCGGCCTGGCGCAGCGCGTCCTCCGGGTTCGTGACCACGTCCTGCCCGAGCTTGCCCCGCAGCTCGCGGATCTTCGCCCGCAGGTTCGGCGCGCCGGGGTAGTCGACCAGCTTCTCCTGGGCGTAGGTCAAGGCCTGCGCCAGCCGGCCCTCGTTCTCGTAGAAGCCGATCTTCTCCATGACGAAGTCGGGCGCCGGCGGCCCGGCGGGGGTGGCCGTCTCGGTCGTCGTCTTCGGCGTGCCCTTCGGGTCGGCGTCGGCCCCCTTGCGCTGGGTCACCACGTAGCCGCCCACCCCCAGGGCGAGCACGCCCACGAGCAGCAGGACCGGCATCAGGTTGGGCCCGCTCTCGGGCGCCGGCGCCGAGCGGATCACCTTGAAGTCGGGCCGGTCCTCCTTCTTGGCGCCCCCGGGCAGGTTGGGCTTGGGCGACTGCGACGAGCTCCCGGACTCCGTCATGGGCACTCCTGCGACGACGTGCTCACCCCGAGCCACCGGCCGAGCTCGGCGACCCCCCAGGGGGCCGGCTGATTGTGTACCTCCACGCGCGTCCGCGCCACGGTCCCGACCTCCTCCACGTCCACGGCGATGGTCCGGCGCAGCCGGCTCCCATAAGAGAGGAAGCAGTAGGCCAGCTCCAGGCGCCGGCGCTCCCCGGGCGCCACGCGCTCGGTCCGGTCGTAAACGTGGAGCCCCAGGGCGCCGTCGGCGTCCACCTGCACGAGCTGCACCTCGGTCGGGTGGATCAGGTGCGGGAGGGCCGTCAGCAGGTGGGCCCGCACGGCGTGCTCGCCGACGGTCCCCCCCGGGCCGTGGCGGTAGTCGCTCTGGCGGAACTCCGTGAGCGCGACGCGCGCCGCGGGCGGGAGCCCCTCCGGCGCCTCCGGGGCCTCCGGAACGTGCACCTGCACGCGGTCGCCGCGGCGCGCCCAGGCGACGTCGAGCGCGCCCAGGTCCAGCCGCGTCCGGCGGGGGTCGGGGAGGGCGCCGCCGGCGCGGGCGCCGTCGAGGTCGGAGAGGGTGGAGCGGTAGCTGAGCGTCACCAGCGCCAGGCGGTCGGGCGGGACGGCCAGCTCGGCCGGCGCCGGCCGCTCGACCTTCTCGCGGCGCAGCGCCTCGGCGCTGCGCGGGTCGTCGAGGAAGTCGGGGTCGCGGAAGGTGGGGAAGTTGACCGTCGCGTCGGCCTGGAAGTAGGCGGCCTCGATCGCGTCGCGCAGGCTCGCCGCCTCGAACGGCGCGGCGACGATCTCGAGGCCCAGGACGTCGCGCAGGAGGCGCAGGGCGCGCCGGCTGGCCCGGGGCATGCACGCCACGGTGAGGACGTCGCCGAGGCGCCGCAGCGGCAGGACGCCGAAGCCGGCGGCGACGACCGGCGGGACGAGCTCCACGAGCTCGCGGTCCTTCGCCGCCGCCTCGAGGATCGCCTTGCGCTGCGTCTCGCTCACGCGGCCCCCCCGCGGGCCGCGCGGGCGCGGGCCAGGAGCTGCTCGGCCGCCGCGAGGACCCGCTCGGGGCCGAGCCGCGTCATGCAGCGGAAGTCGATCGGGCAGCGCTTGAGGTGGCAGGGCCAGCAGGCGACCTCGTCGCACAGCACGTCGAGCGCGTCGTAGTCGACGTGCGCGTAGCCCGGGTGCGTCGAGCCGATGAGCACGAGGACCGGCACGTCGGCGGCCACGCCGAAGTGGCGCGGGCCCGAGTCGGTCGTGATCATCACCTCGCAGCGGCGCAGCACGGCCACGAGGTCGGTGAGCGGCACGACCTCGTCGGCGCCCGGGATCGGGCCGCCGGCCGCCTCGAGCGCCCGCCGGGCCAGGTCGCGCTCGTCGGGCCCGGTGAGGAGCAGCGGGGTGCGGCCCGAGGCCTCGAGCAGGCGCGCCAGGCGTCCGGCGTGCTCGGGGATCCAGCGCTTCGTCTCCCAGGAGCCCCCGATGTTCAGCGCCCAGGGGCGCGCGCCGGGCGGCACGCCGTGGCGCCGCAGGAGGTCGTCGGCGCGCCGCTCCTGCTCGGGCGTGACCGTCAGGCGCGGGCGGCGCGGGGCGTCGTCGGCAGGGGCGCCCGCGGCGGCCAGCATGGCCAGGTAGTAGTCGACCATGGGCGTGGGCCGCAGGCGCCCCTCCTTGCGCGCGCGCAGGGGGCGCGTGAGGAGGACGCGGCGGCCGTTGAGGGCGTAGCCCACGCGCGCGCGCGCGCCGGTGGCGCGGGCGATCAGGGCCGACGACACGCTGTTGGGCAGGACGAACGCCACGTCGGGCCGGCCCGCCTCGCGGCGCACGCGGCGCCCCTCGCGGAGGAGCCCGACCAGCGACTTGCCGGGCGACAGCGGCAGCGCGCGGTCGCCGAGGCCCTCGCCCGCGAGCACGGCCAGGCCCTGCCGCTTGCCGTGCAGCGTGATCGACGCGGCCGGGGCGGCCCGGCGCAGGGCGCGCAGGAACGGCGTGGCGAGGACGACGTCGCCGACCCAGTTGGGCAGGCGCACGTAGACGTGCCGGGCGGCGGGCAGGTCCGTCACCTCCTCGTTGTAAGGGGGGCGGGGGCACCGGTCCAGTTACGGTCGCGGGCGTCCGGTCAGCGGCGCTCGGCGCCGCGCGGCGGCGGGCGACGGGGCGGGGGCCCGTTGCCAGGCGGCGGGGCGGGGATTAGAGTGCGCGCCCTCCCCCCCTCCAGCAGGAGTCACGAAGATGGGTGCCAAGCGCATCGCGTTCGACGCGGATGCTCGCGCGGCGGTCCGCCGCGGCGTGCAGCAGCTCGCCCGGGCCGTCAAGGTCACGCTCGGCCCGCGCGGCCGCAACGTCATGATCGAGAAGGGCTTCGGCGGCCCGCTCGTCACCAAGGACGGGGTGACCGTCGCCAAGGAGATCGAGCTCACGTCGCCGTGGGAGAACGTGGGCGCGCAGCTGGTGAAGGAGGTCGCCTCGAAGACCTCCGACACGGCCGGCGACGGCACGACCACGGCCACGGTCCTGGCCGAGGCGATCTTCGAGCGCGGCCAGCGCGCCCTGCAGGCGGGCGTGCGGCCGGTGCACCTCAAGCGCGGGCTGGAGAAGGCGTCGGCGCGCGTGATCGAGGCCCTGCGCGCGCAGAGCACGAAGGTGTCGGGCACGACGCAGATCCAGCAGGTGGGCACGATCGCCGCCAACAACGACCCGGAGATCGGGGCGGTGCTGGCGCAGGCGCTGGAGAAGGTCGGCCGCGACGGCGTGATCACGGTCGACGAGGGCCAGGGGATCGAGACGACGATCGACTTCGTCGACGGCATGAGCTTCGACAAGGGCTACCTGTCGCCCTACTTCATCACCGACGCCGAGGCGATGACCGCCGTCCTCGAGGACGCGCGGATCCTCCTCTACGACGGCAAGATCTCCGTCGTGAAGGACCTCGTGCCGGTGCTCGAGGCCACGCTGCAGGCGCAGAAGCCGCTGCTGATCGTCGCCGAGGAGCTCGAGGGCGAGGCGCTGGCGCTGCTCGTCGTCAACCGGCTGCGCGGCGCGCTGAAGGTGTGCGCGGTCAAGAGCCCGGGCTTCGGCGACCGGCGCAGGGCCATGCTCGAGGACATCGCCGTGCTGACCGGCGGGCGCGTCGTGACCCGGGACGTCGGCCTGACGCTCGAGGGCGTGCGCCTGGCGGACCTGGGCCAGGCGGGCAAGGTCGTGGTCCGGAAGGACGAGACGCTCATCGTCGACGGCGGCGGGCAGCAGGCCGAGGTCAAGTCGCGCCTGGCGCAGCTCCGCGCCGAGCTGGAGGCCACGACCTCGTCCTACGACCGCGAGAAGCTCGAGGAGCGGGTGGCCAAGCTCTCGGGCGGCGTGGCGCGCGTGCTCGTCGGCGCGGCCACCGAGACCGAGATGAAGGAGAAGAAGGCGCGCGTCGAGGACGCGATCCACGCCACGCGCGCGGCGGTCGAGGAGGGCGTGCTCCCGGGCGGCGGCGTGGCGCTCCTGCGCGCCTCGCGGGCCCTCGACGGGCTCGAGCTCGAGGGCGACGAGGTGATCGGCGCGCGGATCATCCGCGAGGCGCTCGAGGCGCCCCTGCGCCAGATCGCGCAGAACGCGGGCGTGAACCCGTCGATCGTCGTCGGCAAGGTGCTCGAGGGGCAGGGCGCGTTCGGCCTCAACGCGCAGACCATGGAGTACGGCGACCTGATCGCGCAGGGCGTGATCGACCCGACCAAGGTCACGCGCATGGCCTTCGAGAGCGCGTCCAGCGTCTCGACGCTGCTCCTCACGACCGACGCGGTCGTGTGCGAGGCCGAGGCGGCGAGCAAGGTGGGCGCGCCGGGCGCCCACGGCGAGGGCATGGACGACCTCGGCGACATGGGGTACTGACGTGGGCCGCGCGCACGAGATCATCGGGCAGCCGCTCGGGTTCCTGCAGCTCTGCGCCGACCGGCGCTTCCACCGCCAGGTGATGACCGCCTTCGAGCGGCACGGCGGCCTGGCCGAGGCCCACGGCGCGGCGGCGGCCACGAGCTACTGGATCGAGGCCACGCCCGGCGGCGCGCTGGCGCTGGGCGACATGACCGTCACCTGCCGGCACGCCCTGTCGAAGGGCGCGCGCGTCGTCGGCGTCGCCGTCCACGGCGACGATTGCGGCGGCTACGGCAAGTGGTCGACGAGCGACCTCGAGGCGGCCCTGCTCGGCGCCATGGAGCGGCGCGCCGGCATGCCCGCCTTCGCCGGGGTCACGCACCTCGGGTTCATGGCCACCGAGCAGGCCCTCCGCGTCTACCGCATCAAGGGGACCAAGGCCGAGCTCGAGTGCTGGTACGCGCTCGGCGACGTCGCCTGCGCCGAGCGGCTCACCTCTGGCGAGCCCCTGGACTAGCGTGATCGACGGCTGCGGCCGCGGATGCCGGGCGAGGGGGGGCGCGCGCGGGTCGTCGGTGTGGCCCGCCTCGCGAGCTCCGTCCCGCGGCTGCGGTGCCGCAGTCCAGGCGGA
>JAHBXY010000170.1 GCA_019636275.1 Planctomycetota bacterium | reverse complement strand
GAGCGCGAGCGAGACGACCAGGGCCCGGCGGCGCGGGCGCGCCGAGGCGGCGGGCGGCGCGGCGAGGTACCGGGTGAGCTCGCGGATCAGGGCGTTGACCGACGGCGGCCGACGGGCCGGGTCCTTCTCCAGGCAACGCAGGAGCAGCGCGTCGAGCGTGGGGTCCGTGCGCGTGGGCTCGGGGCGCCAGCGCTCGGTGGCGGCGAGGACGTCGATGAGCGAGACGCCCTCGATCGGCGGGCGGCCGGTGAGGCAGGCGTGGAGGAGCGCTCCGAGGCCGTAGACGTCCGTGTGGGTCCCCAGCGCGTCGGCGCGGCCGGCCGCCTGCTCGGGGGCCCAGTAGCCGGGGGTGCCGAGGAGGCCGCCGGTGGCGGTGAGGCGGCTCCGGCTCAGGTCGAACGAGAAGCCGGCCAGGCCGAAGTCGGCCAGCCTGGGCGGCCCGCCGCCGGCCGGCAGGAGCACGTTGGCGGGCTTGAGGTCGCGGTGGAGCACGCCCAGGCCGTGGGCGTGGGCGAGCCCCAGGGCCACGGCCCGGACGACCTCGGCCGCCTGACGCGGCGAGAGCGGCCCCTCGCGGTCGAGCCGCTCTTCCAGCGAGCGCCCGCGCACGAGCTCCATGGCCAGCCACGGCGCGCCGCGCTCCTCGCCGGCGTCGAGCAGCGCGACCACGTGCTCGTGGCGCAGCCGCCCCAGCGCGCGCGCCTCGAGGGCCAGGCGTCGGCGCGCCTTCTCGTCGGCGGCGGCGAGCAGCTTGAGCGCGACCTCCTGGCCCGTGCGCGTGTCGGTGGCCCGGTGCACGGCCCCCATGCCGCCGCGGCCGAGCTGCTCGTGGACCTCGTAGGGGCCGACCCGCCGCACGTCAGCCGCCCTGCTTCTCCCACCACTCGAGCCAGGGGCCCACGTCCGCCGGCAGGTCCTGCCCGGTGAGCTCCTTCAGCAGCGCGTGCGCGCGCGCCCGGCTGGCCTCGGGCCGCAGGCCGTCGATCAGGCCGCGCGCGGCCGGGCGGCCGATCGCGCGCAGGGCCTTCGTCGCCTCGGCGGCGCGGGCCTCGACGGCGAGGTCCGCGACGGCCCGGCGCACGCGCTCGGTCGTGACCAGCGCCGGGCCGTCCTTGAGCCACCAGGCGCGCCAGGCGTCCACCTGCCGCTTGCGGACCGCCGGCGCGGCGGCGGGGTCGTACTCCTCGCGCGGGCCGGCGAGGGCGACGGCCGTCTGGCCGGCCTGCGCGCGCACGCCGGCGTCGCGGTGGTCGAGGAGCGCGATCACCTCGCCCAGCGCCTCGACGCCGCGCAGGCGCGCCAGGCCGACGAGCGCCGCGCGCTTGAGCGGGGCGGGGGCGTCGACCTCCAGGAGCACGGCCTGCGCCCGGCCGATCGCGCCCGGGTCCTGCGCCTCCCAGCCGCGGCGCAGCTCCTCCCAGCGGCGCGTGAACGCGGTGATCGCGTCGGGGGCGTCCGCGCCGGCGACGGCCAGGCACGTGTCCTTGGCCCACTTCTTCACCGCCCGGTGCGGCGAGTCGAGGAGCGCCGCCAGCTCGGGCAGGAGGCGCGGGCGCTCGACCTCGTCGAACACGGCCAGCGCCGCCTGGGCCAGCGCCAGGCGCTCGCCCGCCTCGCGCGGGCCGACAGTGAGGAGCGTCTGGAGCACCTGGCGCAGGCCGACGACGCCCGTGCCCGGCACGTTGACCTTGTCCCAGGCGCTCGGGTCGGCCGCCTGGCCGGTGGCCACGCGCTTCGCCGCCTCGACCTCGAGCCGCGCCGGGAGCGTGGCGCGGTTGAGGAACAGGAGCGCGAGGGCCGTCTCGTCGACGCTGCCCTCCCAGCTGCCGTTGGGCTGCTGGCGCACGAGCAGCTCGGCCGCGCCGTCGCGCCACCACTCGTGCGGGCCGACGCGCTCGACGCCGCACAGGTCCATGGCCTTCTCGACGCTGTAGAGGTAGTAGTAGTACCACGAGGCGTTGCGGCCGACGTTGCGCGCCGGGTCGAAGTGCAGGGCGAACCAGCCCAGCCCGTCGCGCATGGAGACGAGCGCCTGGCGGTCGCGCTCGCCCGTGAGGCGCCGCGTCTCGGCCAGCCCCTCGCGCACGACGGCCACCGACGAGAGGCCGGCCGCCGTCATGGAGCCGTAGGCCTCGTCGGGGCGCGTGCGCCGCTTCGTCGCGTAGCCCCAGCCGCGGGCGATCGCCGCCGCGCGCTCGGCCGTCGGCAGCCCGCCCTGCGGGCGCTCGGCCGTCGTCTCCCGCGGCACGTCGCGGGGGTCGTAGGCCAGGGGCGAGGTCCCGCCGTGGATCGAGCCCGACAGGTCGACGGTCGCCCCGTCCTTCTCCTGCGCGTCGACGAGCTCGGCGAGGAGCTCCTCCCACACCTCGCCCGGGACCTCGACGCCCGCGGCCATGGCCGAGTGCAGGGCCAGGACGGCGAACTGGCTGTTCGAGCGGTCGCCGCTCTTGGCCTCCTCGAGCAGGTCGTGGCCGAGGGGGCCCGGCGGCGGCCCCGCGCGCCGCTCGGGGCTGCCGGCCTCGACCGGCTTCGCCCCGTAGCTCCACCAGCCCTCGCCCTGCTTGCGCGCGGCGAGCAGCCAGCGCAGGGCCTGGCGCATGTTCTCCACGTCGGCGGCGGGCGGCGGGCGCCGGTCGTAGCGGGCCACGCTGCGCGTGCGCGCCTGCGGCGGCAGCGGCGTGCGCTCGACCGCGCGCGCCTCGAGCGCCATGAGGTAGAGCGAGACCGAGTAGACGGCCCGGAAGGGCTGGCGGTGCAGCCAGTCGAACAGGTGCTCGACGTCGGCCGGCGGCACGCCCGAGCGCAGGAGGGCGAACACGGGCAGGGCCACCTGCCCCTGCGCCTGGTGACCGAGCGCCGGCGCGGCCTTGAAGGTGTTCACCCGCTCGTTCGTGGCGCGCCGGAGCCAGGTCACGGCCTTGTCGATCGACTGCTGCACCTGCAGGTGGAAGGCCCGGTCGTCGACGCGCAGCTCGTCGCGGTTCGGGGTGATCCGGCCGCGCCAGGTCGCGCGCGACACGACCGGCGGGGTGCCCGAGGCCAGCTCCACCTCGAGCGCGAAGGTGGCCGCCTCGAGCCGGCCGTCGCGCGCGGAGAAGGTCCGCTCGACGACGAGCTGCCCGCCGCGGGCCCAGTGGTCCGCCGGCGTGGCCGAGAAGGTCGCCGTCGTGCGGATCGTCGCGCGCCGCCCCTGCAGGCGCGCGTTGTGCGCGCCGCGGGCGCGCAGGGTCACGCGCCCGCCGGGGAAGGTGTGCGCGTCCTCGAAGGCGAAGTCCTTCGCCTTGCCGTCGACGCTCCCCTCGGGAAGGGCCAGGGCGTAGAACCACACGAGGTCGCCCACGTCCTCGACG
Source organism: Planctomycetota bacterium (assembly GCA_019636275.1). GTDB lineage: Bacteria > Planctomycetota > J058 > J058 > J058 > JAMLIC01. Next base: position 15,850 of record JAHBXY010000170.1, on the reverse strand, counting down.
GCGCGGCGCGGCCGCCGCCCGTCGGGGAACTCGCCCGGGCCGAGGAGCACGAGCGGCGCGAACAGCGGCGCCGGCGAGGGCGCGGGCGTCGGGCCCTCGACCTCGAGGTCGTAGCGGCAGGTGGTGCCTTCGAGGCGCCAGGCCAGCTCGTCGCCGGCCGCGCGCCCGGCGAGGGCCAGCGCCAGGCCGGGGGCGGCGAGCGCGGCGAGCGCCCGCGGTCCGGTCCGCGGTCTCATGGGCCCCTCCCTCCGGGGATGCACTCTAGCTCCCGCCGGGGGGGCTCGCCCGGCGCCTGGAGACACTGGCCCGGCGCAGGGTTAGGATCGCGGGCGCGTCGGACGGAGGGCTGATGATCCGCAACCTCGAGCTGCTCAAGCGCAGCGACATCTTCGGCGGGCTGAGCGACGAGCAGCTGGCGCGGGTCCTGGACCTGGCCCGGCCGCAGGTCTTCTCCGAGGGGCAGCTCGTCATCGAGGAGGACCAGCGCGGCACGGACTGCTACTTCATGGTCGCCGGGCGCGTGGACATCGAGATCCGCCCCCCGTTCGCCGGGCGCGCGCCGCAGCGGATCGCGACGATCAAGGGGGGCGAGATGTTCGGCGAGCTGTCGCTCGTCGACGGCTTCCTGCGCAGCGCCACCGCCCGCGCCGTCGAGCCCACCGAGGTGCTCAGCTTCCCCAACACCGACCTCGAGCGGCTCATGGAGGAGGACCCCCGGATCGGCTACCGGATCATGCGCAACGTGGCCAACGTGCTCGCCGCGCGCATGCGCACGACGAACATGAAGCTGCGCAACGCCCTCTCGGACGTCTTCTACTACTAGCCCCATGTCGTCGCACGCCCCGCAGAAGGACAAGCGTCAGAACGTGCCGGCGATCCGCCGGCGCAAGGGGGGCCGCCGCCTGTCCATGGTGACGGCCTACACCTACGACCACGCGCGGATCGCCGACGCCGGCGGCGTCGACATGGTCCTCGTCGGCGACTCGGTGGCCAACGTGTGCCTCGGCCACGACTCGACCCTGCCCGTGACCATGGACCAGATGGTCTACCACACGGCCGCCGTGCGCCGCGGGATCGAGCGCGCCCTGATCGTGGGCGACATGCCCTTCCTCAGCTACACGGTCTCGGAGCAGGAGGCCGTGCGCAACGCGGGCCGGTTCCTCAAGGAGGCCGGCGCCGACGCGGTCAAGCTCGAGGGCGGCGAGGAGGTCAAGGAGACCGTGCGCGCGATCGTGCGCGCCGGGATCCCGGTCATGGGCCACCTCGGGCTCACGCCGCAGACGGTGTCGATGCTCGGCGGCTACAAGGTGCAGGGGCGCTCGGCGCTGGCCGCCCGGGCGATCATCGACGCGGCGCTGGGGCTCGAGGAGGCGGGCGTCTTCTCGCTCGTGCTCGAGTGCGTCCCGACCGACGTCGCGCGCGAGGTCACCGAGCGCCTCGAGGTGCCGACGATCGGGATCGGCGCCGGCGCCCACTGCGACGGGCAGGTCCTCGTGTTCCACGACCTCCTCGGCCTGTCGCGCGGCGGCCACACACCGCGCTTCGTCAAGCGCTACGCCGACCTGGCCACGCTCGCCGTGGGCGCGATCCAGGAGTTCGTGGGCGAGGTGCAGTCGGGCGCCTTTCCGGCGGCCGAGCACTGCTTCCAGATGTCCGAGGGCGAGGACCAGAAGCTCCCGGCCAGCCTGTCCTTGCCCACGCGCGGCGCCGTGGCCGACGGCCTCGTCGCGCCGACGCCGGACGACGAGCCGGTGTGAGCCCGTGACGGATGCGCCCGGCGACGCGGCGGTGGTGACCGCGCCGGGCCGCGTCGCGCTGTGGCGTGCGGCCGTGTGCGCTCCCGCGCTCGCGCTGGCCGTGGGGGCCTGGGGCCGCTGGTCGTGCGGCGCGGTCGACCCGATGTTCGTCGCCCTCGGCGCGAGCCTGGGGCTGGTGGCCGCCGCGCTGAGCTTCCCGGAGGCGGTCGCGCGGCGTGGGGCCCTCCCGCGAGGGCTGGCCTGGGCCATGGCCCTGGCGCTGCCCGGCGTCGTGTGGGCGGCGGCCCAGGCCGCGTACGCGGAGCGCGCGCTGGCGCTCGGGCCGGCCGCGGCGATCGAGGACGTCCACGAGGGCCTGTGGCTCGCGCTCCACGACCCGCTCACCGCGCCGATCGTCGTCCTCTGGGCGGCCGCGCTCGCCGGGTCCGTGCTCGCGCGGACGCGCCGCCGGGGCGCCTGGGCCGCGACGGTGGTCGCTCTCGGGCTCGCCGGCGGGGCGCTCCTCGCCCGGGAGGGGGCCTTCGACTCCCACGTGCTCGCCGGGTGGTCCGCGGTCTCCGCCCCGCAGTTCGCGTTGCCGAGCGGCGTGCGGCGTCTCGAGCTCGACGAGGTGCCCGTCGGGCGCAGCGCGGGCGGCGAGGCGCTCGCCGTGGCCCTCCTGCTCGCCTGCCTCGTCCCGGCCTCTACCGCCCTGGCCGACGCCCTGCGGCGCCGCCTGGGCCGCGCCGACGCCGAGGGCGAGGCGGGGCCGCCCCGCCGCGGCCTCGCGGCGCCGCTCGCCCTGGTCGCCGCCACGGTCCTCCTGCTCGGGTGGGTCGGCCGCCGCGCGCCCGGAGCTGCGGACGTGGCCTGGCTCATCGCCCGGTCGGACCGGCACGCGGCGGCCGGGCGCCGGGTCCTCGCGCGCATGGACCCGGACGATCCGCGGGCGGTCGGCGCGCTCGCCGCGGCCCTGCAGGATCCGGCCGTCTCGCCCCGGGCGCGGCGGCGTGCGGCCGAGCTGCTGGAGAGCATCGGGGCGGCGGGGCCGGAGCCCGTGGCGGCGCTCGCCGCCGCCGCGAGCGAGCTCCAGGCCGCGAGCCCCTTCCAGGCCGGCTCGGAGGTCTCCCTCGCGGCGCGACGGGCGCTCGTCGCGCTCGGGCCGCGCGCGCGCGCGGCCGGCCCGGTGCTCCTCGCCGCGGAGCTGCAGCTCGCGGCGCGCTCCGATGCGTGGTCCCTGGGGCCGTGGCAGGAGCTCCGTGACCTGCAGGGCGCCATCGGCTACGAGCCCAGCACGGCCGAGCTCCTCGCCCTGTGCGAGCACCCCGATCGGGGCGTCGTGAACTCAGCGCTGCGGCGATTGGCCGCGCTGCCGTCGGTCGACCCGGCGGCGGCGCCAGCGCTGGCGCCCTTCCTGGACGAGAGGAGGTCCTGGCTGGATCGCCCGGCGGTCGTCCTGGTGCTGGCCAGGGCGGGCGCGGGCGGGCTGGCCCTGCTCGAGGAGCGCCTGCGGCGCCCGGACGCCGGGCGCTCCTGGCTCCCGGCCGCGCTCCCGGGGGCGCTCCCGCGGACCCCGGCCGCCTGGGCGCTGCTGCGCGTCGCGGCGGACCACGAGGACGAGCGGGTGCGGCGGTCCGCCTACGCCGCGATGGCCACGCGCGTGCACGGCGACCCCTGGCCCGGCAGCGCGGAGCTGCTGCTGGACCACCTCGACCGGGACAGGTCGTCGACGCTACCGGGGGTGGTGGCCTCGTACGGCGCGCGGGTGTCGCCGGCGCTGAGCGAGCGCCTGCGCGACCCGGCGCGCCGGGGGCGCGCGCTGCAGGTCGTCGCGCGGGCCGGCCTCGCCGCGCACGCCACGGCCCCGGCCCTGGTCGAGGTGCTCCGCGCCTGCCCGGACCAGCGGCCGGCCGTGATCGACGCGCTCGAGCGGGTCGCGTGCCCGCAGAACGCCCCGGCGTTCCTGGAGGCGGCGGACGACCCCGACCCCGTCGTCCGGGTAGCCGCTGCTGCTCGCGCTCGGCCTGGGCGCGGCGGACGACGACGCGCGCGCGCGCGCCTGGCGGGGGCTCGACGACGCGGACGCCGACGCCCGGGCGTGGGCCGCGCTGGGGCTGGCGAGCGCGGCGGTCCAGGGCCGCTGGCGCGCGTCGCCCGACGAGGCGCAGCGGCTCTCGCGCGAGCTGGCGCAGCCCCCGTGGGCAGGCGCGCGGAGCGAGCTCGCCCGCGTGGCGGAGCGCATCCTGGAGAAGGGGCTGCGCCACGACCTCGAGCGGCTGGGGCGAGCCTTGCGCCCTCGGTGACCTCGTCCGCGGCGACCCCTCGCCGGGGGAGCCCGCCGGGCATGCTCGTCCGCGCGACCTCTTGGAGCAGGTCCCGGGCACGCTCGACCGGAGCGCGGGCGGGTTCGGGATCGGGCTGACGATCGTGAACCGCTCGTCGTGCACGGGCCGACTCCAGTGGGGCCTCATCGGACCGCGCCGGGGCCGCCCCGGAGGCGGGTTACGCCGGGGGCGCGCCTCCCGCCGGGGCGCCTGGCAGGTAGAATCGAGCGTCGCCGCAGGGGCCGTGCTCCGCGCGACGGTCCCGCCATGCTGTGTGTCCTCGGTCCAGGCGCCCTCGGGGGCCTCCTGGCCGCCCTCCTGGCCGAGGGCGGCGCGGACGTGGCCCTGCTCGTGCCCACGGCCGAGCGGGCCGCGGCCCTGCGCGAGGGCCTCCGGCTCTCGGGGCCCGGCGCGCGGCCGGAGCGGGTCGTGCGCGTGGCGGCGCTCGGGCCCGACGACGCGCCGGCGAGGCCGGTCGAGGCCGCGCTCCTGTGCGTGAAGGCGCGCGACACGGCGCCGGCGGTCGCGCGCGCCGCGGCGCTCCCGGGGGGGCCGACGCTGGTCGTCTTGCAGAACGGCCTCGGCCGCGCCGAGGAGGTCGCGCGCCTCCTGGGCGACGCCGACCGCGTGGTCTCGGCGGTGACCAGCCAGGGGGCCACGCTCGAGCAGGACGGCCGGCTGCGCCACGCCGGCCGCGGGCCGACGCGCCTGGGCGCCCTGACGCCGGGCGGGCGCGCGCGCGCCGAGGCGGCCGCGCGCGCGCTCGCGGCGGCCGGCCTCGAGGCCGAGGTCGTGGACGACCCGGCGCGCCTCGTGTGGGAGAAGCTGCAGGTCAACGCCGCGATCAACGCGCTGACCGGGCTCCTCGGCTGCGCGAACGGCCGCCTGCTCGAGGCGCCGTCGGCCCGCTCCCTGGCCGGGGAGGCCGCCGCCGAGGTGGGCGCCGTCGCCCGAAGCCTCGGCGTGACAGGCGACTGGAGCGCCGCCGCCGCCCGGGACCGCTGGGAGGCGGTCGCCCGGGCCACCGCCGACAACGCCTCGTCGACGCTGCAGGACCTGCGCCGCGGCCGGCCGACGGAGGTGAATGCTATAAACGGCGCCGTCGCCGCGGCGGCCCGCGAGGCCGGCGTGGCGGCGCCGATCAACGAGCTCCTGGCCCGCCTCGTCGCGGCCGCCGAGGAGCTCACGGCACAGGGGCGCGGCCAGGGCCGCGCCCGGGAGTAGAGAGCGAATGTCCGACACCCCGAGCGACGCTCCGGCGCACAACGTGGTCGACAAGGACCTGTCGACCGAGATGCACGAGAGCTACCTGCAGTACGCGATGAGCGTCATCAAGTCGCGGGCGCTCCCGGACATCCGCGACGGGCTCAAGCCGTCGCAGCGGCGCGTGCTCTACACCATGCAGGGCCTGGGGATCGGCCCGCGCAGCCAGCGCATGAAGTCGGCGCGCGTCGTCGGCGAGTGCATGGGTAAGTACCACCCGCACGGCGACCAGGCGATCTACGCGACGCTCGTGCGCATGGCCCAGCCGTTCGCGACCCGCTACCAGCTCGTCGACCCGAAGGGCAACTTCGGCTCGATCAGCGACCCGACGCCGGCCGCCATGCGATACACCGAGTGCCGCATGGCGCAGGCCGCCGTCGACATGGTGGCCGACATCGACCGCAACACGGTCGACATGACGCCGAACTACGACGAGCGCGAGGTCGAGCCCGTCGTCCTGCCGTCGAAGTTCCCGAACCTCCTCTGCAACGGCTCGCAGGGGATCGCCGTCGGCATGGCCACGAGCATCCCGCCGCACAACCTGACCGAGGTGTGCGACGCGCTGGTCACGCTCGCCCGCGCGCCCGAGACGCCGATCGAGGCGCTCATGAAGCTCATCCCCGGCCCCGACTTCCCCACGGCCGGGACGATCTGCGGCCGGTCCGGGATCCGCCAGGCCTACACGACCGGGCGCGGCCACCTGACCGTGCGCGGCAAGGTCGAGATCGAGACCAAGAAGGACCGGGCGACGATCGTCATCACCGAGCTGCCCTACCAGGTCACGACGGAGCTGCTCAAGGAGAAGATCCAGGAGGCCTACAAGGCCGGCCGCATCGACGGCCTGTCGGACATCAAGGACTACTCCAAGGGCGGGATCCGGATCGTCCTCGAGTGCAAGAAGGGCGAGGACCCCAACGTCATCGTCAACCAGCTCTACAAGTTCACGCCGCTGCAGGACACCTTCTCGGTGATCATGCTGGCGCTGGACAAGGGCAACCGGCCGCGCGTCTTCAACCTCAAGGAGATGCTCGAGGCCTTCGTCGAGCACCGCTACGAGGTCATCCGGCGGCGCACGAAGTTCCTCCTCGAGCAGGCGCGCGACAAGATCCACATCCTCGAGGGCCTGCAGGCGGCCGTCGACGCGATCGACGACGTGATCAAGATCGTCCGCGGGGCCAAGTCGCCCGACGAGGCGCGCCAGGCCCTGCGCTCGCGGCTCAAGCAGCCCAGCAACCAGGAGCCGATCAGCGAGAAGCAGGCCAACGCGATCCTCGCCATGCAGCTGCAGCGGCTCACCGGCCTCGAGCGCGACAAGCTCTCGGCCGACCTGACCGAGCAGCGCACGATCGCCGCCGACCTCGCCGACATCCTCGAGCGCCACGAGCGCGTCGTCGGGATCTTCGTGAGCGAGATGGAGCAGCTGCGCCGCGCCTACGGCGACAAGCGCCGCACGGCGATCGAGATCGACGAGGCGGCCGAGATCGACATCGAGGACCTGATCGCCGACGAGGCGGCGATCGTCAGCGTCACGCACGAGGGCTACATCAAGCGCACGGCGCTCGACCAGTACCGCCTGCAGGGCCGCGCCGGCAAGGGCGTCTACGGGGCGACGACGCGCGACGACGACTTCGTCAGCCAGATCTTCCAGGCGTCGACCAAGGACTACGTCCTCTGCTTCACCTCGAAGGGGCGCGTGCACTGGGTCAAGGTGCACCAGATCCCCGAGGGCTCGCGCACGGCGCGCGGGCGCAGCCTGCGCAACCTGATCTCGCTCCTGCCCGACGAGCAGGTGACGAGCCTGATCCCGATCGCGCAGTTCGACGAGGGGCGCATCCTCGTCATGTGCACGGCGCAGGGCGTGGTCAAGAAGACCCAGCTCTCGGCCTTCGCGCGGCCGAAGAAGGGCGGCATCGTGGCCGTGTCGCTCGACGAGGGCGACACGCTGGTCGGCGTCCGCGTCACCGACGGCAAGCGCGAGCTGGTCATGGCCACGCGCGAGGGCAAGGCGATCCGCTTCCCCGAGGAGACCGTGCGGGCCATGGGCCGCGCGGCGCGCGGCGTGAAGGGCATGGTGCTCGAGGGCGAGGACCTCGTGTGCTCGCTCGTCGTCGTGGGCGAGGACGGCCCCGAGCTGCTCACCGTCTGCGACTTCGGCCACGGCAAGCGTACGCCGGTCGAGGACTACCGCGAGACCAACCGCGGCGGCAAGGGGATCATCAACATCAAGACGGGCGGCCGCAACGGCAGCGTCGTCGGCGTGGTCGCCGTGCAGCAGAGCGACCAGGTGATGATCATCACGTCCTCGGGCAAGACGATCCGCGTGCGCGTCGAGGAGATCCCGAGCATCGGGCGCAACACGCAGGGTGTGCGGATCATCAAGGTCGAGGAGGGCGAGCGCGTCGTGGCCGTGGCCAAGGTCGTGGCCGAGGAGGCCGAGGCCGAGGCCATGGCCGAAAAGCCGGCGCGGCCGGCCGCGCCCCCGGCGGCGACGACGGACGAGGCGGCTGAGGAGGCTGACGAGGACGAGGGCGGCGAAGAGTAGCCGGGACTTGCGGCGACCTCTTGAAGTCGCCGCCGGGCGCTGCCAAGGTGCGAGCAGTGCCCGGCGCCCGTGGCCCGGCACGCGACAGCACCGGGGGATCCACCGGTAGCCTGCGTGTTCAACGACACGTGTTCTTGGGGGGCCGCGCCGACGTTGATTCGGCGCGGCTCCTCGCCTTTCAATCCCTGTACTTCCTGGGACTCCGCAGTCCACGCGCGCTCGGCGGCGCCTGGGCGCTCGGTCGGGCCACCGTCCACTCGCTGGCGCCGCCGAGCGCGCGTGGAACAAGGCTGCCGGGCCACCGTCGACCTGCCAGCACGGCCAGGGGCCGAGGACCGACATCTCCGCGAGCCGAGCCCCTTGTGGTCCATCCAGTCCAGTGCCCACCCGCCGCGCGCGCGTGGAACCGGCCCGCGGTCTTCCCGCCAGCACGGCCAGGGGCCGAGGACCCGACATCTCCGCGAGCCGAGTCCCTCGTGGTCGTGGTCCATCCAGTCCAGTGCCCACCCGCCAGCACAGCCACCGGCCGAGGACCCGCGGCGGCCGCCCGCTGCATCTCCCCGACCCGGAATGCTACGTTCCCCGCATGAGCGACGACGACGAGCCGAACTGGACCGTCCGCCGCCCCGGCCGCGACGAGCGCACCCCCGAGCGCAAGCGGGCCGAGGGCCTCTTCGTGATCGCCTTCCTCTCGGTCGTCGTCGGCCTCCTCGCCGCGTTCGGCCCCTTCCTCCTGGCGCTCGTCGGCGTGACCGCGCCGCAGGGGCGCCACGAGCCCTCCTTCGGGCGCGAGCTGCGCGAGGACCTCGGCCACGCCGTCGGCGAGGACTTCATGCGCGAGCCCTCCCGGGCCCGCTGGACCCGCTTCGCCGTCGGGGCCCTGGCCGGCGCCGCGCTCGGCGCCTACGTCGCCCGCAAGGACCTCTTTCCGCAATAGCGAAGCCCAGGCCGACCCCCACGCCGCGCCCGCGCCAGCCGTTGTGCGCCACGACGTCCGCCGGCGTCAGTCGCCCGTCCATTTCCCGAACCTCGCGCCCCTCCTCCGTCCGAACTCCCCTGCGCTCCGTCCCACGCGCCGGCCCGCCCCTTGCCCGGGCAGGCGCGCATGGACGACCGCGACCTGCTCCTCCGCCTCCGCCTCGCCCGCGCCCGCGGCGTCGGCCCGCGCGCCGTGCTGCTCCTGCGCGAGCTCCTCGGCTCGCTCGACCCGCTCCTCGAAGCCTCCCCCGGTGACCTCGAGGCGCGCGGCGTCCCGCCCCGGATCCTCCACGCGCTGGCCGACCCGGCGCTCGCCCGCCGGGGCCAGGCGGAGCTCGCCCGCGTGCGGGCGCTCGGCGCCACGCTCCTGGGCGCCGGGTTGCCCGGCTACCCCGAGGCCCTCCTCGCGCTGCACGACCCGCCGGTGACGCTCTCCGTTCGCGGCGCGATCACCCCGGACGACGCCCGGGCCGTGGCGATCGTCGGCGCGCGGCGCGCGACGCCGGCCGGCGTCGAGGTCGCGCGCGCGCTCGCGGCCGACCTGGCCCACGCGGGCGTCACGGTCGTGAGCGGCCTGGCGCGGGGCGTCGACCGCGCCGCGCACGAGGGGGCGCTCGCCGCCGGCGGCCGGACGATCGCCGTCCTGGGCTCGGGGGTGGCCAACCCCTACCCGGCGCAGCACGCCGGGCTCGCCGAGCGGATCGCGCAGGCGGGCGCCGTCGTGAGCGAGCTCGAGCCCGACGCCGCGCCGTCGCGGCACACCTTCCCGCAGCGCAACCGGATCGTCGCCGCCCTGTCGCTCGGCGTGGTCGTGGTCGAGGCGGGGCCGCGCAGCGGGGCCCTGATCACGGCCGACCTCGGCATGCAGCTCGGGCGCGAGCTGTTCGCCGTGCCCGGCTCGGTCCTCGAGCCGCTCTCGCGCGGCCCGAACCGGCTGCTGCGCGAGGGCGCGCACCTCGTCGAGTCGGCGGCCGACGTCCTCGACGTCCTCTTCGGCGTCGGCCTCCGCGACGACGGCCTGGGCGCGCTCCTGTGCGAGCGGACCGAGGACGACGCGCCGCCGGCGCCGGCCGGGCTCGACGCCGTGTCGGCGCGCGTGCTCGGCGCGCTGACGGTGCGCGAGCCGCGGCCGCTCGAGCGGGTGGCCGCGGCGACGACCCTCGGGGTCGACGACGTGATGACCGCGCTGGGGCGCCTCGAGCTCGCCGGGCGCGTGCGCGCCTCGGTGGCCGGCTACGTGAAGGTGGGCGCGTGACGCTTCACGTCACGTTGATCTCGGCCGCCCTAGTTCTCGAGCAGGTCGGAGCAGGCGATCAGCGCGAGCACGCACTCCGCCGTGACCCCGGGGCGGAGCTCGGCGCGGCTCGGGTGGGCGCGGAAGCCGCCGAGGGCGAGACCGGCGTTGCGCACGAAGTGGCGGTGCCGGGGGGCGAGCTGCAGGGCGAGGAGGACCCGGGCCTCGTCGAGCGTCCGCGCGCGCAGGGCCTCGGCGTCGGGGTGCGCGCGCCGTGCCGCCAGCCGGGCGACGCGGGCCAGGGCCGCCAGTCGGCGGGCGCGGGTCACCGCGTCGACGTCCTCGCCGAGCGGCAGCCCGGCGAGCTGGGCGCGGCCCCAGGCCAGGGCGCGGTCGCCGGCGCCGGCCTCGGGCAGGACGGCGTCGAGGGCCACGAGGGCCTGGACGGTGAGCGGGTCGCGCGGGTCCTCGCGGGCGATCCCGGCGAGGTCGAGCAGCGCCGCGCGCTCGGGCTCGGGCTGGGCGAGCACGCCGAGCAGGGCCATGGCGCGCGTGGCCGGCGTCGCCGTCGCGTGCAGCCGCGCTGCCAGCGGGCGCGTCGCCTCGGCGCCCGGGCCCCGCCCCTGCGCGGCGAGCTGGACGATCGTCGCCAGCGTCGCGGCCTCGAGGGTCGCCTGGGCGGCCGGGTCGTCGTGCGCCGGGCCGGGCGCCTGGCCGCCGGCGGCCGCGGGCAGGAGCGGCTGGAGCTGCCGGACGAGGTGCTCGGCCGCCGAGAGCAGCACCGGGTCGTTCGACTCGACGTGGGCCCAGGCGCAGGCCAGGGCCACGCGCGCGGCCTCGGCCGGGCCGGCCTCCTCGGCGTCGATCGTGCGGCCGGTCGGGTCGTGGCTGCGCGCGAGGAGCGTCCCGCCCGTCGGGGCGCGTCGGGGCTGCGCCTCGCCGCCCTCGCCGCCCTCGGGCGCCTCCGGCTCGGGCCGGAGCTGCGTGGTCAGCCAGCGGGCGCCGGCCTGCGCCGCGTCGCGCAGCTCGCCGGGCAGGCCCTGCGGCAGCGGCGCGGGCTCGCCGCGCTCGAGGCGCACGGCGGCGACCCCGGGGGCGGGCGAGAGCCAGGCGTCGGTCTCGAAGCGGAAGGCGCTGGGCGCGCCCTGCCAGGCCTCGGCCGACAGGCCCGCGCTGCGCGTGGCGTGCGAGAGCATGGCCGGCAGGTCGACCAGGGCCGCCGTGAGCGGCTCCGACGGGAGGCAGTAGGCCTCCTGGCGGTCGACGCGCAGGGCCAGGCCGTGCACGCCGCGGCGCAGGGGCGGGTCGGTCTCGAGCTCGCCCGTTCGGCCGGTGAGGAGCTGCACGGGCTCGAGCGTGTGGCCGACCTCGACCTGGACCGCCGCGTCCTTCACGGCGATCGGCGTGTAGCCGGGCCGCTCGAGGACCCCCTGGACCGCCCCCTTGAGGGCGGCGGCCAGGTTCTTGCCACGGCCGCGCCCGCGGAAGACCCTGCCGCCGCCCGTCGCAGTCGAGGCGTAGACGGTGACGAACACCGGCCGCTCGTCGAACGAGAACAGGCGCGGCGGGCCCTGGGCCAGCACCTCGTCCTCGGGGTCGGCCGCGCCGGGCATGCGCAGGCGGATCGCCGCGCGCACGGCGTCGACCATCACGCGGCGCGTCTCCTGGTCGAGCGGCTCGCTGCGCTGCTCGAGCCAGCGGCGCACCTCGCTGAGGTTGTCGGCCTGGGCGGCGCGCTCGTCGGGGCCGCGGCCCTGCACGAGCTCGAGGTAGGCGCGGCCGACCCCCTCGGCCTGCTCGGAGCGGCCCAGGCGGCGCAGCGCGTGGAAGGCCAGGTACTCGGTCGCCGGGTCCTTCACCGGTCGCTCGCGCGCGGCCGAGAGGGTCGCCAGCGCGCTCTCCGCCTGGCCGGTGTAGAGGAGGCAGCGGGCCATGCCGTGGAGCGGGTCGAGCGACTCGGGGACGAGCTCGTGCACCCGGCCGTAGGCCTGGAGCGCGCGGCGGTGCTCGCCCATCTGCTCCGAGACCTGCGCCAGGAGGGCCCAGGCCAGGGCGTTGTTCCTGTCCTTGTCGAGCGCGCGCTCGACCTCGCGGCGCGCGGCGCGCAGCTCGCCCTGCGCGGAGAGGGCCCGCGCCAGGACGTAGCGCGCCTGCGCGTCGTTCGGCTCGTCGGCGAGGTGCGCCTCGAGCTCGCGCCGGGCCGTGACCACGTCGCCGGTCTCCATGGCCCTCATGGCGCGGGCGATCGCCGGGTCGGGCTTCTTCTCCTCGGCCCGGGTGACCCGCCGCCCCGTGGCGGGGTCCCGCTCGGGCGGCGGACCGCCGGCGCAGCCGGTCAGGAGGAGCAGGAGCGTCGCGCTCCCGGCGAGCGTCGTGGGCAGCGCGGTCGACCGCGCGAGCGGGCAGGTTCGTGGCATCTCGGCCCCAAGGACGGGGGTGGGTTCAGCGAGCGCCCAGGGTAGCTCACCCCCGCAGGGTGGGGGCGCCGGCGCCCGGGATGGGTGAAGGCGTGCGCGTAAGCCTTGCCGCGGAAGTTACCTGTGACGGCGTAACGCGGCGCGGGACTGGCCCGTAATCCATGCCGGAGCGCGTACACGACGGCGCCCGGCGCGGGGCCGGGCGCGGTGGTGCGTCTGGACGGGGCCGACGCCGATGGACGTCGAGGCGATGGACGTCGACGCGGAAGCGCTACGACTCGCCGACGGCGACCGCGGCGAGGGCGGCGACCGCCGGGCGGCTCACCGGGCTCTGGCTCGCGGGCTTGCGCTCGAGCTCCTTGTGCCCGCACGGGCACTCCCAGAGGACGAACGCGGTCTCGCGCTCGACGACGTCGTAGACGAAGCCCATGGGCTTCTTGCACGCCTTGCAGGACAGCTGGCTCATGTGTTCCCCCCGGCGACCATCACGTCGCCGCCCGCCCGACACCAGGGCTGCTGGGGATTTTTCGGAGCGGCGCCGGAGACTTCAAGTACAAAACGCGTCTCCTCGGGCGTGCGCGGCGCGCCGGGGAGGTTCAACACGTTGACGATCGCCCGCTTAGGGCCGGGTGCCGGCCCCCGGGCGATCCTTGTCAGGCAGGGGCGGGGTGTCTACGATCCCGCTCCCGCACGAGCCCTCGGCTGACGGGGGCCCCTCCGGCCGAGCGCCGGAGCGGACGATCCTGGAGGAAGGAAGGCGGAATGTCCGACGAGCCGGTGGCCTATCTCGGCGGAGACCAGGGGTCGAAAGCGCCCCCGCCCGACGGCGAGGAGGTCGACGGGTACCTCGGCGGCGCCGCCGACGAGGAGGCGCTGCCCGCCCTGCCCCCGCAGGACGCGCACGAGTCCTACTCGGCCCGCGACTTCCTGGACTCGGAGGTCCAGGACCAGCAGGCCGATCCTTACGCCGATCCTTACGCCGACCCCTACGGCGCGCCTGAGGGCGAGGCGGCGGCCGGATACGGCGACTACGAGGGCTATGACTCCGCCGCGTCGGCCGACACCGACGCCTCCTACTTCGAGAGCATGGCCCACGGCGGGACGGCGACCGAGGAGGCGCCGGCCGAGGAGTACGGGGCCGACGACTACGGGCAGGAGGACCCCGACCAGCCCAAGACGATCTCGCAGCAGGACGCGGAGAGCATCATCCGGCGGATCACGACCAAGCGGATCCTCCCGCCCGAGTCGACGGCGGAGAAGAAGCCGGTCATCGCCCCCCCGCCCAAGCTCACCGAGGTGGGCGGCGGCATGAGGCTCTGGCCGATCCTCCTCACGCTCCTGATCGTCGCTGCCATGGCGGTGGGCTTCTTCGGCGAGCAGATCGCCAAGGAGTTCCCGGGCCTGCGGCCGCTCATGCCCTGGCTCGAGCCGGAGGAGGTCGTCATCGCGCCGACGATCATCACGGAGGTCGACCCCAACGAGGTCGCCCGCAAGAAGCTGCTCGAGATGGTGATCCTCAGCGAGGCGAAGGCGTTCGGCGTCCAGCCGAAGGACGTGCCCTCGGCGCCGGCCAAGGCCGCCGTCGGCGTCCCGGCGGGAGGTGGTCAGTGAAGCGTCGCGTGAAGCTGTCCGTGGGCGCCACCCTGGTGGCCATCGGCGTCGTGGCCGCCGCCGCGCCGAGCGAGGCCGGCGTGATCGTGCTCAAGAACGGCGAGGTGCTCATCGGCCGCATCCGGGCCGACGAGGACACGCAGGAAGAGCTGATCATGCGCTGGCCCTACAAGGAGCGCACCGACCGCGGCGAGATCAAGATCCCCAAGTTCCGCATCCGCTGGTACGACCGCGACGCGGACGAGCCGACCGACGCCTACTGGGAGAAGTACGAGAACGAGAACATCGACTCGAAGTGGATGCCGAGCCTCGAGAAGTGGCGCATCCGCCGCCGCTCCGCGACCGAGGGCCACGACGTGCTCGTGTTCGAGGGCTTCGACGGCCCCCGCGGCAAGCTCAGCCCCGTGCCCGTGCAGACGAGCGACTTCGAGGTGCGCAAGCCCGACGGCTGGAGCTCGAGCAACGAGGACGGGATCATCATCTTCACGTCGGACCAGGCCGGCGTCGACGGCTACCGGGCACGGATCCACGTCTTCGCCGTGCCCTCGCTGCCGAAGGAGTCGACCGAGACGCAGGCCGGCTGGGTGCAGCGCGAGATCGCCCGCCTGGGCCTGGGCGACGGCAACAAGTTCGAGGTGCGCGAGAGCGGCCGCCTGAAGCCCGCCCGCGGCGGGTTCGACCAGGAGCTGCTCACGTCGACCACGCGCGGCGAGCGCACCGTCTTCAGCCTGCGGCAGGTGAGCTTCCGCGACAAGAAGACCTACTTCTTCGCCGCCTACGCGGACGAGCGGGAGTTCAGCGGGCTGGAGATCCTCTTCAAGGCCTGCATGCGCAGCCTGCAGATCCTCGAGGACCAGCGCGCGCCGGCGGGCGCGACGCCACCGCCGGCGCCCCCGCGGTAGGGTCTCCCCCGGCCGGGGCTCGGACGAGACGATGGGCGGCGACCCGAGGGGTCGCCGCCTTTCGTTTTGGTCGCCTCCGCGGGGATTCGCCCCGGCGCGCCCCCGGCGCTATACTGCCCCGGCCCGACCCCCGGGGGGGTCGCGCGACGCCTCGCCCGGAACCTGGCCAAGTCTCCGAGAGGACGCCTCATGACGTCGGAGGATCGCACGGTCGACGGAGCCACCGTCGATGAGGTCGCCCACGGGGCGCCCGAGGCGAGCCCCGAGCCCGCGGCCGCCTCGCCCGAGGGCGAGGCCCCGGCGGCGGAGGCCGGCGGCGCGGGCGAGGCCGCCTACCATCGGGCGCTCGACGCCTACATGAACGGCGACCTGCCCGAGGTCGTCCGCCTCGTCGATGGTGTGGCCGAGGCGGAGGGCGGCCTGCGGTCGCGCCTCGATCGCCTGCGCCGCCGCGCGACGGAGAGGCTCCAGCGGGGCGAGGGCGCGCCGGCGTCCGGCGAGGCGGTCAGCGACGCGGCGGGGGCCACGAGCGCGGATGCCGAGCCGTCGGCGGACCCGAACGCCGCGTCCGCGGTTGACCAGGACGCGGCCGACGAGCCGCCGCCGGACGCGCTGACCGACAGCCCTCCGGTCCCGGAGACGGAGGCGGCGGCCGACGAGGAGCCGGCGCCGGTCTCCGAGCCCGTCGCCGAGGCGCCCGTCGCCGAGGCGCCCGTCGCCGAGGCGCCTGTGGCGCAGGAGTCGCCCGCGGCGCAGGAGTCGCCCGCGGCGCAGGAGTCGTCCGCGGCGCAGGAGGCGCCCGCGGCACAGGAGGCGCCGCCGGTCCCGCCCGCGCGCGCCGAG